>JAUMVT010000016.1 GCA_030529995.1 Clostridia bacterium
AAAAGCAGTTGACGAATTGAAACGGCAGGGTCGTCAGCAGGAGATCGAAGCCTACCTCAAGGCTCACCCTGTACAGAAGTTGCCCAAGCAGGTAACACATCTCAGTGGACAGCTTATGCAGGATTATCTGGATGACATGAAACTCTGTCAGGCATATGCTGAACGAAACCGCAAGCGCATTGCTTTTATTATTGCTGGATACATGGGTTGGCCGGATGAAGTTTGTGACGACATCATCGACACCAAGCATAACTATATTACCACACTCCCTGATGGGCAGCATGTCCTCCGCAAAGGGGCTGTCTCTGCACTCTCTGGTGAACGGCTGGTCATCCCTATGAACATGCGCGACGGTACACTCCTGTGTACAGGAAAGGGAAATCCGTATTGGAACTACTCCGCTCCTCATGGCGCAGGACGCATCATGTCCCGCTCGGAAGCCAAAGCCAAGGTAGACATGCAGGCGTTTCAGGAATCCATGCGCGGTATTTATACTACGTCTGTCTGCGAAGCCACGAAGGATGAATCGCCTATGGTTTATAAGCCGATGGAACAGATTGTCTCTGCCATTGGAGATACTGTTATCATTGACCGTATCATGCAGCCTGTCTATAACTTCAAAGCCAGCGACGCATAAGGAGGTAAGCATGAAGACAATTACCCTCTATGAATGCAACTATTGCCACACTCGTTTCGACTCTGTAGATGCCTGCTCCGCTTGTGAACAGCACCATAAGAGGCCGGAAGAAATTGCTGAAGTAACTTATCTGAGTATCGATAAAGATGCCGATGGTTACCCGGATGTGATTGCGGTTCGGATGGTCAATGGAAAAGTGATGAGATATAAGAAGACAATATCGAGGTAATAAAGAATGCCACTCAAAAATACCGTAGACCTGATGCTCAGCGATGATTATAAAGATCGCTTCCGTGCTGAGTATTATCAGACCAAGGAGCGTTACCAACGCCTGCACCTGATGATTATCAAGTATGAGATTGGTACGCTGGATTTCCAGCCTGATTGCCCGCTGGATCTGCTGAAGCGTCAGGCAAAAGCAATGGGTGAATATCTCTATGTGCTTGAGATGAGAGCCCAGCTTGAAGAAATTGATTTGGAGCAATGAAACGAGGGATACCATGAACGTAATCAAGCGCGACGGTGCAGAAGTACCGTTTGATCTTGAAAGGATTCGCTCTGCTATTTCACGAGCGAACGCCGAAATCCCTGAGAGCTTGAATCTATCTCAGGAAAGAGTAAGCAACGTTACGAATGCGGTTGTTGCTCAATGCATTAGTATGCAGCACGCACCGCATGTCGAAGAAATTCAGAATATCGTTGAAAATGAACTAATGAAGAGCGGAGCATATGAGGTGGCAAAAGCATATGTTTGCTATCGCTACGAGCATGCGCTTCGCAGGCAGGGAAACACTATTGACGGTGCGGTTCTTGGAATTGTCAATTACCGCAACGAGGAAGTCAAGCAGGAAAACAGTAATAAAAATCCAAGCGTTCTCCCTACACAGCGGGATTATATTGCAGGCGAAGTCAGCAAAGACATTACCCGCCGTATTCTTCTTCCAAAGGAAATTATGGACGCGCATGACAAAGGCATCATCCACTTCCATGATTCTGATTATTTCATTCAGGATAGTCACAACTGTGACTTGGTAAATTTGGAGGACATGCTTCAGAACGGTACAGTGATTAGCGGTACGCTGATTGAAAAGCCACACATGTTCTCTACCGCCTGCAACATTGCAACGCAGGTTATTGCACAGGTTGCCTCCAGCCAGTATGGCGGCCAGACGATTACACTCACGCATCTTGCTCCATTCGTTGAATCGTCACGTCAAAAATTCCGAAGTGATTATGCCGACATGGAAGCCGCGATGGGCTCTACCGCATGGAATGAAATGATTGATCGCATGGTTCAGGAAGATATTCGTCGCGGAGTCCAGACGATGCAATATCAAATTATCACTCTGATGACCACCAATGGCCAAGCCCCGTTTGTCACGGTCTATATGGATATCAACGAAGCGTCAGAAGAACAGCGAGAAGATTTGGCTTTGGTGATTGCGGAAGTTTTACGGCAGCGTATGCAGGGTGTGAAAAACGAGAAAGGCATCTGGATCACGCCTGCATTCCCAAAACTGATCTATGCGCTCGATGAAAATAATATAGTGCCGGGTTCTAGGTATTATTACTTGACCGAGCTTGCAGCGCAGTGTACCGCCAAACGAATGGTTCCCGATTATATTTCACGGAAGATCATGCGCGAGCTGAAAGCTGGCGATGTATATCCGTGCATGGGTGGGACAAATCTCAGCTCATGTAAAACCTTTTGAACCACGCTCGTGGGTGTGGGGTATATCCCTGCTAACGGTTAGGACTCTCTGAGTTGAGACCGTGCGATCTTTATACTTCTATAATTCGTATTCATTATTTCTAAAGGGAGTGATTCTATAGAGGAAACGAAATATGAAGGGATTTTTATTGAAGGCGAAGATGTTTATCGTTTTGACCGAGGTGAGTACAAGAAACTCTGCAAATGGATTGACAATGTTGGATATTATATGGTTTCTTTCAGGCAAAACAAAAAGAAAAAGTATGTCAGGATTCATCGACTAATCGCTGAAACCCTTATCCCGAATCCAAATGATTATCCTCAAGTCAATCACATTGATGGGAATAAACTGAATAATCAAATGACGAATCTGGAGTGGTGCTCTAATTCTTATAATACTCAGCAAGGGTATGATAAGAACTTGTATCATAATCATCATCGCAGCCATGCCATTATGGTAATCAATAAAGAAACCAAATGTACTTTTGAGTTTCCAAGTATCCGTTCTTGCGCAGAGGCGCTTGGACTTAATCGAAAAACAATTACAGGAATCTTAAAAGGAACAAAGAAAACTAACAACTACCAATACGAATTTGAGTATATTGAACGTGTATCGACTATCCCTGATGAATGTATGGGAGTAGGGCTGGAGATAAGCACCAGCGACGTTTTAGGAAACGAAGCGTCTGCAAAACCGAAGCGTAAGGCTGCTTAACGGCAGAAGATATAGTCAGTTCCCGTGGCGACACGGGGTTTAATGTGCAGATCGTTCCTAACTGTGGATCGTTTCACGGATAAAGGGCTTGGCAATATCGCCAAGGCGAGGAACTATGTCCCCGGAAAACATAAATATTATGGCAGATTCAATCAAGGTGTCGTGACAATCAATCTTCCTGATGTTGCGTTGTCTTCTGGCGGCGACATGGAGAAGTTCTGGCAGATCTATGAAGAACGGTTGGAACTGTGTCACCGTGCTCTCAGGCTTCGTCATGAGCACTTGCTTGGCACACCATCTGATGTCGCGCCGATTCTTTGGCAGCATGGCGCACTGGCTCGTCTTGGAAAAGGCGAAGTTATTGATGCGCTCCTGTACAACGGGTACTCGACCATTTCGTTGGGGTACGCGGGTTTGTACGAGTGTGTCTACTATATGACGGGAGAATCTCATACCGGAGACGGGAAAGACTTCGCGCTTGCGGTTATGCAGAAGCTCAACGATAAATGCGATGAATGGAAACTCGCGGAAAACATTGATTATTCGCCGTATGGGACACCAATCGAGAGTACTACTTACAAGTTTGCCAAGTGCTTGCAAAATCGGTTCGGTATCATTAAAGGAGTTACCGACCACAACTACATTACCAATTCCTATCATGTCAATGTCCGCGAGCCCATCGACGCTTTCTCTAAACTCACCATTGAAGCCGAGTTCCAGCGGCTTTCTCCGGGCGGCGCAGTCAGCTATGTGGAGGTGCCTAATCTCCAGCATAATATTCCTGCTGTGCTGGAATTGATTCGGCACATCTATGACAACATTATGTATGCTGAACTAAATACCAAATCCGACTATTGCTGTGTTTGCGGTTTTGATGGTGAAATCAAAATCGTTAAGGACAACAACGGAAAGCTCGTCTGGGAATGTCCAAACTGTGGAAACCGCGACCAAAATAAAATGAGCGTTGTCCGCAGAACATGCGGGTATTTAGGTACGAACTTCTGGAATCAAGGCCGAACAGAAGAAATCCAAGACAGGGTGCTGCATCTATGAGTAATTATGCTGCTATTAAACCAATGGATATTGCCGATGGCCCCGGCGTCCGGGTGTCCGTCTTTCTTTCGGGGTGTCCTCATCAGTGTCCGGGATGCTTCAACAGTGAAGCGTGGGATTATGACTACGGCACACCTCTTACACCTGAAGCGATTGAGAAGGTTCAAAGCCTTCTCGATCGCTCCTTTATTCAGGGCTTGACTTTGCTTGGCGGTGAACCGCTGGCTCCGCAAAACGTTGCAGCCTCTATACGTTTGGCAACCGTCGCCAAACGATTAGGGAAGGATGTCTGGATCTACACAGGCTATACCTTTGAAGATATTATGGCTCTGGCTTTTTCGAGCGAGCAGTACCGCAAGATTCTGATTCTTTGCGATATGCTGGTGGATGGCCCTTTCCAACAGGAGCAGGCAAATAAACAACTGGTGTTTAAGGGCTCTGCGAACCAGCGCATCATTGACATTCCTGCCAGTCTGGAGCAAAAGAAACTTGTCCTCTGGGAGGAGCCCTATGCGCATCATTAAAAAGCGGGAAGTTCGCAAGGCCGGCAAGGGTGAACATCTGGTCTATCGTATCTATTATGGCGATGAGATCGTCTATGTCGGCAGAACTTCTCAACCGCTGTGTGATCGTCTTCGCAGTCACTTCTTCAAAAAGAAATACTATATTCTCATCGACATCAATCAGGTCACTAAGATTGAGTACAGTGTTTATAAAACCGTCGCAGATATGTACCTGTATGAAATCTACTGGATCAATACTTTCCACCCACGGCTGAACAAATCCGACCGTGCTGGCGATGATCTTACGGTGCAGTTGCCCAACGTCCGGTGGATGCAATATACGCCGCGCCTGTTTGAAAAGTGGAAAGCAGATATCAATGAGAGTCGGAATGCAACCAAGAAGTGAGAGGTATGAGTATGAAACCCAAAGGGCAGTACGCCAAATATCCTTACAGAAATGGAATCTGTGAGGACTGCATTTATCACTACTTGCTCGGCGGTGATGAATCGAGATGCAGCACAACTCGTCTTGGAATGTCGGATGTGATGTGTGCTCAAATTGCAGAGTGCCAATCGTATGTGTCAAAGCAGTCTTGCAGGAAGACAAATGATCCTGCGTGATGTTCTGGAATCTCACAAGAAAGACTATGGCCAAGCCTAAAACGAATTTTATTTAATCGTCAAGTAAAGGAGTAATGTTTATGATTAACGCCGCTATTATCGCTGCTACTGCTGCCTGCGCCACTGCCAATCAGGCTGCTACCCTTGCTGCTCTTCAGGCGAACCGCCGTCTCAGAGAACAACGGGAAGAAGATGAGAAACGTCGGAAGGAGAAAAAGTCCAAGGAGGAAAAGAAGAATGCTTGAGTGGCTGAAGCCGTCCGGCGAGTGCTTGGAGTGCCGTGCCATGTTCATCGGAACTAATGGCAGTATGGGTTACGAAACCAACGTCGTCTACCGTGTGCTGGTGTTCATTCGTGACAGCCGCATCTGGATCCGCTGCCGTTCTCATACGGACTGCCCTTATGATACGATGGTTGCGCTAACCAAGAACTGGCGGTTCCTGTGAATTAAAAATTGGGTTGTCTCTTTTTGCAAGAGGCAACCCTTTTCTTTATGCGTTTGTAATGGCTTTCAGCATACTCTCCAGCAGGTTGCGCATTTTCTCGTTGCGTTCCCGCAGCACGGCATTCTCAGCCTCCAGCGCTTCTATTCTGGCTTTCAGTTCCACGGTGGGATCAATCAGGTCTTTTACCGCCTTGTGATCCAGATCGTCGTGAGCCTCCGGCTGTTCTGCCTTGTTCGCTTCATTGTTCAGATCTTCTTTAATCTTTATCAGTACTTCATTGCGCCATTTGTAAAGCGTCTGGGTGCTGATGTGCAGCTCTTCGCTCGCCTTTGCAACACCCAGCTCTTGCACCAGTTTCAGCGCTTCTTCTTTCTGCTCTTGGGTATATCGCACCATAAACAACCCTCCTGACAAGTTGGTTTAAGTAGTATTTCGTTGCCTGTTAAATAACTCCTTCTTTTTTATTTTTACCCGGAACATTCTAAACAAATTCGCCCCAATTAACTATAGCAAAGCACAAGGAGGTTAGGTATGAACTGCATTGCAAAGTTCGATAAAGTCAGCTATGACACTTTCGTCAAGGACTGGATGGGGTCTGATCCGTACTTGAGTCAACACCTTGACACGATTGCCGACGTTGAAAAGAACCGCTATCTGCTGGAGCATTATAACAGTGTTCACCTTCCGGAACGCGCTACCGAAGGCTCTGCCGGCTATGATTTCTTCATGCCGATGGATATGCACTTTGAACCGGGGCATGTATTCAAATTCCCGACGGGGATTCGCTGCAAGATGGATCGCGGCTGGGTTCTGCTTCTTACGCCGAAGTCCGGTCTTGGTTTCAAGTATGGCACAAGGCTGCTGAATACCATCGGCGTGGTGGATGAGGATTACTACCATTCTGACAACGAGGGCCACATCATGGTCGGCTTGACGGTTGATAAACCACTGGACATCAAGGTCGGGCAAAAAATCATGCAGGGCATCTTCCTGCCGTATGGCATCACTTACGGAGACATGACAAAGGAGAAACGAAATGGCGGATTTGGCAGCACGGGAAAGTAATCCCATGGATAGTTTTACGACGAATCGTTCTGAGAGCCCATTTGTTGGCACGACGATTCCCGTCCCGCTTGTCGTAGAAAATGATGCGGTAAACCACCCTTCTCATTATACCTTCGGCAAGATCGAGAGCATTGATTATATCGACGCTGTTGGGCTTGGGTATGCGTTCTGTATTGGCAATACTCTCAAGTATTGTTCCAGAGCGGGTCATAAAGACGACCGCCTTCAGGATCTCAAGAAGGCGCGTTGGTATCTCGACCATGCTATTCAGAAGATAGAAAGCGGTGAGTACTGATGGCAGAGAAAACCTAGGTCAAATTATTCTGTGCGGATCTGAGCATGAACCGTCCCGGCTTCTCTATCCTTCACTGTGATCCCGAAGCCCGGACGGTACAGCTCATTCGCAAGTCGGTTGTGGATAACAAGAACTATAAAGGCAGCAAGAAACCGCACGGTCAAAGATTGGCCGAGAACGCTCAAGAGCTGCGCTCCTATATGAGTTCCGATATGGAATTGATTTTTGTCAGGGAGCGCGGCTTTCACAAACACGCGGCAGAAACCGAAGTCATCTTCAAAATGGTTGGCGTTGCCGACCTGTATGCTTGGAAGCATAACAAAGTCTTTGAAGAGATTCCGCCTACCGTTATCAAGCAGGTGCTTACGGGAAACCAGAAAGCAACCAAGGAAGAGGTGGCCGAAGCTCTGGAGCATTATGTTGGCAAGCAGGATTATGCGTTTGACGATGAATCCGATTCTGTTGCGGTTGGAATCTGCTGGTTGATCCAGCATGGGTATTTGGATCGATATGAAAAAGAAAGCTAATTTTCCGCTGACCATCGTTGCCATTCTGGTGGTCGATCTCATACTGTTCGCTGCGACAGATCTTCTTTTTGCTATTTTCTATTCCGTGTTTGGCGCAGCGTTTCATTGGTGGTATGGGCCAGTGTTTGTCACTGGCGTCAGCCTGATGACAATTCTCTATATGTTTTTATGAATAGAAAGGATTGAGTTTATGGCACTGAAGCTATGGACGGACGAAGAGTTCCTGAAACTGTACGACGCCGGAGAAAAGTTCGAGCGGAATGAACTGGCTGCAATGGCTTATGGCGAAATCGGAAAGATTGTTTCCAAAGAAGAAGGATACGAAAGCAGATGGACGAGAGATATGTCCACTGTTTTCGAGGTAAAAGGGCGCTTTTTCAATATTGATTGGGCACGCGGCCTTACAGAGTATCAGGAAGACGAGTTCTACGAACAACCTTACGAGGTTGTTAAAGAATGCCACGAGGAGACCATTATCGTTACCAACTGGGTTCCGATTGACAGAAAGGAATAAGTATGGCGGTTTACATTACAGGTGATAAGCACGGGGATTTCAATCCCTATCATCTGGATTATGCAAAAGTCAAAGCATTCTGCGAGGATAACCACACCACCAAGCAGGATGTGATGATTGTTCTGGGCGATCACGGCGTGCATTTCTTCCCGGATGACGACTGGAGAACACTGCAGGATATGAAGCGATTGGAGCAAATGCCCATTCGCTTTGTACTCCTTCGCGGTAATCACGACCGCAGAATCAATCGAAATAATCCAGACCTTCAGTATGTCCTTCTTCATGAGAAAGATATAGAGGGGGAGTTCCGGTATTATAAGGATTTTCCTTCGCTCCTGTTTCCAAAGGAGTACGGGTATTATCGCTTCGCCGGCCATAACACCTTCATTATCTGCGGCGCTTATTCCATTGATAAGCAGTATCGCTTGGATATGGAGCTAAGCTCGCGGCATACATACTGGTTCCCGGATGAGCAGTTGTCTGCTGGAGAACGCGCAAGAGCGGGCAGTCTTTACTGCGATCTGGTTGACGACTATCACTCCGATATTCTGATTATGTCTCATACCTGCCCTTTGCAGTACCGTCCTAATCATGCGCTGCTCAATCAGTTCAGCGGTCTGGAGGAAGATACCAGCATGGAGCAGTGGATGGACGAGATCGCTGATTACCGCAAAGACGATAAGATAAAGCCATGGGTGAAGTGGTATTGCGGTCACTTCCACATCGACGACATGATGGATGACGTGCGGTTTATGTATCATGACATCATTCGGCTGGAGGAAAAACAATGAGAGATTTTGTTCTGATTCTTCTTGGAGTTCTGGCAGTTGCACTGTTCCTGAACCGCTTCCCGCCCAATCATCAGGAGGAAGCCTTATGAAGAAAAAGGCTCTGAAGCAGGAGCTCGCGCTTGCTAAAATCGCTATTGACGATCTTTCCAGGCAGAAAAATCTGCTTGTTGATTTCATCAAACGTTTGTGTACAGCAACCCTGCTTTCTCTGGAAGAGGTAAGGCGCATCTCCTGTGAGGAGGGGAATGTCAAGCCGATCTGGGTACAAGACAAGGAAGGAACTATCTGGGCTGCCGTCTTGGATCATTTTACACCAGATGAAGATCTGGCAGTCTATGGTCTGGATCTTTGGTTTTCTACCAAGACCTATAGCAGGGACTGGGTTGCGTGGAGCAAGCAACCGACAGTAAACCAAATGAAATCCATTCATCTGGATGGCAAGCGATATATGTTTGAAGATAAAGGAGAAAAGCTATGACATACGAAGAACGCCTTGCGGCACTTGAGCATATGTTTCCTGTCGGAGCAACCCGTGTCACACAGGATGTAAAGGAATGGCTGATTGGGAAAGGTTTTCTTTCTGCTCCGTATTCCTTTTCAAAGTCTTCCGCGCGCTACGAAGGGAGCTTGTTTGACCATGCTTTCAACACTGCGACTGCGCTTCAAGTTATCACCGTAAATTCCGGGCTTCGGTGGGAGCGCCCGGAGTCTCCGCTGATTGTCGGCATGTTTGCGGAACTGTACCGGCTGGATTGGTACGACGACGCAGATACCAAGGCTGGCGTTACAGCTGATACCAAGCACTTCTGCTCTCGCGTCAGGGGCGTTTCTCCAATTCGGGGCTGGACGGATAAGAGTATCATGATGCTTTCTACACAGTTCCGTCTGACAGAGGAAGAGGTGTATTGCATTCTTTTCAGTCAAGGAGATTTGGATAACGATAACGCACCCGGTGATTTCTTGGATGCGGTTAAGAAATATCCTAACGTTCTCTTTACATATACCGCCAGCACTTATGCCTCTTGCTGTTTGGACGGTGAGATTCCGGCATGACCAGAAAGCGATTTGTGAAGATCTGTCGTGGCGCAGGGTACTCTGAAGGCTTTATTCGTGTACTTATCGTTATAGCTAACAAATGCTATAAATCCTATGAAATAACTTTCGAGGTGTTTGCCAGGACTCTTGCAAAAGATTACTGCCGCAATGGCACGATTTGGCCTGACGAGCTTTTGAAAGAAATGATGAAGAGGGTTCCCGTTAAGGATTTCGCAGGGCTTGAGGCTGATTGGCCTTGGGATGATGACGATCAAACGGAGGAATATATATGAAAATTTTCAAGAAGAAGCAGCCTGTGCAGACCACGCAGGAGGTTTTGCAGGGCGCGATGGCTCGCATTGGGCATGATGTGGATTCTCTCAATGCCCAGCGTGACGCAGCACTTGGTATCTTTAACCAGACCCATTGCAAGCTCTGTGCCATTAACGAAGAGCTTCAGCAGTCGGTACAGCAGTTCCGAGAGATCGCCGAGTACGCCAACAAGCAGGCACTTGTCGCGGAGACTACCATGAAGTCAAACGACCATGTGTGCGAACAGATTCGCTCCATTGTCGGGGAGTGATGGTTTATGACACGTAAACGGTTTTCTCGTATCTGCCGCGCAGCAAGGTTTAAGGAGCCCTTTATTAAGGAGCTTGTTAAAGCCATTCAGGATAATGGTTGCTCTTATGCCGAAGTTTTCCTCTTCCTTAAACCCGTTATCGCCGAAACCTGTTTTCTTCACAACATCCCTGCTCCCAAAGAACTACGACCTTATGTCATTAGCTATGACGTAGGGCATGAAATGGTTGAACTGACCTATACGGAGGTTGAAGAAAAAGATGGCTGAGTATCACGTCGGCTGTGGCGCTTTCGGCATTTATGCCGGGACGTTGAACAAAAGGAAAGATAGATGGCAGAACAAGTCAGAGGTTACAGAAGAAGCAACTCGCGCAGTCGTCCAGCATATAAAACAAGAAATGATGCTGGACAAAAAATCAACCAGAACTGATGAGTTTACTTTTATCGATGGCTCTGTGATGCGCGTAACCTATGAAGTCCTGAAGGGAGAATGAACAATGACAAACAGCGAAGTGTTCGCACGGGCAAAGATGCTTGCCTGTGACTATTCTAACAAACATATTGGCAGCAGCTCCAGCAAATATGCGGATGTCTTGCTTCCAAGAGCGCCTCTTTTTTCTCCAGACGACTTCTACATTGTCTGGTTTTGCAAGACGCTTCAGAACTGGAAGGCTCTTCTGTCAACAGATAAAGCGAGCGGTGTCTACTTTGAGGTAACTTACAATGGAGATAAAGAAGAAATCTATATCGACGTTTATTTCAAGAAAGACAATCTCTGCGTAAAGGATGGAGAGACGGTATGAAGAAGTTTGTGCAGACTTTTATTGTCATTGTTGCCCTTGTAATTCTGGCGGTGCTTACAGTGTGGCTGACTCCGCGAACCGCCTCGGCAGATCTCTTTGGCAATAATAGCATGTACCTCTTTGATAACTACACTTATAAGGCTGCGGTGATTAAGCTCACCGCCAGCCAGTCTATTCTGATTGAAGTCAAGTCATGGCAAGACTATAACGATAGCGACACCATTACGCTTACTGATACCGATGGCATGAATTACTACACCTCCAGCGATAATGTTATTCTCCTGAACAAGATGCCGTCTCGCGATTCCGCTATCTATCAGGCCCTTTATCAATGAGGCTTGGGTATGGGCAAGATCAATTTGCTGGATCCGGTTTGGCATGACGCGGAGCGGGATCCTCCGAAGAAGGCAGGAAAATATCTCACTGCCTTTCATCCGGGGGATAGGGATAATGATGTGATTCTGGTTGATACAGATAGCTTTCGCGGCGGTAAAAACCCAACCAGAAAAAGCTGGGCGCATCATCGTTATCGCTATGTGATTGCATGGATGGAGCTTCCAACGTATTCATAAGGAGCAGGGCAATGAGCAAAATTATAACACCAGAAGAAGCATGCAGAATGCCTAGAGACCAGCAGGGGTATGTTCCTGTTTGGGTGGAATACCTTCCACTGAATAATGGCACGTCTCAAATATTTGCAGGATATGTGGATGCAAATAGCCTTCTTGGTAATTCGGTTTCCTTTATTTCAAGTAAACCACAGAGCTATTTCCAGAAAGGAGATCAAATACGCTTCTGGGATAGTTACCCGACTGAACAAGAACGTGACACAGCCCCGTGGGGGAGGAGGGAAAAAACCGTAATGGAAACAACCCCTGAAGAGATAAAGTTTTTCGCCCGCAATTGTTACGAAGGTCGTTGGTGTGGCCAGTGTCCGTATCACGATTATGATCTTTGCGTTCGGAAACTGATGGAAGACGAGGCTGAGTACATTGAACAGCTTGAAGCTACGCTGAGCCAGAAAACTGCGTGTTGATACTGTGAGCAGAACGGAGGTTCTAAGCTGAGTTTATGGTAATTAAACCAATCACATTTCGCCAAGCAAGCGAATATGTAAACTGTTTTCACCGGCACCACAAATCGCCGACTGGCTGTAAATTTGGCGCGAACCCGTTGATGGATGAAAATGAAGATGACTATGACAAAACGTGGCGATGCTGGAAACATGAACCGACGAAAGAAGAAATGGCTCAAACTCCTTGGAAGGAGGCAAATGACATTGCAAGAAGAGTATGATTTGTCGTTATTTGGATTCATTGTCAATATCTATTCTCGCATCTTCGCACGAAAAATGAGAGATTATCTAAAGATGTATATGAGCTATTCTCTCAATCCCGAAGAGAAGTGAAACCTTAAAACTGAACAGGGAGCCGGGCAAGCTCCCTTTATTTTTATCAATTTGTAACGGGGTGATACAATTACGGAGACTACGCTAAGAAAAATTGACCCACAAAATAACGGATGTTATAATGCAGATGTACAAATGGCTATAAAGGGTTATCAATCTTTTGCAGCCGCACCGAACCTTGACAACGGAATAATTCCAACAAATGTGGTTTACGAGCTGGACAACATCATCTTCAACCTCTCAAAAGTTGAGGCTGCTTTGGTTGCCAGCTTTGAAGCAGGTGTAGGGTCGTCAATGGAAGGGGAAGATTTCATGGCGTACCAAAACACCCGCGTTCTTGTTTCTCTCAAAGGAGAAAAACCTAAATATGTCAAACTGCAAGCGGCGTCCCTTGATGAACTGAACGATAAAATAGTATCCACCTATGTCAAAAGTGGGCGCATCTGGGAGTTTGTCAAACATTCCGAAGCGGCAGAGCCCGCGCAACAGCAGCAACATGGAAAAGTTCCGTTATTAAAAGATTACTTGAACGAGTGGCTTTATGTGTTTAAGGCCAAGAAACTAAAACCAACATCAATAAAATTTTATGCAACAATGGCTAAGGATCATATTATTCCTGGGCTCGGAGATAAAAGGCTTGACGAAATAACGGTTACAGATATTCAAGCCTTTTTGGATGAACGAGCTTATCTCTCGAAAAAATATTTGACAGAGATGAAGGTGTTCCTTAGCAGCTTGTATAAAGACGCGATGGAAGACAAATTGGTGGATAACAATCCGGCAACAAGTCGAAAACTATCTATCCCATCTGAGAAGGTAAAAGTTGTTCACGCTTTGCAACTTGAAGACTTTCAAGATATTGCAGCCAATTTGTATCGGTTGGACGTTCGCCAACGGACACTACTTGGTCTCATGATGTATACTGGTATGAGAAGAGGAGAGGTTCTGGGCTTACGCTGGGAGGACATTGATTGGGAAAAGAAGACAATCAATGTAACTCGTAATGTCACACTCGCTCAAAATACTCCGATTATCACTACCACAAAGTCGGAAAACGGTATTCGAACGATCCCGATAACCTCTGCGTTAGAAACAATCTTGAAAGAAAATTCAGAGCAAGTTGGGTTCGTTGTATCTACGAAAGCAGATAAGGAATCTCCGCTCAGCCACACGATGTACAATCGTATGTGGCAATCTATCTCTAAGAAGATAGACCTTCACGGAGCATCTGCGCACGTTTTTCGTCATACCTTCCTAACACTGATTGCCAGTACAGGAGCGGATCCAAAAACCATCCAAGCGTTGGCAGGCCATGGCGACATCCAGATTACCATGAATCGCTACGTCGATCCGTCAAAACAGAACCTTCTCAAGGCCACAGAAACACTGGAAAGTCTGCTGTTTTCGGACGGCAAAGTGAAAGATACAACAAGTGCCGAACCTATTGCGTCATAAGGGTTTTACCGGCAATACAACCTCCCAATTTTGGACGCGTTTTCGGACATTTGACGCAAACATCCATGTATACACAGCGATGCATAAAAATAAAAACCCTTGAGAACGTTGATTCTCAAGGGTTTCGTAATGGTGGCTCCGATAGGATTCGAACCTATGACACTCCGGGTATGAACCGAATGCTCTAGCCAACTGAGCTACGGAGCCACATGGTTGCGGGGGTAGGACTTGAACCTACGACCTCCGGGTTATGAGCCCGACGAGCTACCAAACTGCTCTACCCCGCGACATTTGCCGCTTCACCGGCGACAAGGGATATCATACACGATTTCATCCCGAATGTCAACCCCTTTTTTGAAAAAGTCTGCGATGCGGTGTGGAGCCCATTGTTATTGCCTCTTTTTGACAGTTGAAATCATCTTGCCCTCATGAAAAAAGTAAGATATAATAGGTATATTGCGAGTAGGGAGGTGAGCCCATGACAAGCGGAGAAACGGATAGCCGGGAAGTTGCCCGGGGAGCGATTATGATGGCCATGTCCGCCTCAAGGCAGGAAGAGAATACCCAGAAGGACGCCCTGGCAGAGAGCGGCATCCTGGCCGCCGCCGCAGACTTCGGGGGTGAATTTGTCCCTTCCATCATGAAAATGGTGGAACGAGCCGTGGTGTGTGCCAAGCGGGAAGGTCTGATCGGCGACACCCATCATGAGGAAGGCACTGTGGCAGGCGCTGCCCGGGAAGCCCTCAGTCAGGTGGCAGGCAAGGCGCTGGGTTTAAGCGTCGGCGGCAAAATCGGCGTTGCCCGCCGTGGGGAGCATGTGGCGGTTGCCGTGTTCTTCGGCATCGGATTAGGCCATTTGAATGAAGTATGCGTTGGCATGGGTCATCGCACCATATAATCGAAATAAGGGGTAATGAAACAATGCCGTTGAATCTGGCAATCGATGGCCCGGTAGGGGCAGGCAAGTCTTCTGTGGCGGATGCAGTAGCGAAGCGGCTGAACATCTTGCATTTGGACACGGGTGCTATGTACCGTGCCGTGGGGCTGGCAGCCATTCGTCAGGGTGTAGACCCTAGGGACGAAGCCGGTGTATCCACCGTGTGTGACCATATCGCCGTGGACGTTCGATACGGTCAGGAGGGTCAGCACACCCTGCTGAACGGCGAAGACGTGACCGGGCTCATCCGCACAGAGGAAGTCTCCATGGCAGCATCTACCGTAGCTCGGTATGTCCACGTGCGGCAAAGCATGGTGAAGCTTCAGCAGACGCTGGCCGCTCGGCAGGATATGCTGCTGGACGGCCGGGACATCGGCACCCGGGTGCTTCCCAATGCTACGGTGAAGATTTACCTGACTGCCTCCCCGGAGGAGCGGGCACGGCGCCGCTTTCTGGAGCTGGAAAGTAAGGGAAGTACGGATACCTACGAGCAGGTACTGGAAGACTTGAAGAAGCGAGATCAGCAGGACATGCATCGAGCAGTTGATCCTCTTCGTCCGGCGGAGGATGCGGTGGTGCTGGATACCACGGCCATGGATTTTGCTGCGGTGGTGGATGCCATTGCAGCCCTTGCGGAGGCGAAACGGGCGTGAGTGAAGCAAAAGAAAAGCAGCCCAAGCAAAAGAAATCCTTCTTTTATATCATTGCCCGGTTCCTGGCCGCCATCGTTTTCCACACTTTGGCGCCGGTGTTTTATCACGGAAAGGAAAACATTCCCGGAGAGCTGCCCTACATCATCATCGCCAACCATTCTTCCTTTATGGATCCGGTGATTATGGCCTATGCCATTAAGAAGCATGACGTAACCTTCTTAGGGAAGAAGGAGCTCATCAAAAACAAGCTGGCGTCCTTTATTCTCAGGAATATGCACATCATTCCCGTGGAGCGGCACAGCACGGACATGGCCGCTATGCGAGCCTGCGTCTCTGCCCTGCGGAATCAGCAGATTCTGGGCATCTTCCCGGAAGGAACAAGGCATCATCAGGGGCTGATGGAGGAAATCGAAGGGGGCGTGGCCATGATCGCCCTGCGCAGCGGCGCCCCGGTGATTCCCATGTACATCACCCCCAAGTTCCGCATGTTCCATCGCACGGACTGCTACATCGGTTCAGCGATTCCCACGGAGGATTTGCGGCAGCAGGGCGTGAACAAGGAAACCTGCCAGGAACTGCTGGAGCGAATCACTGCTACCTATGCCGCTATGGCCAAGCAGAAATAATTTTTTTCTGCTAAAAAGAAGGAATTTTCCCTTTTACGGCGAACGATAAACAACTAGAGCCTTTTGCGAAAGGAGCCGGGTATGCCACTGGAGATTGCGGAACATGCAGGGTTTTGCATGGGCGTAAAGCGTGCCGTGCAGGCAGCCATGGAGGTTGCTCGGTCAGGTGAAAAAGCCTGTACCCTGGGTGAGGTCATCCACAATCCTCAAGTGGTGGCAGAACTGGCGGCGCTGGGCGTTTCCCCTGTGCAGGATATTGCACAGGCGGCGGGACGTAAGGTGCTGATTCGCAGCCACGGGGTTTCTCCTGATGTGCTGGCGCAGCTGAAGGAAAAGGGCTGCGCCGTGCAGGATTTGACCTGTCCCTTCGTGGCGAAGCTGCATAAGATTGTGGCGGAAGGTTCACGGGACGGTACGCCTGTGATTCTGATCGGCGAGCAGGAGCATCCCGAAGTGCGGGGCACCGCAGGCTGGGCACACGGTTCGGTTTATGTGGTGAACACTGTGGAAGAGGCGGAAGCCCTCCCCACCATGGATCGGGCGCTGGCGGCTGCGCAAACCACCTTTCCCCCGGAAAAGTGGGAAGCCATTACACAGGTGCTGAGCCGAAAGGTAGCTTGCCCGGAAAAGCACTGCACCATCTGCTCCGCAACGGAGACCCGGCAAAGGGAGGCTAAGGAGCTTGCCTCCAGGGCGGATGCCATGATCGTTATCGGCGGTCGGAACAGTGCCAACACGAAAAAGCTCTATGCGGCATGTAAGGAACGGTGTCCGCGAACCATTTTGGTAGAGCGTGCGTCGGAAATTCCGGCGGGCTTTGCAAATATGAATATCGATATCATAGGAATAACCGCCGGTGCTTCCACACCTGACGGTTCACTTAAGGAGGTTGTAACCCGCATGACTGACAATGAATCCATGGACTTTGGCGCTATGCTTGCTGCCGAAGAGCAGACCAAGCTGCGCCCTGGTCAGCAGATTACCGGCAAGGTGCTGACCGTGACCGACGACGACGTATGCGTGAGCATTCCCGGCTACAAGGCCGATGGCCGCATTAAGCGTGCTGACCTGATGCAGTCCGACGTCAAGGTCGATGACGAGATCGAGGCCGAGGTTGTCAAGATCAATGACGGTGAGGGCGATGTGGTGCTGAGCCAGCGTAATATCGCGAACCGCAAGGCTTGGGACGCACTGATGGCCAAGTACGACGCCGGTGAACTGGTTGTGGAAGGTGTTGGCAAGGAAGCCGTCAAGGGTGGCCTGATTGCCGATGTTGGCGGTGTGCGCGCTTTCGTGCCCGCTTCTCAGCTGAGCCAGCGTTATGTAGAAAAGATCGGCGACTTCGTGGGCAAGGACATGAAGCTGAAGATCATCGAAGTGGACAAGCAGAAGAAGCGCATCGTAGCCAGCCGCAAGGCAGTCATTGCTGAAGAAGCTGCCGCTAAGAAGAAGGAAGCATGGGACAAGCTGGAAGAAGGCATCGTGATTCACGGTATCGTTCGCCGGCTGACCGATTTCGGCGCATTCGTGGATGTTGGCGGCGTAGACGGCCTGATTCACATCACCGACCTGAGCTGGGGTCACATCAAGCATCCCAGCGAGGTTGTGCAGCCCAACCAGGAAGTGGACGTAAAGATCCTGTCCCTGGATCGTGACCGTGACCGGATTCAGCTGGGCTACAAGCAGCTCCAGCCCCGTCCCTGGGACAACGCTCAGGAGAAGTATCCTGAGGGCTCCATTGTGGAGGGCAAGGTTGTCCGCATCACCGAGTTCGGCGCTTTCGTAGAGCTGGAGCCCGGCCTGGATGGCTTGGTACACATTTCCCAGTGCGCCCTGAACCGGGTTGCCAAGGTGGAAGACGCTGTGCAGGTTGGCCAGACCGTACGGGTAAAGGTGCTGAGCGTGGATCCCGAGAAGAAGCGGATCTCCCTGAGCATTCGTCAGGTGCTGGAAGAGGAAGCCTTCAACTACAGCGATGAAATTCCCGGCGATGCAGAGTTCGAACTGTTCGCTACCGATGAAACCCCTGTGGAAGAGCTGCCCCAGGCAGAAGACGCTCCTCAGGCGTAAGAGAAAATGAAACGAGGAGGCAGGCCTTTGGCTTGTCTCCTTTTTCTGGTTGTATGAAAAAAATCCCGAGGAGGGCATTGCATGGCTCCGTGGCCTGAAGCTTTTTTGACTCGCATGGCCGGGCAGCTTGGGGATGAGCTGCCTGCTTTTTTGAACGCCTTGGAGGAGCCCTGCCAACGGGGCATCCGGCTGAATCCCAGGAAGCAGGCACAGCAGCAGCCTCAAGGTCTTTGGGAACCTGTGCCTTGGGCAGAAAACGGATACTATCTCTCCCCTGAGTCCAACGCCGGGGCTGTCCCCCTGCACGAGGCAGGAGCCTGGTATCTGCAGGAGCCCAGCGCCATGCTGCCTGCTGCCGTGCTTGCTCCCCAGCCCGGGGAAAAGGTGCTGGATTTGTGTGCCGCACCCGGCGGAAAGAGTACCCAGCTTGCCGCAGCCATGGCCGGTCAAGGCTTGCTGGTATGCAACGAGCCCGTGTCCAAGCGTGCCCTGATTCTTTCCCGGAACATCGAGCGCATGGGCATTACCAACGCTTTGGTGGTCAGTGCCATGCCGGATAAACTGGCTGCCCGGTGGCCGGAAGGCTTTGATGCGCTGCAAGTGGACGCGCCCTGCTCGGGAGAAGGCATGTTCCGCCGCCACCCGGAAACCCGGGCGGAATGGTCGCCGGAGAATGCTGCCGGATGCGCCAAGCGTCAGGCAGAAATTCTGGATGCGGCTGCTTTGCTGGTGCGTCCGGGTGGGCGCATGGTATATTCCACATGCACCCTGAATCCTGTGGAAAACGAGGATACGGTGGCTGCCTTCCTGCAGCAGCACAGTGACTTCACCCTGACGCCCTTTCATCTGCCCGGAGCAGACGCTCCGGAAGGCATGCTGACCTGCTATCCCCACCGAATGCGGGGAGAAGGGCATTTTGTAGCACTGCTGCACCGTCAGGGAGATGGAACTGCCAAGCTTCCCTTGGACACCAGCCTTCCCACCCCCAGCAAGGATCAGCGACAGGTGTATGAGCATTTTGCAGGCAGGTATGCTCCCGCACCGACCCATCTGCTGGGAGAAGCTTTGGTATCTTTGCCTGATTGCCCGGATGTGCGTGGACTGAAAGTGATGCGGTGCGGATTGCATTTGGGCAGTGTGAAGGGAAAGCTGTTTCAGCCGGATCACGCCTGGGCAGCGGCGGATGTTTCGCCGGATTTCCCCCATGTTATCCTGACGGATGAACAGGCAGTTTTGTATCTCCGTGGGGAAGCCTTGGCCGTGCCTGATACGCTTAAGGGCTGGGTGCTTGCGGAGTATGGCGGACTGTGCTTAGGCTGGGGGAAGTGCTCCGGCGGACAGATGAAGAACCATTATCCCAAGGGATTAAGGAGATAATTCCTTCAGGACATATCCCCTCGCCATACCGGAGCAAAGGAACATCCGTCACGGTAACGTGGACAGCATTATGCCTTGTGACCGCCGATTTGGGCGTTGCGATCCATGGCAGTGGCGCCCTCTTGCAGGTTCATGCCTCGAAGAAGGGCGTTTTTGCCGAAGCGCTTCTTAATGGACAGGGCGGCGGTTTGCAGCTTTCGCTCCCGTTCCAGCTCTGCTTCCTCCGCCTGCCGCTTGGCATCCTCTGCTGCGTAGTCCGTGAACAGATCCAGCTGCTCCGTTGACTGCACCGGGGCTTCTTCCCGGGGAAGCACGTGATTGGCTACCAGCGTCAGCCGGCGAACCAGCAACTTTGTATCTGCAATGCGGTCGAAAAGTTCTCCAGCTGCGTCCATGATTTTTCTGGCAGAGGCAGTGTAGTCATCCAGATTGATCGAGCCGTGAGCGGCCTTAGGCACCTGCCGTCCGTAGTGATCCTGCTCCACTGCTCCGTGATAAGCAGCTCGCCGTGCCGGATCCGTCAGGTTCTCAATGTCATAGCCCACCGCAACCACCAGCTGATCCGTCACCAAGTCCTTATCCACCAGATCCAGTGCCATCAGGTCAGCCATCTCCCGCAGTGCCAGCCGAGCCTTTTCCGCCTCGTAGGGGCAATGAAGCACCTGCCCGGAGGTCAGGCTGTTGCTTGCCGGGCGATAAGCCTTGATTACATCAATGGTGCAGGGTTCCCAGCCCCAGGCATGGTCAATGAGCAGCCCTGCATTTTTGCCGAACAGCCTGTACAGCAGCTCTTCATGCACATGGGAGCACAGCGCCACATCCCCCATGGTCAGCATGCCGTGAGCTTCCAGCTTTCTGGCATAGCCGTGCCCCACACGCCAGAAATCCGTTAGAGGACGATGATCCCACAGCGTTTGCCGGAAGGTCATCTCATCCAGCTGGGCGATGCGCACGCCATTTTCATCCGGCGGGATATGCTTGGCCACAATATCCATGGCCACCTTGCAGAGGGACAGATTGGTGCCGATGCCTGCCGTGGCCGTGATGCCTGTTTCTGCCAGCACATCCAGAATGATCTTCATGGCAAAATCATGGGCGGAAAGCCTGTAGGTAGCCAGATAGCAAGTCACATCCATAAAGACCTCGTCAATGGAGTAGACCACCACATCCTCCGGGGCAACATACCGCATGTAAATGGCATAAATGCGGGCGCTGTAATCCATGTACCGTGCCATCTGTGGCGGCGCAATGAGGAAATCCACCCCAAGGGAAGGATTCCCCTGCAAGTCGGAAAAAACGCAGGTACTGCCCGTCAACTTTCTGCCTGGAGCAGCAGACTGGCGCTTGGCATTCACATCCCGCACCTTCTGCTTCACTTCAAACAGCCGGGGGCGACCCGGAATCCCCAGACTTTTCAAGGAGGGGGTTACGGCCAGACAAATGGTTTTATCCGTGCGACTTTCATCCGCTACCACCAGGTTGGTGTTCAGCGGGTCAAGACCCCGTTCCCGGCACTCCACAGAGGCGTAGAAAGATTTCAGGTCAATGGCGATGTAAGTACGTTCCCCCATCCTCTGCGCCTCCTTCCGAAAAGATACAACGAATGAATGTTCTTGTAATGTAGAGTATACAGGAGATGCAGGAAAACGTCAAGATGGGGCTCTCGGTTTCTTCGCTGTGGAGGCACTTGCAATTCCCTGCGTTTCACCTTGCCATCCCTATCAGGACGTGTTATAATCGTCGCAGTTCTGAATTTTTTCTTGCAATCAGGAGGGCCAGTCCATGGCACAGAAAGTAAAGCTTAACCAGACCTTGAAGGAGTGGCTGCTGATTACCTTCGGCACGCTGCTGATGGCTGTGGGCATTTACTTCTTTAAATTTCCTAATAACTTTTCCACAGGCGGTGTCAGCGGTCTGAGCGTTGTGCTGGCGCATTACTTTCCCTGGATCACTCCCGGCACGTTCGTTACCATCATTAACGTGGCGCTGCTGATCATCGGCTTTGCCATTTTCGGCCGCAACTTCGGCGTCCGCACTGCTTATGCGTCTCTGCTCATGTCCGGCTTCATTCAGCTGATGGAAGTGGTGCTGCCCATGAAGGCACCCATGACCTCCCAGCCCTTTGCCGAGCTGCTGTTTGCCGTGGGACTGCCTGCGGTAGGCTCCGCCATCCTGTTCAACCTGGATGCTTCCTCCGGGGGCACGGACATTGTGGCCATGATCCTGCGGAAATTCACCAGCCTGAACATCGGTGCCGCTCTTATGTGCTCCGACTGCGTCATTACCCTGATGGCCTGCGTGGCTTTCGGCATGGAGACCGGCCTGTTCTGCGTGCTGGGTCTCATCATCAAGTCCGTCCTGGTGGACATGGTGCTTGAAAACATCAATACCCACAAGTGTTTCCACATCATTACCACCAAGCCTGAAAAAATTGTGGAATTTATCACCGTAGCTCTGAAGCGGGGTGCTACGGAGCTCCACGGCGAAGGGGCTTATACCCATGAAGGCCGCACCGTGCTGCTGACGGTGGTTAACCGGCGGGAAGCCGTGCTGCTCCGGCGGGAAGTGAAGCGTATTGATCCCGGTGCCTTCCTGCTGATTACCAACACCGGCGAAATCATCGGCAAGGGCTTCCGTGGCACTAACTAATTTTTCAGGAGAGAAATCACATCCATGCAGTATACACTGATTGCCGGCTTCTACGGCATTCTGATTACCTTGATGAACGCCATTAACGCCTCCCTGACGGCTGTGTACGGCGGCTGGTTTTCCCCCACCATCATTCACCTGGCAGGTCTGATTACCCTGCTGCCTGCCGCTCTGTGCGGCTGGAGCCGTCGGAAAGGCCGGGCACCCTGGTACCAGTACCTCGGCGGCGTGGTGGGCATTCTCACCGTTATTTGCTCCAACCTGAGCATCAACGTGCTGGGTGTTACCCTGAATCTGGTGCTGATGCTGCTGGGTCAGATGACCTGCTCCGCCATTGTGGATCACTTTGGGCTCTTCGGTGCGGCAAAGCATCCCTTCCGCATGGGCAAAGCACTGGCCATTCTGGTCATGACCATTGGCTGTGCGCTGATGCTTCTGCTCTCCGACGGCAAACTCAGCGGCGGCAGCGACATGTTTCTGGCAGTGCTGCTGGGCTTCCTCAGCGGATACACCATTGTCATTGCCCGTACCATCAACGCTTCTCTGTCGGAAACCGCCGGCATCGGTCATTCGACCCTGATGAACTATGTCACCGGCCTTACCGGCAGTGTGCTGCTGTTCGCCCTGTCCGGTTTTCAGATGAGCACTTTCTTCCCTGCTGCCGGTCAGCCCTTCACCATTTACCTGGGCGGCGTGCTGGGGGCACTGGGTATTTTCCTGTGCAACGTGGCCACGCCCCGCCTGTCCGCCCTGCAGATGACCATCATCACCTTTGTGGGCGAAATTTTCTCCGGGGTGGTCATTGATGCGCTGGCCGGACGATTCTCCCTGGGCACGGTGCTTGGCGGCATTGCCGTTGCCATTGGTATGCTGCTGAACATGCGCGCTGACGCAAAGGAGGCTGATCCCCATGGACTCCCTCACCAGTCTTAAGAATCCGAAAGTCATGGCCTGGCGATCCCTGAAGGAGCGGAAAGGCCGCAGGGAAACCGGCTGTTTTCTGGTGGAAGGGCGAAAAATGGTGGAGGAAGCCCTTGCCTCCGCTTTCTCCGTGGAAACCCTGCTGGTGAGTGAAAGCCACGCAGCCGATTTCTCCCTGCCGGAGGACGTTCCCGCCTACCTGCTGCCGGATCACGTGTTTGCCGCCCTGTGCGACACCAAAACTCCTCAGGGCATTGCTGCCGTTGTCCGCATGCGCACGGCACCTGTCACCGGCTCCTGCCTGCTTGCGCTGGATGATGTGCAGGATCCCGGCAACGTGGGTACCATCCTCCGCACGGCAGACGCCGCCGGCTTTGACGGTGTGCTGCTCAGCGACAAGTGCGCCGACGTATTCAGTCCCAAGGTGCTGCGTGCCACCATGGGCAGCATCTTCCGCATGCCTGTGGAGATCACAGACCATCTTCCCCATGCGCTGCACCAGCTGCGGGAGGATGGCTGGAGCATCCTGTCCTCCCAGCTGGACGGTACACCTTTCTTTCGCCGTGAACCTGTGGGAGAAAAGTTCTGCCTGATCATCGGCAATGAGGGCAATGGCGTTTCCCCTGCCGTGCAGGCAGAAGCTACCCACAGGCTTCGCCTGCCCATGCGCGGCGGTGCTGAATCCCTGAACGCCGCCATTGCCGCCGGCATCATGATGTACGACCTGATGCGTGATAAGGAGTGATTCCCCCATGGCCACCATCCGGGATAATCTGAAGTACTTTGCCAAGGATCGTTTGGCCGTTTTGTACTTTTATCTTTTGGAACATCCAGCCCCTGCCAGGGCGACAAAGGCCGTTTTGATTGAGAAAATTGCAAATGCCTACGCAGACCCGGACAGCGAATGCATTCTTCTTGCAGCCATGTATGTCGGGCGGGAAAACCTGTTGGTACTGAAGCCCTACTTGTCCTATGACAGCATCCCCGATTCCATGGTGAAAACAAGCGCCGAACTTACGGAGGCATTTTGCCGCCTGAACCGTGTCGGTCTTGCCCATAAAGGTTCAGGCGGTTGGACGATTTGCCCTGAATATGTTGCCTCCGTGCAGCAATTGGATGATTCGGAATCTTCATTTTTGCTATACTTTTCTTTTTTGATTGGTTATACGGAGGATTTACTGTTCACCTATTACGGTATGCTCCCTGAGAAAGATCTCTTTGCTTTGCTGGCAATCTGTTGCAAAGATACTTCCTTGCCAGACCCTCACAAGTTTGACCTGATGCGCTACTTTTTTTTCGATGATGTTATCTATCACGCCAAAAACGATCAGTATTATATCTGCTCTGAGGATTTGGATGATCCGGAAGATCTGTACAAGCGACTTCAGGAGCTGCCCGAGGATCTTCCCCTTGCGGATGTCTCTGCGCTGATCAGTTTGAAAAATACTCAATCCAGCGATGACAAGGATTGGAGTACTATTTTCCCATCCATTGCGCCGATCAAACAATGGCTGATCAAGCAAGGCTTTGATAAAGACGAAGCGCTTTATTTCCTCCGTGTCTTATTGTATGAAACCCACAATAACAATCCTGATGCCGTGTATGAAATGCTATATGAAGCCGGCATCGACCGGGATCTAAACGCAAAGGAAAACCTTATGTTTCAGCAGGCCATTCGCGGGCTGCCCATGTGGTCCTTCCGGGGACACACGGCAGAGGAAATGGAAGCTTTCCGAACCAAGCAGGCGAAAAATCAGTCACCCAAGGTGGGCAGAAACGATCCCTGCCCCTGCGGCAGCGGACGCAAGTACAAAAACTGCTGCGGCAGGTTCCAATGAATGAAAACAGCGTATCGGAATGTTGCATCCGATACGCTGTCCTTTTACTTTTCGCCGGCCGGAGAATCAGGCTCCGGGGTGGCTGTGGTGAAGATTTCCAAATGGGTCAGGTCATCTGTAGGGTTATACCCTTCGTACTCCTCGTCATCCTCCACGTCTGGCGCAGGGGTGCCATACACACCGGCTTCGTCATACCCGGCCATGGGGAATACCAGGGTCATCTGGAGCCAGTTGGTTCCGTCATGATACTGGTTGGGATAGTAAGCATAATACACCCTTGGTGATGTGCCGTTCAGCTCCTGCACTTCCTCCTCGAAGGAATTTGCCGGATCTGCCATAGCCTTCTTGGCATACTGTCCCGGTGCCTTCACCGCATCGGACAGGGTCTCGCTGTTGGGGCTGGCAGCCTGAATGCAGGCACCGGCAAGGTTAGTAAACTGGTTGGCATCGGAGCAGCGCAGCTGGAGGATGTTCAGCGCATCGCTGTACAGGGAGATGGTAATCTCCACCCCCTCCGGGATGTCCGCATTGTCTGCCGATGTCACCCCCAGCACGGCCTGCTGTGTCCCCTCAAAGAAGAGGGAATTGATGGGCACTGCCCCCAAGCTTTGCAGGTTTGCATTCACTTGGGCGATGTAATCCTGTAGCTTCTGCTGACCCGTTGTAGTAGGCGTTGTCCAAGGCAGCTCCGCCAAGGCACCGGTCAGCAGGCACACCGCCATGACGGCAGCCGCAAGGCATACCGCAAAACGTTTACTTGTTTTCATTGAGGAACTTCTCACGCAGTTCAACAAACCGCGCCATCACGTCCACCGCGCCTTCCACGCCAACGGCGCCGGTATCCACGCACAGGTCGTAGTTGTTCACATCGCCCCAGGTAGCAGTGGCATAGTAGTTATAGTAGTTCGCACGGCGCTTATCCGCCTTGCGCAGGGTTTCCTCTGCTTTTTGAGGATCCACACCGTAATACCGTACGGCACGAGCCACACGGCTGTTCATATCCGCCTTCACGAAGAAGCTGATCTCATTGGGCATATCCCGCAGCACATAATCGCCGCAGCGGCCAACGATGACGCAGGGGCCCTGGGAAGCAATCTTCCGGATGGCGTCAAACTGTGCCAGAAAAATCTTGTGGTTCAGGGGCATGTCCATGTACATGCTGCTGACATCCGCATGCATCTGCACACCGGTCACCAGGGAGAAGAGCAGAGAACGAGTAGGCTTCTCGTCATGATCCTCAAAGATCTCTTCGCAAATGCCGCTTTCCTTGGAAGCTTCCGTCAACAGTTCCTTATCATAGAAGGGAATATCCAGCTTTTGTGCCAAAAGCTGACCCACATACCGTCCGCCGGAGCCAAACTGCCGACCAATGGTAATCACAGAGTTTGTCTTCATACAAGATTCCTCCTTTATCAGGAACGCCATCCTGCCCATGCTATCAACTTCTGTATGACGATTCCTGTATGGTTAGTATAGCACAAAATGCAGAAAAGTGCAAATTCCTTGGCGGGTCTTCATGGCTTTTACAGATTATTCACACACACCTGCCCCGGTTCTTGCTATAATAGACGGGTAAGAAAGGAATTATGCGCAATGATTGAACTCATCAAGGCAACAAAGCGTTACGGCAATAACGAAGCCGTTAAGGATTTGTCCTTTAGTGCCCCTTCCGGGCAAATCGTGGGTCTGCTTGGGCAGAACGGTGCCGGCAAAACCACCACCCTGAACATGTTGACGGGCTACTTTCCCCCCACATCCGGTCAGGTGCTGGTGGACGGCATGGACATGCTGAAGCAGCCCAGAGAATGCAAACGGCGCATCGGCTACCTGCCCGAGCGTCCGCCCCTTTACGATGAAATGACCGTCACCGATTACCTGAAATTTGTGTGCCGCCTGCGGGAGGTGAAAGCCTCCGCCATCGACGCTCACATCAAGGAAATCATGCAGGAATGCGGCCTGAAGGAGGTTGCCCAGCGGCTGCTGGGGAGCCTGTCCAAGGGATACCGGCAGCGTGTGGGCGTCGCCCAGGCCATGTGCGGCAATCCTCCCATTCTGGTGCTGGATGAGCCCACGGTGGGTCTGGATCCCCGGCAGGTGGTGGAGATTCGTGAGCTGATGCGGCACCTTGGGGAAAGCCACACCGTGATTTTTTCCAGCCACATTCTTTCGGAGATTCAGCAGCTGTGCCAGCGTGTGGTCATCCTCCACAAAGGGCGGCTGATTCGGGAAGCCGACATGAGCGAATTGACCGCAAGTGAAGACGTGATTCGCCTGCAGGCCATTATCGTCGGACGAAAGGCACAGCTGCTGCCTGCCTTGAAGGGGCTTAACTGCGTCCGCCGGGTAAAGGTGCTGCCGGATCCCGAACCCGGCCTGACCCAGGTGGAGCTGGAATGCAATGCCCGGGGCAATGACCGGGGGGATCCTGCCACCCAGCTGTTCCGCCTGCTGTGTGCCATGGACGCTCCCCTTCGCATGCTGATGCCCGTGAGGGATTCCCTGGAGGAAGTCTTCCTGCGGGCCACGTCCGAAAACTAAGAGGAGGCGAAAGCTTGATTGCCGTTTGGAAACGGGAGCTGCAAAGCTATTATTATACGCCTGTGGGCTATGTGTTCATGGGGGTATTTCTGACCATCAGCTCCATATTGTTCTATATGCAGATTCTCAAGCAGCGCTCCAGCGACCTGATGACCTTCATCGGGCAGATGAGCTATTTATGGATGCTGCTTTCCCCGGTGCTGACCATGCGCCTGCTGGCGGAGGAACGTCAGAAAAAGACGGATCAGCTGCTGCTGACAAGCCCGGTCAGCCTGCCGGGCATTGTGCTGGGCAAGTACCTTGCCGCCATGACGGTGATGCTGCTGACGGTGCTGTGCACCTTCGCCTTCGTAGGCATCGTAGCCATTTACGGTCAGGTTTATCCCGGCGAGCTGTTTGTGGGATACCTTGGCTTTATTCTGGAGGGCTGCGCTTTTCTTGCGCTGGATCTTTGCCTTTCCGGCTGTGCCCACAACCCCGTAACAGCCGCCCTCATGGCCTTCGGCGCCAACTTTGCCCTGTGGATCATGGATCTGCTGGTGGATGTTGTGTCCATCAGTCAAATCAGTGATGCATTGGAATTCCTCAGCCTTTACGGGCGGAACGAGCCCTTCCTGATGGGTCAGTTGTCCTTTGCCAGCATCATGTATGATCTTTCCTTTATTGCAGCGCTGCTTGCGCTGACCATTCACAGCCTGGACAGCAGGCGTTGGCGGGGAGCGTGAGCCTATGAAGAAATCTGACAAGCAGAAGCGTGAGCGGACTCCCCTCTGGCGCAATCCCCGGCTGAGATACGGCAGCTTCTCCGTGCTGGTGATCTGCCTGCTCATCGGCGCCTTGGTGGCGCTGAACTTTGCCATGACCGCCCTGGAAAAGAAGAACGGCTGGCGGGTGGACTATTCCTTCAACGCCGTAACCACCCAGAGCGAAACCACCCTGGACGTGCTGGCACAGCTGGAGCATCCCGTGCATATCTACGCTCTGTACACCAAGGGGCAGGAAGATGCCCAGCTGCTGGAGCTGCTGGATCGCTACGCCGCAGCCAGCGATCTGGTGACCTGGGAGCAGACGGATGCCAGCCTGAATCCCGGCCTGCTGACCAAATTCCGGGGCACCACCAGCGATGAAACCGTCAGCAACGATTCTCTGATCGTTTACTGTGAAGATACCAACCGGTGGCGCATTCTGTCCCCCTTGGATTTCCTGAGTCTGAGTCTGAACTATGACGAGGGGCAGTACGAAATCGCCGGGCTGAAATACGAGAGTGAGCTGACCAGCGCCATTGTCTACGTCACCCGCGAGACCATTCCCCGGGTGTGCATCCTGCAGGGGCACGGCGAGCTGGATGAAAGCGGCACTTCCACCCTGAAGACCCTGCTGGAAAGCAACAACTTCTCCGTGGAGTACATCTCCCTGCTGGACAGCGATACGGAACTGACCAGCGATGATCTGCTGATGATCCTTTCCCCTGTCCGTGACCTGATGGACACGGAGCTGACGAAGATCACCGAATTCATCGGCAAGGGCGGCAACATTCTCTTCACCTGCGACTATACCGACCCGGTGGAGGATATGCCCAACTACAGTGCTCTGCTCCGCTCCTACGGCATTAACCCGCTGAAGGGCATTGTGGTGGCCTCCGAGGAAGAATCGGACACTTACTACGACAACGTGCGCATCAACCTGATTCCTACCATGCAGTCTACGGACATGACGCTGGATTTGGTGCAGAGCAATGCGGACACTCTGCTGCTCACCGGCTGCCGTGCCTTTGAAACCCCGGAGGAGTCCGACCAGAACCTGGATGTCAGCGTGCTGCTCACCTCCGGTTACAAGGCCTATCTGCGTGACCTTTCCACCGGGAACCTTTCCCTCAGTCAGGAAGCGGACGATGCCATCGGTCCCTTTGCCTTGGCACTGCAGTGCCGCCGGGTCACCACGGACGGATACATTTCCAAGGCCGTGGTGCTTGGGTGCTCCACCCTGCTGACCTCCAGTCAGGTGCAGGCCATGACGGATGCCCAGGAATTCATTGTGACCACGGTGCAGTATCTGGCCAACGGCGCTGCCATTGACCTTGGCATTATGGCCAAGACTGCCGTGCGTCCTCAGCTTTCCGTGCGGGCAACCACCTTGGGAAGCGTCATTTTGGTCACACTGCCCCTGCTGGTTGTGGCGGTAGCCATTGCCGTGCTGCTGCCCCGGCGGCGTAAGTAAAGGAAATACGGATGAACAACGTTGAACGCAAAAAGAAAAAATCCATCAGGCATGCCCAGCTACTGACCCTTCTCTTCGCCCTTGTGCTGCTGGCAGGGAGCATCACCCTCTACCATGTGCTGAATCAGGAAAGCACGGTGGAAGTGCCTGAAAACGAGAACACCGGCGGAACCATTGCCGCAAAGGAAAGTACAGAGGTGCAGCATGTGCAGCTGACCCTGCGCAGCGGTGAAAGCTGGGGCATGACCCGGCAGGACGACGGTACCTACCTGATGGACGGAGACGGCTGGACAGTGGACACAGATGCTGCCGATGACTTGCTGCTGGTAACCGCCACCGTCTCCTATGAGGATGTGTTGACGGAGGATCCTGCGGACTATCAGGATCACCTTGCGGACTTCGGGCTGGACAATCCCACTGTCATTGCCGATGTTACCTACTCGGACGGGCAGTCCGTCACCATGCGCATCGGCAATGCCAGTGAGGATACGGATGATGCCTGGTACTACATGACCATTGACGGAGATGATCGACTGCTGACCGTTGCCAGCGGCACAGTCACCGAGCTGAGCCGTGAAAAGGCACTGATGCACACGGTGGTTCAGCCCACGCTGCACAAGGCTCGGATGGACGACATTACCTTTGCCGATGGGGAAGGGAATCCCATTCTTCACTGGCAGCTGCAGGGGAATATCACCGACAGCGATGCATCCTCCGCATGGCAAATGGTCTATCCCTGGCAATACCCTGCGGATGAGGATGCCATGACCAACCTGCGCACCAACCTGAGCAATCTTCGGCTGGGTGCTTACGTGGGAGAAGCTACGGCAGAGAACCTGACCGCCTACGGCTTTGACAGTCCCCGGTTTATCCTGACCATTCATCAGGCTGCCGGTACCACCAATGTGACCGATGATGACGGAGCGGTAACCCAGAAGGATTGGCCGGAAAGTACCTTCACCCTCACCGTGGGCGATGCAAAGAACGATAATGTGGATTACGTTCTAACCGACGGCAGCATCTACATCACCAGTCATTTCTCCCTGAACGTTTTCATGAGCATGGAAACCCTGAGCACCATCAGCCGGTATCCGGTGCTGACCGCTGCCGGCAACCTGAAAAGCCTGACCATCGTCGATGAAAGCGGCGAAACCGTCTACACCATTACCAGAGAGGCTCGGGTTACGGAAAACAATGAGCTGGAAACGGACAGCGACGGCAACACCGTGTATGATGTGACCTGCACGAAAAATGGCAGTGAGATCAGCTACGATGCTTTCGAGGCTGCCTACATCCGCATGGAAACAGCCACCATTTCCGGCAGGCTGCCGGACGGCTGGTCCTCCACGGAGAATGCACGGGTCACCATGACCTTTGTCTCCAGCCAGGGACGTACCCATGTGATTCGCCTCATCCCCTATGATGCGCTCCATGACGCCTTGGAACTGGACGGATGCAGCCTGTTCTATATCATCCGGGATGGCCTAGCGCTGAATTTGGAAACGGAGCAATGAAAGAACGATCGAAAATCGCCGGGAAAGATCTTCATGACCTTTCCCGGCGATTTTGCATGATATTACATTTTTCTTTCCGGCAGGTTTTAGATCCACCAAGCCTTTGTTTTTGCATCCAAGGAGAAACTGTCATGAACGAACTTGATGATATTGTCTTGGAGATCATTCATAAACTTCGGGTCATGATCAATCTGCTCACGCAGCGCCGCAACGAAGTCGCTGTGGTCTACGGTACGGACAACCATGCCATGTTCAAAAACGAGCTCTTTCACTTCTTCATACGCCCAAGCACGTTGGAATCCCATATGAATATAGTACCGATTGATAAACCCTCTTCCAAGAACCAAACTTCCATCATAATCAACCAGCTGATTTAAGCCCTTATAGAGTTTCATGGAACCACCACCCACAGGGTCGTTCTGAGGTGTCACACCACGAAACACAGGATAGCAATCATCGCCGCAGTAGATGTGAAGCTTATCCAGCATCAACTGTTTGGACGTCACCTTGTAATCACACCAATATCCACGCCAGCATGCGGTATGCGGAGCCGTCGGATGAAAGCCATAGTCACTGGGATCAAAAGTGACCGGAGCAGACATTGCAATGATTTCATACTTCTTGCCGGAGACCTTGTATTCATCAGCAATTTGAGCTGTCATTGTCACATCATCCTCCTTGTCCATGAATACGCAATCCTTATGTGTATATAATTCGACGCCCAGCCCCTATTTTCCTTCGGAAGAAGGCAAATAAGCATCATTTACTTTCCTTCAGATATTCCTCCTGCCCCAGTCGGAATGCATCCTGCCCGCAGCAGTCCGCTGCCACCACCAAGGGAAGATCCTTCAGGGTCAGCCGCTTAATGGATTCGGGGCCCAGATCCTCCCAGGCGATGACCTGACAGTCCGTCACACACTGAGCCATCAGTGCCGCCGCTCCGCCCACGGCCGCAAAATAGACCGCCGGATACTGCTGCATGGCCTGCATAACTTTTTCGCCACGCATGCCCTTGCCGATCATCCCCTTGAGTCCCAGGGAAAGCAGAGTAGGCGTGGATGCATCCATCCGGGTGGAGGTGGTTGGCCCAATGGAGCCCACCGGTTTGCCGGGGGGCGTAGGCGTAGGCCCTGCATAGTAGATGACCTGTCCTTCCAGCGGCAGAGGCAAAGGCCTTCCTGCCTTGATCAGCTCCATCATCCGCAAATGAGCGGCGTCTCTGGCCGTATATACCACGCCGCTGAGCAGCACATGATCCCCTGCATGGAGGGAGCGGACGGTTGCTTCATCCAAGGGTGTTGTCAGGTGTTTCACTGTATAGCTCTCCTCCCCTTACAGCGTAGCCGTTTGATGACGGGTTACGTGACAGCTTACGTTCACGGCAACCGGCAGGCCTGCAATGTGGGTGGCGCCGGTCAGCACATGAAGCCCGAGGCAGGTGGTTTTGCCACCAAGACCTTGAGGCCCGATGCCTGTTGCATTCACCATTTGCAGCAGTTCATCCTCCAAGGCGGCATAGTAAGGATCGACGTTGTGCTGCCCCAGAGGAACCATCAGGGCTCGCTTGGCCAGCAGAGCAACCCCTTCAAAGTCGCTGCCGATGCCGATGCCCAGCACCATGGGCGGACAGGGATTTGCTCCTGCTTTCTTCACTGTTTCCAGCACAAAGTCTTTCACACCATCAACCCCCTGAGCAGGAGTCAGCATGGTCAGGCGGCTCATGTTTTCACTGCCGAAGCCCTTGGGTGCTACCGTCAGGGTGACCCGATTCCCCGGCACAAGCCGGGTGTGAATGACGGCCGGGGTGTTGTCCCCGGTATTGACCCGGCGCAGTGGATCCCCCACCACGCTTTTGCGCAGCAGACCATCCGTGTACCCGGCACGCACGCCGGCATTGACCGCCTGCTCAAAGTCGCCGTCAATATGCACGTCCTGACCAATGTCCGCAAACACCACCGCCATGCCTGTATCCTGGCAAATGGGCATTTGGGTGTCTCTGGCAATCTGCTGATTTTCCTTCAATAATTGCAGCAGTTCCCTGCCAGCGGCATAGGGCTCTTCATCCGCCGCTTTGCAAAGGGCACAGGTTACATCCTCCGGCAGGTTCCGGTTTGCTTCTACGCACAGCCGGGCAATGGTTTCGGTAATCATTGAAGATGGAATCACTCGCATGTTGCTTCCCCTCCGTCCAGCAGTCGTTTGAGGCGCAGCGCCGCCGCCTTCACGGCATTCTTCTTTTCCCCCTGCAGCACCAGCTCGCTTTGAGCATCCCGCAGAGTCAGCCCCTCCAGCAGCAGATCCGTCAGCCTTGCCTCCAGCGACACATCTGCCGCGGCCGCTTTTTCTTCCGGCAGAGTCACATTGTGGAGATCCATCACCAGGCAGTATTCGCCCTTCTGCGCCTTTGGGTCAGCCTGCAGCATGGTCAGCACCTGATCTGCCGTGCCACGAATGGTTTTTTCATGCAGCTTGGTCAGGTCACAGCTGAGGGACAGCATGACCCCGGGCAGGGTGTCCGCAATCACGTCCACCAGTTCAATCACCCGGTAAGGGGATTCATGCGACACCGCAATCTTGGGCCCTTTGGCGATTTGCAGCAGCTTTTCCCGAAGATCCTTCTTTTCCCGGGGCAGGAAGCCGTAAAAAGCGAACTCTCTGGTGTCAAATCCACTGACGGACAAGGCGGACACCGCCGCACAGCAGCCGGGAATGGGGATCACATCAATCCCCCGCTCCACCGCCGCATGGACAAGACCGTATCCCGGGTCGGACACACAGGGCGTGCCTGCATCCGTGGTAATGGCCACGTCAATGCCTTCCGCCAGCATTTTGTCTGCCAGCCAAGTGCCTTTGGTGTCTTCATTGTGCTGATGGCAGCTGGTCAAAGGGGTGTGAATGTCAAACACGTGGCAAAGCTTCATGGTCACCCGGGTATCTTCCGCAGCAATCAAGGCCACGTTCTTCAGCGTCTCAATGGCACGGGGCGGAAAATCTTCCAGATTGCCGATGGGGGTTGCCACGACGTACAAGGTAGGCATCAGCGCACCTCCAGTTTTTCGCACACACGAAGCTTGGCGCTTCGAGCCCTTGGATTCCGTGCCACTTCCTCCTCAGAAGGGGGAACGGCGCCCTTGGCCAGCACCTTCACCTGTGGTTTCCGTCCGCAGGTGCAGATGGGTGCCTTCGGCGGGCAGATGCAGGGATTCTGCATCCGCTGGAAGCACCGCTTTACGATTCGATCCTCCAGAGAATGGAACGTAATCACCAGCAGCCTTCCCCCGGGCTTCAGACACTGAATCAGGTCGCACAGGGCTTTGTCCAAGGGATCCAGCTCATCATTCACTGCAATGCGGATGGCCTGAAAGGTGCGCCGGGCGGGATGGCCTTCATCCTTACGGCGAACCGCCTTGGGGATGGCTGCATCCACCGCATGCACCAGGTCAAAGGTGGTGGCCAAGGGCTTCGTCTGCCGATGCTCGCAAATCATATGCGCAATGCGAGCCGCCCATTTATCTTCCCCATAGTCCCGAATGATGCGGGTCAGTTCCGCCTCGCTGGCCGTGTTGCACAGTTCTGCCGCCGTCATGCCCTGGGTAGGATTCATGCGCATGTCCAGCGGCGCATCCTCATGGTAGGAGAAGCCCCGCTCCGCATGATCCAACTGGGGCGAGGAAACACCCAGATCCAGCAATGCGCCGGTCAACGGAGCGGCTCCGGCCTGTTGAAGCAGCTGCGCCGCATCATGGAAGTTTCCCGACAGGCCGTGGAAATTCGGATACTTTTGCAGCCTGGCCGTTGCCGCCGCCATGGCCTCCGGATCCCGGTCAATGCCGTAGAGGGTAGCTTCTCCGCCGCATGCCTCCAGAATGGCGTTGCTGTGGCCGCCGCCGCCCAAGGTACCGTCGCAGTAAACCCCATGGGGATCCATGGGCATCCACTGCAGTACTTCCTGCAGCAGCACAGGTTCGTGGACAAATTCCATGCAGGTGTTTCCTTTCTCTTTCATAAATCAGCTTACAGGCAGCTTCAGCAGGTTTCGAAGACCGCCTGCAAAGTACAAAGAACCGGCCGCAAGGATAATGCCATCCTCCCCGGCAAGCGCCTCCGCCTGTTTCAAACCTTCTTCAAGGGTAGGGGCAGGAGTTGCTGTCACACCAACCGAGCGCAGATGCATGGCGTACTCTTCCGCATCCATGCTGCGGGGGCTGTCCGGCGTAACCGTTACGGCAGTGTCCGCCAGCTGTGCCAAGGCTGTCAGCATGTCCGGCTGAAGCTTCTCCGCCAGCACGCCGCTGAGGAGCACCCGGTGCTTATCCTGCAAATGATGCTGCACAAAGGTCAGCAGTGCTTGAACCCCCTGCGCATTGTGGGCGCCGTCAATCAGGATACGTCCGCACCACTCCAGCCTTGCAGGCCACACGGTTGTTTCCAGTCCCCGACGCACGGCTTCCTCCGGCAGGCGGAAACCTTGCTTCCGCAATTCTTCCACCATGGCCAGTACCGTCATCACGTTGGTTAACTGATGTTCCCCCGGTAAGGCAATGTGTACGTCCTTCCAGGTTTCTTCCAGTTGATAGGTTGCTGTGGAATCATGAGCCGTGCACGACCAATGAAGCAGCTGTTCCATGGCCAGTTGACGCAGAGGAGCACGCCGCTTCTCAGCCTCCCGGGCAAACACGGCCGCAACACCGTTTTCTGCCGGATGACACACCACAGGCACATTATCCTTCATGATGCCTGCCTTTTCCCCGGCGATTTTTTCCGCCGTATCCCCAAGGAAGTGCATATGATCCAGCCCGATGGCCGCAATGCCGCACAGGCAGGGCTGCACCACATTGGTGGGATCCAGCCGTCCCCCAAGGCCTACCTCTACCACGGCCACATCCACCTGTTCACCTTCAAAAGCGGACAGTGCCAGCGCCGTGCCCATTTCAAAAGGGGTGGGCTGCAAACCTTCGGCAGCCTCCAGCAGGCGGTTGCCGTACAGCTCCATTTCCTCACCGCTGATGAGTCGCCCGTTCAGGCGGATTCGTTCCTCATACCTTTGCAGAAAGGGAGAAGTGTACAATCCCGTCCGGTAGCCTGCACAGCGCAGAATGCTTTCCAGCATGGCACAGGTGCTCCCCTTACCGTTGGTGCCCGCCACGTGAATGACGGGCACCTTGGTTTGGGGGCAAAGCCTGCGCATAAGCTCTTTGGTATTTTCCAGACCGTTTTTGCTGCCAGTGGCATAGGTGCCGTGAATGGCATCTACCACCTGTGCTGCTGTTTTCATAGGCTTTCCTTCAGCTCCGCAATGCGGCCTTCCAGGGCAGCTGCCTTCTGCTTGTTGGTCTCCAGCTTTTCCTTTTCCTGCTGCACCAGTACCGCAGGAGCCTTCGCTACAAAGCCGGGGTTATTCAGCTTGCCTTCCGCCCGGGCAACTTCCTTATTCAGGTTCTCCAGTTCCTTATTCAGCCGGGCGATTTCCTTGGCGAAATCCACCAAGTCGCCCAGAGGAATAAACAGCTCGGCGGCTGCTGTCACGGCACTGACGGTCTTCTCCTTGACCTCGTCCCGGCTGCTGATCATCTCCACAGAAGATGCCCATGCCAGGCGGCCGAAGTACACGGAAGTTTCCGCCAATGCGTCAGCCCAGCCCTCTTTGGGCAGGAGCATCAGCCGGGTGCGCTTGCCGGCAGCCACGTTCATTTCGCTGCGCAGGTTACGGATGCTGCGGATGATTTCCATCACCCCCTGCATCTTCGCTTCTTCCGCAGGGAAGTCGTAAGCAGCCTTCACTTCCGGCCACTTGGACAGCATCAGGAAGCCTTCCGTACCCGGCAGATACTTATACACCTGCTCCGTCAGGAAAGGCATGAAGGGATGCAGCAGCTTCAGCAGGCCTTCCAGCACATACAGCAGCACAGCCTGCACGTTGCGCTTTGCGCTTTCGTCCTCGCCGGTCAGGCGGGACTTGGCCAGCTCAATGTACCAGTCGCAGAATTCGCTCCACGCAAAGTCATAGATCCGGTTGGCGGACAGGCCGAAGTCGCCCTCCTCATTGTGGGCGGAAATATCCCGGACAGCATCCTGGAAGCGGGTCAGAATCCACTGATCCGCCAAGGTCAGCAGCGCAGGATCAATTTCATGCCGCTCGTCCACATTCATCAGCACAAAGCGGGAAGCGTTCCAAACCTTGTTGGCAAAGTTCCGGGCTGCCTCCACCTTGCTTTCGATGTAACGGGTATCGTTTCCGGGGCTGACTCCCAGCAGCAGGGAGAAGCGGAGAGCATCCGCGCCGTACTGATCAATTACTTCCAGGGGATCCACGCCGTTCCCCAGGGACTTGGACATCTTCCGTCCCTGTTCATCACGCACAAGGCCATGGATCAGCACGGTTTTGAAGGGCACATCCCCCATTTGCTCCATGCCGGAGAAAATCATCCGGGCAACCCAGAAGAAAATAATGTCATAGCCCGTCACCAGCATGCTGGTGGGGTAGAAATACTTCAGGTCTTCCGTTTCATCCGGCCAGCCCAGGGTAGAGAAGGGCCACAGAGCGCTGGAGAACCAGGTATCCAGCACCTCCTCATCCTGATGAATATGCTCACTGCCGCACTTGGGGCAATGGGTCAGATCCGTACGGGAAACGCTCATCTCGCCGCAGTCATCGCAGTACCAAGCAGGAATCCGATGCCCCCACCACAGCTTGCGGCTGATGCACCAGTCACGGATGTTTTCCATCCAGTTCAGGTAAGTCTTGGAGAAGCGATCCGGCACAAAGGCAATGCGGCCATCCTTGACGCACGCAATGGCCGGCTCAGCCAGGGGCTTCATGTCCACAAACCACTGCTTGGACACCATGGGTTCCACGGTGGTATGGCAGCGGTAGCAGGTGCCCACCTCGTGCTTCAGGGGCTCCACAGACTTCAGATAGCCGCCTGCCGTCAGGTCGGCAACAATGGCCTTCCGTGCCTCCGCGGTGGTCATGCCGGCATACTTGCCGCAGTCCAGCACACGAGGCTCGTTCACCGTCGCCTTGCCGGATGCAAAAAGCTCATCATTCTCCGCCTTGTCCGCAGCACCGGTCATGTGGCCATCGTAGGTAAACACCCGGACAATGGGCAGCTGATGCCGCTGACCCACTTCGTAGTCATTGGGGTCATGAGCAGGGGTAATCTTCACCACGCCGGTGCCCTTGGTCATGTCCGCATGCTCATCGCACACAATGGGGATTTCCTTGTTCAGCAGGGGCAGAATCACATGGCAGCCATGGAGATGGGCATACCGGGGATCCTCCGCATTGATGGCCACTGCCGTATCGCCCAGCATGGTTTCGGGACGGGTGGTAGCCAGCTCCAGCATTTCGCCGGTTTCCTTCACCGGGTAGAGCAGGTGCCAGAAGTTGCCGTCCTTCTCTTCATACTCCACCTCCGCATCGGAAATGGACGTATTGCAGCAGGGACACCAGTTCACCAGGCGGCTGCCACGATAAATTAAGCCCTTTTCATACAGGCGGCAGAACACTTCCCGGACAGCCCGGCTGCAGCCTTCATCCATGGTGAAGCGTTCACGGCTCCAGTCGCAGCTTGCGCCCATACGCCGCTGCTGCTGAGTGATGCGGTTGCCGTACTGTTCCTTCCATGCCCAGGCACGCTCCAGGAATGCTTCCCGGCCGATGCCTTCCTTGGTCAGGCCTTCCTTGGCCATGGCAGCCACGATCTTTACTTCCGTTGCAATGGCAGCATGATCCGTGCCGGGCAGCCACAGGGTGGGGTCTCCCTTCATGCGGTGATAGCGAATGGCTGCATCCTGCAGGGTGCAGTCCATGGCGTGACCCATGTGGAGCTGCCCCGTAATGTTAGGCGGCGGCATCACAATGGTA
>JAUMVT010000017.1 GCA_030529995.1 Clostridia bacterium
CCGAACAGATTTTATTCATGCGGGGTGTCCAATTTGCACTTGCAATTTGCGATCATTTTTCAACTCTCCGGAATAGAAAATCGGCGTTGTGTCGTGATACCATTCGTTCCCGGAGGGCAGATATGGCATGACGATGATCAGCGGCGGGATCAGCTTGTCCTCGATCATGTGGTCGATCATGTTCTTGAAGCTGTCCCCATATTCGTACATCCATGTGCGCTCATTTCCATAAGCCCCATGCTGGAGATAAAGGATGTTATACCGGGTGGTGAAATCATCCTGATCATAGCCGTAGGGCAGATAAACCGTGGCGCTGCTTTGAATCGCATTGCCGCTTCCGATATAATCCTTCGTGTTGTAAGTGAAGTTCTCCAGCTTGCCCTGCTGAGCCGCAGCGCTGTAATAACCGTCCGGCACTTTGCCAAGAACAATGTTTTTCATACTGACCTCTGTTTTTGTATCAGAAGCTTCACTGCTTTGACTTTCCGTATCAGCTATGCCGCATGCTGCAAGCATGAACGACATCATCAACAAAATGCAGAGAAAGACTTTACGCTTCATAGAAAACTCCTTTTTCGCTCTGAACAGATTACAGCTGCTGGGCAGTGGGACGAACGATGATCTCATTGATGCTTGTGTTCTCCGGCATGTTGATAGCAAAGGCGATGCTCTCCGCTACGGACTCCGCCGGGATCGCAAGTGCGTCATACGCAGCCTGCATACCGTCCCGTCCCTCCTGTGTGGTCAATGATTGCGGCAATTCTGTTGCAATCATTCCGGGGGCCAGCATCGTCACGCGAATCTCGCTTTTCGCAGCGGCTTCTTCCTCGCGAAGTGTTTCGCTGATCGCTCTGACGCCAAACTTGGTTGCCGCATAAATGCCGCACGCCATGCCTGTCTGATGGGAAGAAAGCGAGCCCATATTGATAATATGTCCGCTCTTCTGTTTACGCATCATTCCGAGGCACGCATGGATTCCGTAGAGAACACCTTTCAGGTTCACATCTACGCATCTATCCCAATCAGCTACCCTGTCTTCGGCCATTAGTGACAAAGGCATAAGCCCTGCATTATTGATCCACACGTCAATCCTTCCGTAGACATCCATTGCTCTTTGCGCCAGTGCTTCCTGGTCGCCCACTTTTGCAACATCCGTAATGCAGTACACCGCATCACCGCCAGCTGCAATGATTTCCGACACGATTTTTTCCAGCTTCTCTTCCCGTCTTGCGGCCAGAACAATTTTGTTGCCCTGTTTCGCAAGAAGGCGTGCGGTTGCTTCTCCAATTCCGCTGGACGCTCCCGTAATAACCACCACTTTAGACCGGTTCATCTACAGTCCCTCCTTCAAGAAAGCAAGAACATCGTTGACTTTTGTTCAAAAGCAGTGTAACATTAACCTCGAGGTTAAGGTCAATACCAAAGGTCGAATTTAATTTTTGAACTTTTTGTAACGGAGGATTGGTTATGCCTTATACGATCAAACAGGCCGCCGAGCTTATGAACTTGACCCCTGTTACACTGCGGTATTACGACAAACAGGGCTTACTGCCGTATATGGAGCGGAAAGAATCCGGGTATCGAATGTTTTCCGATGGGGACATTGCTATGCTGCGGGTCATCGAATGCCTGAAGAAATCCGGCATGTCCATCAAGGACATCCGGCAATTCTCCGAATGGGTATTGATGGGGGATGATTCCCTGCAAGAGCGGTATAAAATGTTCCTGGAGCGGAAAAAAGCCGTTGAAGCGCAGATGGCAGACCTGCAAAAGACGCTGGACTTTATCAACCACAAATGCTGGTATTATGAGACTGCCATTGAAGCAGGAACGGAGAAAATCCACTTCAAAGAGCAGTCTGATAAGTTGCCTTGCGAATAAGAAAAATGCAGTAAGGCCGCAGCCATCCGTAGAAAGAGGCTGCGGCCTTACTGTTACTCAGCGTGCGCATTCATAAATTCAATCATTCTGTCCTGCGTGAGTTTCGCGTAGTCAGAGCCGAGATCTTCATATCCATGTGCCAGCGTTGCTACGGCCTTGGGGTAGTAGATCAGCTTGCACTCCACGCCCAGTTCTACCAGACGTGCATTCATGGCAAAAGCCTGATCAAAGAAGCTGCCGCTGTTTCCGTCCGAAATCAGTGCGGGAGGATAGTTCGCACTCACATTATCAATGACATTGGAGAGGCGGGAGGCTTCCTTGTCATAAACAATATCATTGGTATTCAGATAGACCCGGCCTGCCCAGTAAAACATATAGTCAATGACAACATTATGGGTGACGCCGTACTGCGAGTTGTCGAGCAGAGCGCTGATAAATACCACACCGCGAATATCGTCAGAATCCAGCGCAGGCGTAATGCCCATTTCAGCAGCATACTCCGGGTTCGTTTGCAGATTTGCCATTACACCCGCCAGATTGCCGCCCGCAGAGCCGCCGGACAGAAATACCGCATCCATATTCAACCCCAGCTCCGCTGCATGGTCTTTCAGATATTTCAGTCCGCTGTTGAGCTGTATGATCGCATCCGGGAAGATATGCTCCGTCATCAGGCAGTAATTGAACTGCACCACATTGTATCCCTCGTTCAGCGCACGATACGCAAGGGAATCCCTGTAATCGACCTCGCCCGCATTGGGATCGCCGCTGCTCTTATCGCCGTTGGCATAGCCGCCGCCATGAATGAAAAGCAGCGTAGGAGGATTTTCAGACCGTGGTGTAGCTGTGTAATAAACATCCAGAAATCCGTTGGGGTAAACGGTGTCATACTGAATGTTCGCAATCATCTGTGCGCCATTTTCCAATGTTTCCTCATAGCGCTCTGCTGATGTTACATTTCCGTATGCGTTGATGGCAGTCTTGAAAACAGAGAAAGAAGCCTTTGGAAAGAATGTGATTCCAAGAATCACAAAAGCCAACAGTCCGGCAGCAGCAGAAAGAACGACCTCGCCTACCTTTGCAACAGGACGCTTTGCTTTGCGCTGGATCAATCCGCAAACGGTCATCACAATGCCCGCCACAGCAGTCAATACGCCAAGACCGGTATATACCAGCCAGCGGTCAGAGAAAATGCCAATCACATGAAGTGCCGTGACACCCCGAACAAGCCAGAGCTGCCACATCGGAAGCTCTGACTTTTTTTTACGCATCTCGAATAGCAGTGCACAGCCCGCAATCAAAATGACTCCCGCTACAATGCGACTTTCGTTCACCAGAAACTGTTCGACGGTTCCCAATAGCATTCCCGCAATGCCAATCACCCACACGTTCATACTTGTTCCTCCCGCCAAAATATGATATCATTCTAAACGCAACTCACGTTGCATTTACATTGTAATCCTCAAAGAATATGGAATCAAGGACTCGGCTTCTAAAATGGACATAGCATTGGGAGACGTTGCATTATGCGGACGAACAAACTTTCAAAAAAGTGTTTCTTTGAGGCGCTTCTGCGGCTCTACCATCAAAAATCGTATCCGGAAATTCAAATCTCTGAAATATGCCGGGAGGCCGGGTATAATCGCAGCACATTCTACCGCATTTATCCTTCTAAGGAAGCCCTGCTTTTAGACGGCTTCAAGGAAGAATACATGATGGGGTACTATCGGACGATCCCGCCAACTGCTGTGGAAACCAAAGCGGTCTATATCCGCAATGTGGAGCTTCTGTTTGCCTTTATCCGAAAAAATCCGGATTTCTTCCTGATGATGCGGGACGCCCATCTTGTAAACGAAATGTACTTGCTGTTCCGGAAAGCATATCCCTACGACAGCACAAAAGACGAGTGTGCGTTTTACACCCGAAATTTTCTCGCGGCTGGCTATCTTTCTGTGATTTACGGCTGGCTGGATGATGGTATGAAGCAGAGTGATCGGCATATGGCAGAATTAGTGGTAAAAATCATCGGCTTAAATCCATAGAGATTTCAGATTGCATCAGTGCAAGTCAGCTTTTATTAATTACCACTGCCCAAGGCATGGATGGATAAATCTATGAATACTGCTATGGCGCCGGGCTGGAGGACAGTATATGCCTGAGTGGAAGGATCGAGGGATTGAAGAAGTCATAAAAGACATTGCAACTATCTGATTGAAAAGCTAGGGGGTAAGCGCAGGACACAGGGTAAGGGAAAGACACGGAGGAACATTTCCTTCCGTGCCTGCCTGTATTTTTGCAATGATAAAACCACCGATGAATGAACATTTCTGCTTCTCCATCGGTGGTTCTGTTTTGCCGTTCTGGAAACGTACTTAAAACTCAATTCCTAGAAATCTTTAAGATGACGTTTCTTTGAACTGTCCTTTTTTACTGAAAATCTTACTCTCACGCCTGAGGCTCGATGTACCCCTTCCGGCACAGGAGTTCTGCCGTCAGAATGCCGCCGCCGGCAGCGCCCCGAACCGTGTTATGGCTCAGGCACACAAACTTATAATCGAACAGCACATCCGGGCGCAGCCGACCGATAGACACGCCAAAGCCATTTTGGAAATCACGATCCAACCGGGTTTGGGGGCGTGCAGGATCATCAAAGTATTGCAGGAAAGGCTTGGGTGCACTGGGCAGGTTCAACCGCTGTGCTTCGGTTTCCCAGTTGTTCCACTTCTCCAGAATCTGCTCCATGGTGGGCTTATGGGCAAAGGACACGGACACTGCTGCCATGTGACCGTCAGAGGCAGCTACACGCAGGCACTGAGCGCTGATCACGGGCTTGACTGCATTGACAATCACGCCGTCTGCAACCTTGCCCCACAGCTTGAGAGGCTCTTTTTCGCTCTTTTCATCTTCACCGCTGATATAGGGAATGACGTTGTCCACCATTTCAGGCCAGGTCTTGAAGGTCTTCCCGGCGCCGCTGATGGCCTGATAGGTGCACACGCTAACCTTCTCAGGCTCAAACTCCATGAGGGGCGTGAGCGCAGGAACGTAGCTCTGAATCGAGCAATTAGGCTTTACGGCAATAAAGCCCCGCTTGCATCCGAGCCGCTGGCGCTGGGTCGCAATCACTTCAATATGATCCGCATTGATTTCCGGCACCACCATGGGCACATCCGGCAAACCACGGCAGGCACTGTTGTTGCTAACCACAGGAATCTCGTGCTTGGCATAATTTTCTTCCAATGCACGGATTTCATCCTTCTTCATGTCTACTGCGCAGAATACGAAGTCCACCAGCTTGCCCATGGATTCAACATCCTGAGCGTCCAGCACCGTCATATCACGCACGTCTGACGGAATCTCCCAATCAAATGCCCAACGGCTTCCGACGGCTTCCGCATAGGTTTTTCCTGCACTGCGGGCAGAGGCTGCCAACGCCGTAATATGGAACCAAGGATGCCCCTGCAGGAGAGAAATAAAACGCTGACCGACCATACCGGTTGCACCAACAATGCCTACACGATACTGCTTCTCCAACTGACCGTCACTCCTTCATCCGAATTGTTCACTCCGTGTGCCATGCACACATGGTGATTCAATTCGTTTGCATCATATCATGAAGAAAACCGGATGTCAACAATATGCGTGGGTTTGGATAAAGATGCACATTTTCCGCCGCAGAAGCTCACGCCATGATCTTCCGCACAGCAAAAACTCTGTTCGACACATCTTGAAATTCTTCCGGCGTCAGAGACTGTGCACCGTCGCACAGTGCGTGCTTGGGATCATTGTGCACCTCGATGATCAAGCCATCCGCCCCGCATGCCGCCGCTGCCACAGCCATAGGCTTCACCAAGCGGCTAACCCCGGTTGCGTGGCTGGGATCTACAATCACCGGCAGGTGGGTCTTTTCATGCAGCACAGGGATGGCGCTCAAATCCAGCGTGTTCCGTGTGGCCGTTTCAAAGGTGCGAATGCCCCGCTCGCACAGCACCACCTGTTCATTACCGCCGGCCATAATGTATTCGGCACTCATCAGCAGCTCTTGGATGGTGTTGGCAAGGCCCCGCTTCAACAAAATGGGCTTGTTCACCTTACCAAGCTTCTTCAGCAGTTCAAAGTTCTGCATGTTTCTGGCGCCCACTTGGATCATGTCCACCTGCTCAAACAGAGGCAAATCCGCCGCATCCATAATTTCCGTTACGATGGGCAGGCCGGTTGCCTCCTTTGCCTTCAGCAACAGGCGCAAACCTTCATCATGCAAGCCCTGAAACGCATAGGGTGACGTGCGGGGCTTGAACGCACCGCCGCGCAGCAGGGTTGCGCCTGCTTCTTTCACCGACTTAGCCACAGAAATAATCTGCGCCTCATTCTCAACAGAGCAAGGGCCTGCAATGATTTGGAAGTTTCCTCCACCGATTTTTACACCGCCTACATCCACTACCGTATCGGTGGGATGAAACTTCCGATTGGCCTTCTTATAGGGCTCCTGCACACGCCGAACGGCCTCCACCGCATCCAGGGATGTGATCATATCCTCATCCACCTGCGTGGTATCGCCTACCAGACCCATGATGGTGCAGCTTTCCCCTTGGGACATATGAATCTTCAGCCCAAGTCCCGTGAAGAAATGCTGCAGCTTCTCAATCTGCTCCTGCCGTGCTTCCTGCTTCAAGATAACGATCATGTTTACCGTCCCTCCGTCCTACAATTTGGGCACCAAACAAAAGCGCCCCACAGCACACGCTGCAGGGCGACGGAAGATTCCACGCCAAATCACGCCCTGCACGAACGGTACAGCACGTAATAATAATAGTAGCCAAACCGACTGCTAACCATGGCGCAAACCTCCTTCTTTTTGTTGCAACCATCATACCCCTTTTTCTGCCAAAATGCAAGGGGTATATAGAATATTCATGATCAGAAGATACCAGGTTCCAGATTGATCCACAAAGCGGGGCGAACACAACCAAGGCCGATGCTGACAATGCCGTCGTCGAGGGAGCCGCCGGTGCTCACGCTCGCCGCATAGTACTGATAGTAGCCGGGCGAGCGGAGCCACCACCACCCAGCACTGTCACCATCTACCGTCTTGGTGCTACTGCTTGTATAGGCACCTTGCTTTTCCGCATAGGCTGTAGGCTTCACTCTTGCCTCGGTATTGTTGCTGTCACTATACGTTACACCAAAGTACTTGTTTGCCTCTGCATAGCTCAGCAGGAAGACCTGATCCTGTGTGTTGTTGCCGCCGTTTGTGCTATATCCACTATAACCCTGACTGCTGCTGTTGTCCACCGTGGTGGTCAGAATGGCTTTCTGCTCTTCTGCGGTAAAGGCCTTGTTCATGAAGGTACTATTCAGCCAAGTACGCAGGGTGCAGGTTTCCCAAGTGACATCTGTGTAGATCGTATTGTAGGGTTGGACATCTAATCCATAACGGCTGATGAGTAATGCCTTGTTGTCCTCTTTTTGAAGAACTAGCCATTCGATAGCGGTGTTGTCAGTTCCTTCCGCCATTTGCGGATAATGACCGAAAGTGACACGCTCATCCAGCTTGGCTGCCACTGCCGTTACCTCGAGGTTGTTATCAATTTTACCTGTATTCACTGTGAATTGCTGACGTATTGCTTCCGCCAGGTTCTTATCCGGCATGGCGCAAACAATGAGATAAGCAGGCAGGCTCAGCCAGAAACACATGTGGAACCACTTGCGTTTTTCGTATCCCTTATCTTGCGCAATGTCGCTGGCATTAGAGGCCAACAATCCGTTAATGATAAGCAAGACAATCAAAGCCACGATGTACCCAAACACCTCTGCACCGCTGTTATACCTGTACATCTCCGAAAACCTCCACCCATTTTATTTTCGCATTCGAAACCGGTACAAACGAACTGTTTACAAAAGTACACCTTTGTAAACAGCGACATTCAAAACTGCACTCAGGAAAATTACACCACAAACGGTTGATTTTCCTGACTATTTTTGATACAATTAAGTCACTGATTAGTGATTTCGTGCTAATTGGGCGTGTGTCGATGACTGTTTACAAACCTGTACTTTTGTAATCACCTGCCCATTTCAGAAACGTTCCGCATGATACGCCAAGATGAGCCGCCGCCTTGCGTGCGGATAGGTTGCCCATATGCCATTCCTCCAGCATCGCCTGAAATTCCGGCGGTTTTGCTTTTGGCTTTCTGCCAAAGTGTACACCTCGTGCTTTGGCTGCGGCAATGCCTTCTGCCTGACGCTGGCGAATAAACTCCCGCTCCGTCTGCGCCACGTAGCTCAGAAGTTGCAGAACAATATCCGCGATCAGCTCGTTGGTCAGGTCGTTAGCCTTCCTTGTATCCAACAAGGGCATATCCAGCACCACAATAAACACATGCTTTTCCTTGGTCATGATGCGCCACTGCTCTAGAATCTCCCCGTAGTTTCTGCCTAGGCGATCGATGCTTTTCACCACCAGCAGGTCGCCGCTTTTTAGTCTGCGCATCAACTGCCGGTACTGTTCTCGCTCGAAATCTTTGCCAGACTGCTTATCCACGTAGATGTTCTCCCGCAGAAGTCCAAACTGCGTCAGCGCAATGATTTGCCGCTGTTCGTTCTGTTCCTTGGAGGATACCCTTGCGTAACCGTATTCCATATGCTTGCCTCCCAGTGAAAATTGGATTCACTGTAAGGTAAGCGTTTTTCATGCATTGTTCACTTTCATACCATTTCTTCTTCAAAAGGAGTCGCTAATATACAAACCGTCAAGTGAAACAAAAGCACTTGACCATGAAAAGCCAGTTATCGATAAGGAGGTTTTATTCCATATGAAGCGTATGTTGGCAATCGCCCTGGCACTGTCACTAAGTTGCCTGAGCGGCGCAGTAGCAGAAGAAAGCACTGCATCTTCTGCCCCGACCGAAACCGTTAGCGAGAGCACGGCAAGCGGCCTGCAAGAGCTGGTCGAAAAGGGCATCATCAGTCAGGAAACGCTGAATGCCATCAATGCCTATCTTGCATCGAACCAGCCTGAAATGCCCAGCGACACAACCGAAGGTCAGCCTTCCGGCAATCCCCCAGCCAAGCCTGAGGACGACCAGTCCGGCAGCAGCACCGGCCAGTCCTCCGACAATCCTCCAGCCAAGCCTGATGGTGATCAGTCCGGCAACAACGGCCAGCCTTCCGGCAATCCTCCGGCCAAGCCTGACGGCGACCAGTCCGACACCAATGGCGGTGCACCGGAAATGCCTTCAGGCGGTCAGCAAATGGGGATGATGCTTTCTCAGACTCAGTTGGAAGAACTGCTGAACAACGGTATCATCACCCAGGATGAGTATGAGGCAATTTCCGATTGGCTGAATGAATCCGCTCAGAACATGGCTGCACCCGGCGGCAATCCGCCCAGTGGCGGCGGCTTTGGCGGCATGGGTGCTTCCGGCAATGTAACGTATACGGCAGCAACCTCCATTTCCACCGCCACGGAAACCACCGGCGAAACGTATACCTCCACCACGGCGGATGAAAGTGCCCTGATTGTGGACACGACCGATGCCGTTACCGTTGATCAGGCGACCGTCACAAAAACGGGCGATTCGGACGGCGGCGACAATTGCAATTTCTATGGTCTGAATGCTGCCGTGCTGGCGAAGGACGGTGCACAGCTGACCATCACCAACAGCACCATTTCCTCCAGTGCTAACGGCGCCAACGGCGTATTCTCCTACGGCGGCAACGGCGGCACTAACGGTGCTGACGGCGACGGCACCACCGTTACCATTGCAGACACTACGATTACCACCACCGGTGACGGCTCCGGCGGCATCATGACCGCAGGCGGCGGCGTAACCTATGCCAACAACCTGACCATTGAAACCAGCGGACGTTCTTCCGCAGCCATTCGTACGGACCGCGGCGGCGGAACGGTGGTGGTGGAAGACGGCAGCTATACCACCAACGGACTGGGTTCTCCTGCCATTTACTCTACCGCCAGCATCACCGTATCCGATGCTACACTCACTTCCAACCTATCCGAAGGCGTGTGCATTGAAGGCAAGAACAGCATTACCCTGACGGATTGCGACCTGACGGCCACCAACACCCAATGCAACGGCAACGCAACCTTCCTGGATACCATCATGATCTACCAGTCCATGTCCGGTGATGCTGACTCAGGTACTTCTTCCTTCACCATGACCGGCGGAAGCCTGACAAGCAATAGCGGCCACGTATTCCATGTGACCAATACCCATGCAGTGATCACGCTGAACGGCGTTGCCATCACTAACAATGATGCAGACAACGTGCTCCTGTCCGTGTGTGATGACGGCTGGAACGGTGCCAGCAATCAGGCTGAAGTGAATGCCGCAAATCAGGTGCTTGAAGGCACCGTGCTGGTCGGCAGTGAGTCCATCCTGAACCTGGCATTGACCGATGGCTCTTCCTTCACGGGCTGCGTGTCCGGCGAGATTGCCAACAGCCGCGGCGAGACGGTGTCCACTGAAGTCGGCGAAGTCAATGTGACCCTGGACAGCACCAGCACTTGGACGCTGACGGCCGACAGCTACATTACCTCCTTTGACGGTGATGCATCTCAGGTTATCGCAAACGGTTATACCCTTTATGTAAACGGAACTGCCTTGGAAGGCACGAACTAATTTATACAAACAAGCAAGGCCGGGAACAAACTCCGATATACGGGGTCGTTCCCGGCCTTTTCCTTATGGTGAAATCTTCAATTTCCGCCCTCGGGGAAACAATGCATATGGGTTTGTCCAAGCACCCGGAAAGCTTCGGCACTGCCCCGAAAGCTCCTGATGCCGTAATAGATCGATCGAAGCTTCAGGTAAAGTGCAATCGACTTACCCTCGGCACCGTTCGGAGGAAATTGACTTTGATGGCAGTCAAAAATGGATGCCAACTGTTTGTCTCTGTAACCTTTCGTACCAACGAAACAATTGCCTTTTGCCGTGAAGTAATAGGCCAATGCCTTCACATCCGCATGTTGAGCACCATAGTGCTCCATCAAATGCGCATAAGGGGCAAGGCAAGCGATTTTTCGTGCGGCCATGCCAACGTTTAAGTGATCCTGATGGCACTCGCTGGTAACGCAGGGATCAGGCGCAAAAATGACATCAGAACGAAAATCTCCTACTGCCTCGGCAATGCCACGGATCAATGCATCCGTTTCATAAAAGCCGCCGTCGCTTAAGCCCAGAAAGCGCACATCTTCTACGCCAAGCATCTTTGCGCTTTCAAGGGACTCGCGTTTTCTGCACTCCGCCAATGCATCGCCGCGCAGCTCCGTGAAGCCGTCGCCGTACCGTCCATCCGTGCAGATGAGGAAACAGACGGACTTCCCCTCTGCCGCAAGTCTGGCAGCCGTAGCACCGGCACCAATTTCAATATCATCCGGATGGGGACCGATGAAGAGGAATCGGTCATATTTCGTAATATCCGGCACGGGCACGGCAAATTTCATCAACAAAAAGCGAAGCATGTTCATGGCAGTGACTCAGATGCGGATCATGGGCATCTGATGATCCTTTCTCAGGCTTTCCTGTAAGCTTTTCTGTATTGCCTAACGTTTATACGGCGGTGCTGTCGCCCTTGCGCACCATTTTTCCGGTAAGCACAAAGGTGGTAATGCCCATGGCCAAGGCATCAAGCCCGGCTGCAATGATCATGGCAAGGCTTACACCGATCATGCCACAGCGAGGGATGAGGAGCATGGACGCAATCGCCACCACAACAACGGCTGCGCCATGCATCACGGACATAATCTTAAGCCGCCGCATAATGGTCAGCGGCACCTCAAAGAAGTACAGCAGGGCAAGGCTCAGGGTAGACAGCAAAACGATGGTCAGCTGCCAAGTATAGGGTGCGATGCTTTCGCCATAAATCAGCTGCAAACCCCAATCCCCCAGCACAGCACCGCCAAGGATGACGACCAGAGCCATCATCAGAATGGCAAGCAGTGTTTTGAAGACATCCTTGCGGAAGGTTCTCATATCCCCTGCCGACCATTTTTCCGACAGAGGGGCAACCAATGGGCTGTAAATGAAGCTGCTGCCAGTTTGAATAATCACCGCCGGCATAGCAATGGAGCTGTAAATGCCGAGAACGCTGCTTCCTGCATACATTTCCAGCAGGTAACGCGGGATAGATGCCAGCAGTACCATGAGCGCACCATTCAGCATCATGGGCCATGCTTCCTGCAGCAGGGGGAAACATTGTTTCCAGGATACATGCAATTCAATGGGCACAATGCGGAGCGTCACCGACACATCATAGCACAGAACGATGAGAAGCGCTGCCCCGGCCATCAACGCAAGGGTCAGGAAAAGATTGTGCCACAGCAGCATGGTGACGATGAATAAAACCAGTGTAGCAGCACCACGCATCAGGAAGGAGTAACAGCTGTAGTCCATCCGCCATGCCTTCTGCTGCTCCGCTGCCAGAGTGTCCACCAGCGCCTCACTCAGCTTAAAAACCATGTACATAACAATGCACAAGCGCTGCGTGGATGTATATTGGCGATTGACAAAGACAAACCCGACACAGCCGACAAAACCCAGCAAGCAAGTGAGCAAGCGAGTAGAGAGATAACGGCCGGCCGGATATTTGCATGCTGTGTCAGATACCTGAAAAACCCGCAATGAAAAGGTAGCAATGACATAAAACAGATTGGTGATAGAAATGGCCAGTGTCAGCATACCGCCCACTTCGTAGGAAGCCAGGCGAACAGCCAAAACGGAAATCAGCCACTGACACACCAAATAGAACATGGATCCGATGGAGTTAAAGAGCATGTTCTTCTCTAGGGATTGACGCTTAATGTTCTGTGTCATGCTGCTCCTTGTCCTCGATTTTCTTTTCTGTAATGGCTTCATGCTGAACAAGGCGTTGCAACTTGTATTCCAGCTGAGACAGCTTAATGCTCATCAAAAACACCTTCACCAGCAGCACGAAGATAATGCATAGGAACACAAAGTTAACAGGAGAAGCGACGCCCACCAGATTCGCCGCACTGATTACCAAATCCGGGAAAACACCCATGATCACCAGTAGTAAGGAAGACAGCAGCCAGAAAACAGCGTCCTGCAGGGTCACTTGGGCATTGCGGATCTTCTTAAGTACCCAAATAAAGGTCAGCACAGAGGCAGACAGCAGAATGACGCGAAGGGTTACAGACATGGAATCAGCCCTCCTTCTTTCGTGCGAACTGGAAGACAAAAATGGAGCACAGCATGTTCAGCATGTAGAGAACCGAACGTGACAAGTTCAGGTAGCTGGTACCGGCAATACGCTCATGCATTTCCACCTGAACCTCCGTCACCTTTGCGCCGCCGCGAATCAGGTAAGCAATGGTGTCCGGTTCCGGCCCGTAATTCATTCCCATGGCAAATTGACGAATCATTTTGCGGCTGAACAGACGCATACCGCTGGTAGGATCCGTCAATTTCTTCCCGGTGGTCAATTTCATACCATGGGACAGCAGCCTGCTGCCCAGCATTCTGCTGGTCATGGGTTTCGGCTTGGTCACAAAGCGGGAACCGATGACGATATCGCAGCCCTCCTGCTCCATGGCTTTTTCCATGGCACCGATAAACGCCGCATCATGCTGGCCGTCTCCGTCAAATTGAAGCACCGCATCATACCCCTGCTCCCAGGCGTAGCGCATGCCGGCCTGAAAAGCACCGGAAAGACCAAGGTTCACCGGAAGATCCAGCAGATTAAAATGATTGCTGCGGCAAATTTCCGCCGTGCGATCCTTGGATCCGTCATTGACCACCACATAATCATACTGAGGATAGTAATCAATAATCTCACGGACAACACGCTCAATGTTGGCTTCCTCATTGTAAGCCGGAATCAAAAGCATCAATTTCATGAGATACTCCTCTTACTTTGCAGAAAGATCGTTGCTCTTTTCACTGGTGCTGTAGCACTTCGTCAATATCTTGGCAATGCTCTTTGGCCAGAACAGGCGGAACATCTGCTCATCTTCTCCGGTGCGAAGAGACTCCCCGATCACCCGGCTTGTTTCCGACCCTTCATGAATGCGATGGCACATAAGGGGCTGCGGACAGTAGCAGAACCGTCCTTTGTCATGGGAAAGGCGCTCCCAGGTTTGCCAATCCAGGTTGCTTTTCAGTCCTGCCTGAAACAGCGGAGCAGGAAGCACCGCCTTATGATAGGTTACCGAGGGGCAGCAGATGCCATTACCGAAGCGGAGCACCCACCGCTTTGCAAAGGGACGGGTTTGCAGATGCCGAAAGCGAAGCGGCCACTGCAAGATACGCTTGATCCGCAGCAGCTTGCCTTGGGTAGTCTTTTCTGTGCCCCGGAGCTCTGCATAGTCCGTGAAGAACAGTTCAAAGCCTCCGTTCTCCATTGCCTTTTTCATGGCAGCTGCATAGCCTGGCTCATATACATCATCTTGATGGCATAGGGTAACGTACTCGCTGTCTGATTGTGCCATGGCGAAATTCCAATCCCCGTGAATGGAGCTTGCTGCCGGATTGATATGCAGGGGCAAATCGTACCGGGCGCACAAACTGCGGATGCTTTCATTCGGTGTGGAGGTGCAGACAATCACATTGCTTTCTCCTCGCTGAGCAAGAACGGATTGGATGCATTCCTCCAGATAAGGGCTCTCTTTATAAGCACAAATGGCAAAGGTATGCTTGTTCACAGCAATCCTCCAAGTATTCATTTTCACTATGAGCAGGGGTCTGCCGAACCTATCAGGCTATTCGACATGGTAGATTCTGCGCAGTTCAGGCGTCATTTGGTTATCATGCTCATAGACAATCAGCGGCGGTTCCGGATGCAGCATAGGTTTTGCATCCTTCAACGCTTCAATCAGCACCAGATTAGCCGGCTTGTCTGCTCGCGGGTAAATCAGCCGAAACCGCTTCGGGGCAAGGTGCGCCGCTTCCAGGTCCTTCATGGCCTGCAGCATTTGCGGAGCAGGGTACACCATGGCAAATTTGCCTTTTCCCTTCAGCAATCGATGCGCCATGCGGAACCAACCGATGATGCCTTCCTCGCTTTGGTGCCGTGCAACCCTGCGGGCGTCATCCGGGTTGCGAATGGTGGTGCCGTTAATGCCGTAAGGCGGATTGCAAATGACAGCGTCCAAGGTTCCGGGAGCAATCAGGTCGGCCGCGGCAGCCACATCCGCAGGATGAATGTGAATCACATGCTCCAGTTGATTCATCTTCACGGAGCGCAATGCCATGTCGGCCATATCAGCCTGACATTCAAAAGCCTCAAAGCGGCATCCTTTTCCGCGGCCGTACAAAAGCATGGGCAAAATGCCTGTGCCCGTGCCAAAGTCAGCTACAACAGCCTTCGGGTCAATTCGTGCGAAATCCGCCAGCAGGACAGCATCCATGCCAAAGCGAAAGCCTCGCTGCTTTTGCAGAATATGCATGTCCGCCAATTGAAGCTCATCCACTCGTTCATCCGGCAGGATGGTTACCTCTGTCATACCTTCTTCGCCTCCTGCCCCATGAAAGTTCCACCGCCTCGCTGGTATTTTATCATATTTTAACTCGGAATACCACTAGGATCTTGGGTTTGGTTTGAACGGCCATAACGCCGTGACACAACCATGCGAAAACTTGCTTTTCATGCCTGATGGTTTTATAATGTTCCTATCAATTTTTTGAAAGAGGAGCTTTACGGAATGAACGCAGAAAATCCCATTGGCGTTTTTGACAGCGGTGTAGGCGGCATCAGCGTCCTCGCCGAGTTGGAGCGTGAACTGCCTCACGAACATTTTATTTATTACGGAGATACCCTCCATGCGCCTTACGGCACAAAGACCCCTGAGGAAGTGATGGCTTGCGTCCGTCAGGTCATGAAGGAGCTTACCGCAAGAGAAGTGAAGGCTGTTGTTATTGCCTGCAATACCGCAACCAGCGTAGCGGCGGCGACCCTGCGTCAGGAAATGACACTGCCGATTATCGGCATGGAACCGGCACTGAAGCCGGCGTCCTTGGTTCGGCACGAAGGTGCCATTCTTGTGCTGGCAACGCCCGTAACCCTGAGTCTGCCGAAATTTCAGTCTTTGATGGAGCGTTATGGTGAGGGTGCTGTTCCCCTGCCCTGTCCGGGCTTAATGGAGCTAGTGGAGCAAAAGGATTTTCACGAAGCAAAGCATTATTTACAGCAAGCTCTTTCTGCGTATGACCTGGCTGCGGTAGACGCTATTGTGCTTGGCTGCACCCACTATGTTTTTCTGCGTCCTTTGCTCAGGGAACTGTTGCCTGATCATGTTCAAGTCATGGACGGCAACAGCGGCACTGCCAAACAGCTGCGGCGTGTGCTGGAAAAAGGCGACCTTCTTCGCCGTGACGGCGAGGGCAGCATTCATTTGCTCTCCAGCAGCCCCAAGGAAGAAGATCATACCTGTATGCTGGAATTGCTGACCCTTGCAAGGCAGCAATCTGTAGTTTCTGGCTTGTAGCAAGCCAAATAAAACATTCGAACATTATACAAAAGTGCCAAAGATAAGCTTTGCTGCAATTCAAAGCTTTTCTTTTGGGCATTTTTATGTTATAATCCTCACAACATCATGGTGTCGATGAATAAAAGTCAAAGATTTATTCTATACCCCATGGGTGAAATCCATGATAACAAGGAGGAAACGGATATGGCTGATTATTTGACCTCAAACATTCGCAACATCGCCCTCATGGGACATGGCGGCGAGGGCAAGACGACTTTAACGGAAGCAATGCTCTTCGCTGCCGGTATTATTGATCGTCAGGGCAAAGTCGAAGACGGAACCACGACGACAGACTTTGAGCCTGAAGAAATCAAGCGTAAGTGCTCTGTCAGCGCCGCTTGTGCTCCTATCGACTGGAACGACAAGATGCTCAACATTATTGACGTTCCCGGCTATTTTGATTTTATCGGTGAAACGACCGGCCCCCTCCGTGTTGTTGAGACTGCCTGCATCGTGGTCAGCGCCGTGACAGGCTTTAATGTCGGTGCTGAAAAGGCCTTTAAGTATGCCGTGAAGAGCGGCGTTGGCCGTATGTTTGTTGTGAACCAGATGGATCGTGAACACGCCAGCTTTGATAAGGTTACCCAGCAGCTGCGTGACCGTCACGGCAGTTGCGTGGTGCCTGTGCTAATGCCCATCGGCGATGGCGAGAGTTTCCGCGGCGTTGTGAACGTGCTGGAAAAGAAGGCCTATGAAGGCGCCTATAAGAAGAGTGTAGAAGTGCCGATGCCTGAAAACATGAAGGAAAAGGTAGACCGGGCTTTTGAATATTTGACTGAGCAGGCTGCCGCCGCTGATGACGACCTGATGATGAAGTACCTGGATGAGGGTGAACTGAATTATGACGAAATCCTCAAGGGCTTCCGTAAGGGCATGAAAGATGGCAGCATCGTTCCCGTATGTGCCGTGTCTGCCGTGACCGGCGTCGGTATTGCACGCATGATGGACTTGATGGCGAAGTATCTGCCCTCCCCTGCGCATGACGGCATTGAGCACGCCGGCTTCAATCCCCGTACCGGCGAAGCACAGGTGCGTGTCTGCAAGGACGACCAGCCTTTCTCCGCCTTTATCTACAAGACCATCGCTGACCCCTTCGTGGGCAAGCTGTCCCTGTTCCGCATTTTCTCCGGTATGCTGACCAGCTCCACCACCCTTTACAACGTGAACAAGGATAAGACGGAGAAAACCGGTGGCATCTTCATCCTCCGGGGCAAGAAGCAGATTGCGAAGCAGCAGCTTCACGCCGGTGACTTGGGTGCACTGTCCAAGCTGCAGTTCACCTCTACCGGCGACACGCTGGCGGATTACAATGCGCCGATTCAGTATCCGACCCTCGCCTTCCCGCCGGTGTGCATGAGCAAGGCTGTCTATGCTGCCAAGCAGGGCGAAGAAGATAAGGTCTTCTCCGGACTGGCTCGCCTGATGGAGGAAGATCCTTCCATTACCTTGGAAAAGAATACGGAAACCACGGAAACGCTGCTTTCCGGTCAAGGCGAAATGCACCTGGATGTGATCCGCAACAAGCTCGCCAACAAGTTTGGTGCTAATGCGGTGCTGCAGGATCCCAAGATCCCCTATCGTGAAACGATCCGCAAGGTTGTGAAGGTGGAAGGCCGTCACAAGAAGCAGACCGGCGGCCACGGCCAGTTTGGTGATGTGTGGATTGAGTTCTCTCCCTCCCTGAACGGCACGGACTTCGAATTCGAAGACGCCGTGGTTGGCGGCGTGGTTCCCCGCAACTTCATTCCCTCCGTTGAGAAGGGTCTGCGTGAGAACATGGCGCACGGCGTGCTGGCCGGGTATCCTATGGTGGGCGTTCACGCCAAGCTGTATGATGGTTCCTATCACCCTGTTGACTCCTCCGAAATGGCCTTCAAGACCGCCGCACGCATTGCCTACAAGAAGGGCTGCATGGATGCAGGTCCTGTGCTGATGGAGCCCATCATGCACGTGGAAGTGCTGGTGCCGGACGAGTACATGGGTGATATCATGGGCGACATGAATAAGCGCCGCGGCCGGATCATCGGCATGAATCAGGTGGACGGCATGCAGAAGGTAGAAGCCGAAGCCCCCATGTCCGAAATGTTCAAGTATGCAACGGATCTCCGTTCCATGACCCAGGCTCGTGGTTCCTTCACCATGAAGTTTGAACGGTATGAGGACGTTCCGCCGAATGTGGCCGAAAAGATCATTGCGGCTGCTAAGAAGGACGACAGCGACGACGACTAAGCAAGGAAAACAAGAGGCTGAGCACGATGTGCTCAGCCCCTCTTTTATTCCAATACGTAACGCAGCAAATTTGCTTCCGGCTCCATACCCAAGGTAATCACATGCCTTGCTGTCAGGTGAAAATCCAGCTTGACCAAGATGTGCTTCATTCGCTCGTTCGCATCAGACGTATCAGCGTAGATATGCCGGATGCCATAGACTTCCCTTGCCAGTGCAATGCCCTGCTGCATAGCCCTTGTACCGTAGCCATGCCCCTTGCATGTATCGTCCCGAAGAATGATGCCAATTTCGCAAGTCTTACTGTCAGCATCAGCAAACTTTAAGGATAATGCTCCGATACAATCCTGCTCATCGAGGAAAATGCCGAAGATTGGATGCCAGTCCTGCTGCCGGCATTCATAGTCAAAGCATCGATCCGCATAAGATCTGCGGTAAAGATACTGCTCCGTCATCATGACAGCATCAGGCATATAGTGAGCGTAGAAATGGTGATACTCGCTTCTCGTAAAAGGGCGAAGGCTGATTGCAGACTGCATCACAGCAAGCCGTCCTTCCACGATGCTGCGGAAAGCACCTGACAAATCGCTTCAAGCCCCTGCAAATCTTCCGTATCAAAGCGGTTGAGCAGCGGGCTGTCAATATCCATCACGCCATAGAGCTGACCGTCAAAAATCAGCGGAAGCACGATTTCGGCATTGGATGCGCTGTCACAGGCAATATGCCCCGGAAATTGATGCACATCCGCAACAAGCTGGGACTTACGCTGAAGTGCCGCCGTACCGCAAACGCCTCGACCCAATCGGATGGTCGTGCAGGCAACTTTCCCTTGAAAAGGTCCCAAAAGCAAAGTATCGCCCTTCAGCAGATAAAAGCCAACCCAGTTGATATCAGGGAGTGCCTCCCACAGCAGTGCAGCGCAGTTGGCCATGCTGGCCATGGGGCTTGTACATCCATCTACCAGAGCGGCTAGCTGTTCCTTCAGCAGCGCATACAATGCGCTCTTTTCCTTTGGCCAAGCAGGCGTATCATACATTGAGGCATTTCCTTCTTTCCTTAAAGGACATAAAGATAAATGGCAAAGAAATGAAGAATGGTCCCGCCCAGGCAAAAGAAATGGAAGACAGAATGGAAGAATTTCTTCTTCGATCCGATGCCGTATAGGATGGCCCCCAGCGTATAAACGCATCCACCTGCCAGAAGCAGGTTAATGCCACGAGCATCCATCAGCAACTTTAACTGCGGGAAGGAAAAGATCACCATCCATCCCATGACGAGATAGCACGCCACGGACACCTTGGCGAATTTCTTCAGACTCACGGCATTCAGCACAATGCCGACAATGGCAATGAGCCAAATCACTCCAAACAGCCACCACCCCATGCTTTCACGCAGGGTTACAAGGGTAAAAGGCGTGTAGGTGCCGGCAATCAAAAGAAAAATGGTACAGTGGTCGAATACCCGAAATACCCGCTTGGCTCGGTTCACCTTCAGTGCGTGATACAGGCAGCTCATCAGGTACAGAATGACCGTTGTTACACCAAAGACGATAGAGGAAGCAAGCTTAAATCCATCAAAAGGATTGCAGCTCTTTACAATGCACAGCACCAGCGCAGCAATACCAAGCAAAGCTCCAACGCCATGGGAAATGGAGCTGATCAGCTCTTCGGCCAAGCTGTAAGTCGGAATTGCCACACGGCGCTTGCTTTCTTCTGCACTGATCAATTTGACACCTCCGCCTTACTTGATCAGTCGGAAGAGAGAGACAACCTCGCCGACAATGGTTAGCTCCTTGGTATAAATAGGCTCCATGGTGGGATTTTCCGGCTGTAGACGATAGGTACCGTTTTCTTCCTTAAAGAACCGTTTCACGGTAGCAGAGTCGTCAATCATGGCCACAATAATATCCCCATTGGAAGCATGATTTTGCTGCAGCACAATAATATAATCGCCATCCATAATGCCCGCGTTAATCATACTGTCCCCATGGACACGCAAAATAAAATGATCGCCGCGGCCAAGCATCACTTCAGGAAGGGAAACATAGTCCTCCAGATTTTGCTCCGCCAGAATGGGTACGCCAGCCTGAACATGCCCAACAACAGGCACGGCCACCGTTGCATTGCGAATGAAATTCGGGTCGCCCACAACTTCCATGGCACGGGGCTTCATGGCGTCACGATGGAGCAAGCCCCGCTTTTCAAGGCGCTGCAAATGTCCGTGCACCGTAGAGGTAGACTTCAGCCCTACCGCATTAGCAATCTCACGGACACTGGGCGGATAACCCTTGGTCTGTATCTCAGACTTAATGAAATCAAGAATGCGCTGCTGGTTGTCGCCACGAGGTCGCTGCACAATTCATCGCCACCTTGTTATAGATTAAGGATCAATTGATTCTATCATATTCCGCTCAAAAAATCAAAACAATTTCAAAAAGCTTTTGCTGCTTTCCTCTTCTTTTGAAATTAACTTTTCCGCCTGATTCTGACAGAATGCCGAACATTATCATCTAACCATTGTTTTGTACAGGTCTTCCCGTCAGCTTTTATTTATGCATGTTGCATATTTTCAGTGAAATGTTCCCCACCGAAACAGGCCGTTCTTAACAGACTCTTGATGCCCATTCTTATGAAAAACGGCAGTGTGAGAAAGGCCAAGCGGTTGAACGACTTGCCTTTGCTGTTCATGCGCAAGTGACGGCTTATACAGAGGCTGCAACACTTTCGTAATGAAATCAATAAAAGAGAACAATCGAAATACAAAAAAGACTTGTATTTATGCGCAAAATGGTTTATGATAGTAACGAACAGAGCGGTTCAGCCAGCACGACTGGACCGCTTTGCCCATCCTACTTGCTGAGTGGAGGTTGGATCATGCAGCAGCGTCAATCGTGGCGCGGTTTTTGGAAGACAGCCCTAGTGCTTCTGGTGATTGGTGCTGTTCCGGGCGTATATCTCGGCATTCGTCGTTCATCGCCGGTGCTTACCTTCGCTGCTGATCTGGTCTTTGCGCAGGCATCTGTTTTTCTCATTTGGGGAATGATTCGGCTGCTTGGCAATATGCGTGCTTTCACTTCCTTTACGTGGGGATTGAAATCCTTGCGAAGGTTGATTGCCAACAGACCCATGAAATCTTCCCATGCCAAGGACGAGTACCTGAAATACCGCAACGAGCGTCCCATACACAACGATGTGTCCATGCTGATGATCTGCGGCGGTGTCCTCATGGTACTTGCTTTGGTGCTTACCGTGCTGGCCATCCGCATGGTGTGACTTTTCCAGGTGTATGCACGGATGCTTCACAGTATCCTTTGCATAAAAATCTTCCAAAGGAGTGGTTCCTGTGAAACTGAGACGACTGGTATCCCTCATCGCATCGGCAGCCCTTTTGCTGACCTGTTTCTCTGCCGCTGGCGCAGAGGGTGAAACCGCCGAAAAGGTGTACCGCACCTACATGACCAGTGACAGTCCCGTGCTGAGTGCCCATGACTCCGTTGAGACCTCCGTGGAAAAGCCGCTGCTCTATTGCTCTACTTTCCTGTTCCGTGCGGTGCCGGATGATGACGGCATGGGCTATCACTACATCGGCGATATCGCTTCCGAGCTGCCCATTAAGGTAGACGACTACACTTGGCAGATCAAGCTGAACCCCGAAGCTCACTGGTACAATGGCGATCCCATCAATGCGGACACCATGATCTACTCCTACCAGATGCTGCTTGATCCTATCCTGGCCAACAAGATGGCTGACTTCCTGAGCGACTACAACATTACCATTGTGAATGCCAAGGACTACAGCCTGCAGGGCACCAGCAACACCATCAGCTGGGATGAAGTGGGCATCAAGAAGATTGATGACTACACCCTCGAAATCCATACCGTGGATGCCAACACGGAAGCCGATGTTTGTGCCCACTTCACCAACCGTGCCACCGGTCCCGTGTACGAGCCTCTTTACGAAGCCGGCATGAACGAAGATCGCACCTCCACCACCTATGGCACGTCCTTGGATAACTGGATGAGCTGCGGCCCGTACTATCTCGACACCTGGACCTACGATTCCATCCAGATTTACAAGAAGAACGACACCTATTGGCACAGCGACCTGTTCCATTACGATACGGTGGAAGTTCGTATCATTCCTGAGATGAACGCCCGTGTTGAACTGTGGGAGCAGGGTCTGCTGGATGATTTTACTCCTGACGCCAACACCATCGAAACTTACATCGACGATCCTCGCACGGTGGAATATCCTTCCCTGACCGTGTTTCACATCGATGTGAACTGCAAGAATCCTGACAACCCCCTGTGCACTTCCATCAACTACCGCAAGGCGCTGTATCACGCCATGAATCGTGAAGTCATCGCCCACGACCTGTTCGGCTATCAGGAGCCCTCCGGCACCTATGTCAACGGCATGGCCGGTCTGCTGAGTGAATCCGGCTTGACCTATCGTGAAAGCGAATACGGCAAGGCCGTGACCGCATTGGTAGAGTCCTGGGGTCCCTACGGTTACAATCCCGAGCTGGCTCGTGAATACCTGGCTAAGGCTTATGAAGAGTGCGGCGTATCCGATGATACTGTCGTCACGCTGACCATGGCCTTCGATGAATCCGACACTGCTTGGAAGGCTACCGCCGAGTACCTGATGGAAGAGTTCCCCGTCATCTTCGAAGGCAAGCTGCAGATTAAGATTGTGACTTATGCCGGTATGTCCACCACGGACTACAAGAAGACCACCGATACCTGGGATCTGTCCCCTAACGATTGGTCTCGCGGTGCTGCACGTACCTATCCCTACACTTGCTTCTATTACTACCTGAGCTCCTATGCTTCTCACCCGAATAACTTCTTCGATGCGGACTTCGAAGAACAGTATGCGGTAGCGGATTCCGTGAAGTCGGATTACACCAAGATGCTGGAAGAAACCGCAAAGCTGGAAGAGATTTATCTGGAGAAGGTTATCAACATCCCGATGGTACAGGAAATCAACTATCAGTTGTTCTCTGATCGTCTGGTTCTCCCTGTGCAGACCTACATTCCCGGCATCGGCTGGGGCACCATGTTTGGTGACATCGCCGAGTAATTCTCCGTTTCAGGTGCATGGATGTGCCGAGTTTCGGTGCATCCATGCACCTATACCATTTGATAAAACACTGCCTTAACGAACTGACTTATCCGCGGTTCCACGGCAAGAGTGGAGGGCCTTGATGTTTAAGTATGTCCTTGGCCGGATTGGTGCCATGCTGCTGACGCTGTTTCTCGTAATGACCCTTTCTTTTTGGGTCATTCGACTGATGCCCATGAGCATCTTTGAAAACCCTGAAGTTTCTCCCGAAATTCAGGCAAAGCTGGAAGCAGAAATGCACCTGCACGAGCCCATGCTTGCACAGTACTATTATTTTATCGAGGGCATTGTGACTCGCGGCGACTTTGGTACATCGGTCAAGGTTCGTCCCGGTTTGGATGTTTTTGAAATTCTGTCCATCCGCATTCCCCCTACCGTTGTACTGAACATTTTCTCGCTTTTGATTTCGATTCCTCTAGGCATTATTGTCGGTACATGGGCTGCGCTGAAGCGTAACAAATTGACCGATAATATCCTATCATTTTTAATTGTGATCTGTATATCGGTGCCATCCTTTGTATTCGCGTCCTTATTGCAGTATTGCTTTACGTACCTTTGGCCCATTTTTCCGACCCTGTACGATTCTCAAGCCACGACATTCGGCGGCCAGTTGTACTCCATGATTTTGCCCATTATTGCTCTGGCGTTGGGGCCTATCGCCTCCATTGCCCGGTATCTGCGGGGTGAGCTGATTGAAACCCTATCTTCCGAATACCTGCTTCTTGCCCGTACCAAAGGCTTGACACGTACGGAAGCTACGGTAAAGCATGCTTTCCGCAACTCTCTTGTGCCCATTGCCAACACCATTATTCCCATGATTACCGGCATTATGGGCGGTTCCCTTGTGGTGGAAAAGATGTTTGCCGTGCCCGGCATGGGCGGTTTGCTCATTGACTCCATCCTGGCCGGCGACCACTTCCTGACGGTTGCACTACTGATTTTCTACTCTGCTATTTCCCTGTTCACCATCTTGATTGTGGACATTTCCTATGGTATTATCGATCCTCGAATTCGTGTGGGAGGTGGTAAGTAATGATTATTGAAGATCGAAATCATCTCCCGGAAGAGCTGGCCAATATCCCGGAGGAGGACTTTGCCCCCATTGGTGAGGTTCAGTTCCATGATGAGGAGTTCAAAACAGAACCCATCGGTTTTTACAGGGACGCTTGGCAGCGGCTGCGGAAGAGCAAGCTGTCCATGGTTTCACTGACCATTATTTTGATTATCATTGCTCTGGCGATTGTTGTGCCTAACATTACAGGCTACTCCTATACCCAGCAGAATGTAAGCCAGAAAAATCTGCCGCCGAAAATTCCGCTGCTGGAGAAGCTGGGCATTGCAGACGGCACCATGGTGCTGACTAACCGCAAGAAGTCTTCTCTGGAAAACACAAGCCGTTTCCCGGAAGGCAGCGTCATTGAAATTGTCAATGAATATGACGCCAAGGGTGTTACCGTGGTAGACGTGAAGGTGGACTATTATGCCTACTGCGGCGTGCCGGAAGGTGAATACCACTGGTTCGGCACGGACTACCTGGGTCGAGATATTTTGACCAGACTATTCAAGGGCACACGGATCTCCCTGCTCATCGCCTTTATCTCCGTTGTGACCAACGTGATCATCGGCGTGATTTACGGTTCCATCGCCGGATACTACGGCGGTAAAGTGGACATGATCATGACCCACTTTGCTGAAGTGCTGGATGGATTGCCCTACATTGTCGTGACCATTCTGTTCATGATTCTCTTTGGCTCCGGCATGTTCTCCATCATTTTGGCGCTGACCGTAACCGGCTGGATTGGCACGGCTCGGCTGATTCGTGCCCAGTTCTATCGGTTCAAGGGACGTGAATACGTCCTTGCTGCCCGAACCTTGGGCGTGCCTGATCGAAAGCTGATTTTCCGGCATATCCTGCCGAACACAGTTGGTCCCCTGATCACCCGTGCCATGATTGCCATTCCCGGTGCTATTTTCTCCGAGTCCTTCCTGGCATACATTGGCCTGGGCATCAAGCCCCCGGAACCCTCCATCGGCACCCTGCTTTCTACAGGTCAGAGCGTGCTGCTCCAGTATCCCTATCAGACCTTGTTCCCTGCAGTGCTGATTTCCCTGCTGATGGTCGCTTTCAACCTGTTTTCTAACGGACTGCGGGACGCTATGGATCCTACAAGACGCGGAGAGGATGCGTGATACCAGATGGCAAATGAAGTAAACTCTACAGAAGCCATGCCGGATGATGTAATCCTGCGCGTGGAGGATTTGCGGGTTTCTTTCCGCACATACGGCGGCATTGTGCAGGCCGTGCGCGGCGTCAGCTTTGACCTGAAGCGTGGTGAGACCGTGGCCATTGTAGGCGAAAGCGGCTCCGGCAAGTCTGTTTCTACCAAAACCATTATGGGCATTCTCGCCCCTAACGCCATGATTGACAGCGGCCGTATCCTTTATGACGGCATGGATCTGACGAAAATCGACGAAGATCACATGCACGAAATTCGCGGCCACCGCATCGGTATGGTGTTCCAGGATCCTATGTCTGCCCTGAATCCCATCATGAAAGTGGGCAAGCAGATTACCGAAGTGCTTCACAAGAAGGGGTTGCATCACGAAGCCGCCAAGCGCCGGGCACTGGAACTGATGGAAGCGGTAGGCATCCCGGACGTGGAGCGCCGGTTTAACCAGTATCCCTTCCAATTCTCCGGCGGCATGCGTCAGAGAATTGTCATTGCCATTGCTTTGGCCGGAGATCCGGAAATCCTCATTTGTGATGAACCCACCACAGCCTTGGACGTTACGGTGCAGGCAAAGATTCTGGAACTGATCAATCGCATTCGTGAGGAGCGGCATCTGTCCGTTATCTTCATTACCCACGACTTGGGCGTTGTGGCCAATATGGCGGACCGGGTGAACATTATGTACGCCGGTCGCATTGTGGAAACTGGCACAGCTGAGGAAATTTTCTTTGAGCCTGCGCATCCCTACACTTGGGCGCTTTTGTCTTCCATGCCTGACTTGCAAACCAAGGATCGGTTGATGGCTATTCCCGGCACGCCGCCTAACATGATTTATCCCCCGACCGGCGACGCCTTTGCGCCCCGCAACCAGTATGCGCTGAAGATTGACACGGAAAAGGAGCCTCCTTTCTTCCGCTTGTCCGATACTCACTTGGCCGCCACATGGCTGCTGCACCCCAAGGCTCCGAAAATCGAAATGCCCCAGCAGCTGCAAGATCGTATTAAGCGCATGAAGGAGGCGGCAAAGAATGTCCAATGAAAACTATATTCTGGAGGTTAAGCATCTCTGCCAGTCCTTCACCACAGGGCGGGGAAAAAAGCGCATGACCGTGAATGCGGTCAATGACGTTTCCTTCGGCATTCATCCTGCCGAGACTTTTGGTCTCGTAGGCGAAAGCGGCTGCGGTAAGACGACCACCGGACGTTCCATCATTCGCCTTTATGACCCGACCAGCGGGCAGGTATTCTTTGATGGGCAGGAAATCACCGGCCCCATGACCCGTGAAAAGCGGAAATTCCTGACCAGCAACATTGCCATGATCTTTCAGGATCCCATTGAGTCTCTGAACCCCCGCATGACCATTGAGGAAATCATTGGTGAAGGTTTGACCCTGCGTGGTGTAACAGATAAGGCTGAGGTTCGCCGTCAAGTGATTGAGATGCTGCGCAAGGTTGGCCTGACTGCTGAGCACGCTACCCGCTATCCTCATGAATTCTCCGGCGGCCAGCGCCAGCGGATCGGCATTGCACGCGCCATGATTATCAAGCCCCGCATGATCATCGCAGACGAACCTGTTTCCGCATTGGACGTTTCCATTCAGGCGCAGGTGATCAATCTGCTTAACGATCTGAAGGAAGAAATGGGGCTGACCATCCTGTTCATTGCCCACAACCTGTCCGTGGTCAAGTACTTCAGCGACCGCATCGGCGTTATGTACTACGGCAAGATGGTGGAGATTGCCCGCAGCGAAGACCTGTACGAGCACCCCATGCATCCCTACACCCGGGCACTGCTCTCCGCCATTCCTGAACCCAATCCTCTGACAGAGCGGAAACGTGTCCGCACGGACTATGTGCCGGAAAGAGACCATGACTATTCCGTAGAGAAGCCTTCCATGGTAGAGATTGAGCCGGATCACTTCGTGTACTGCTCCCCCTCCGAGGAAGCAGCACTTCGCAAAAAATTTGGTTTGTAAGCGGAGGAATGATGATGTTTGACGTTCAGGCGGTCGATGCACGGATTGCTCAGCTTGTTCAGCAGCAGCACCTGGCCGGCGTATCAGTCTGTGTGAAAGGAAAAGAAGGAGTTCTCTTTTCCGGTCAATACGGCGTTCGTGATTTGGCCATGAAAACACCTGTGGATGCGGATACGGTCTTCGGCATTGCATCCATGAGCAAATCCATTACGGCTCTTGCTCTGTGCATTCTGGATGCAGAAGGTAAGCTGTCCGTTGATGACCCGGTTGTTAAGTATGTTCCTTCCTTCCGTATTCCCGGCACGCCTCGCAGCGCAGTGACCATCCGGCATTTGGCCATGCATACTTCCGGTATGCCGCCTATGGAGCCGCTGGAATGGTCCATTGCCATGAACACCAATCGCCGTGAGAGCCCTTGGCTGCTGGAGATGCGTGCAACGGCGCCCAACAAGATGGAAACCATTGAGCAGGTCATCGACTATGTGGCGCATTGCCCCTACCCTACCCTAGGCGCACCGGGCGAAATCATGAGCTACTCCAATGAAGGGTACGCCATTCTTTCCTACGTGGTGGATGCGGCTGCTCACATAAAGCTGGAAGATTTCTGCCGTGACCGAATTTTTGCCCCCATTGGCATGACGAGAACCGTCATGGATGACGACTGTGCTTCTGCCAAGGCCATGGCAAAGGGCGACATTACGTCCCTCTTCGAACGTGAAAACGGCGAAACCATCGGGGATGACACGTGGAACATCCTTCCTCCCTTCCGCGGCTGCGCCATGGTGAAATCCACTGCCCCTGATATGGCTGCTTACTACAGCTGCCTGGCCAATGGCGGCAAAGTAAACGGAAAGCAAGTCATTCCCGCCAAGGCTGTAGAGCGGCTGGTAGGCGCTGAGTACCCGGAAACATCTCATGACTATTACTGCATGGGACTTAACAAGTTTGTTCGGGATGGACATGTTTTCTTGGAACACGCAGGCGGTCTTCACGGTGTTTCCTCTAAAGGGGCTGCCATTCGTGATCTGGGCTGCGGCATTGCGATCCTGTGCAATCAGGGCGATGAAGACATGGATGACATTCTTTGGACGCTTTACAGTGCTTTGCTGGGTCTGCCCCTTGACACCTGTTTCCGCCGCTATCAGCCTAATGGCGAGGATTTCAGTGATCCGGAAATGATGGTTGGTCATTTTACCGGGCATGAAGGTTCTCCTGAACATCTTGCCGTGCAGGTTGTTGATGGCAAACCCGTTGCTCACAAAGGTGAGACCGACATGGTGCTTCGCTACTGCGGCGGAACGAAATTCCTGGGCTACACAAGCGAAACGGCAACCGTCCCCTGCTCAAGGCTGGAATTCCTGATTCGAAACGGCGCAGCTTGGGGCGTTCGGGTCGGCACACGGGTTTTCACACGAGACAACGATTAATATGCAGCTTCCTTCCGTTCATCACAAGATGGAAGGAAGCTGTTTTTCATGCTCCAAAACATCTGCATGAACCTATGGAAACTTCACATTTTCAAGCTTGACAATCCTGCCTGCCATTGTTAGACTGATAATAGCAAAGAAGTCGTTTCGCTTATATAGGAGGAGTTACCATGGAGATCTGTATCTCGAATGAGCTGATTCATTTACGCAACGACCGCATCAGCTACGTGATGGGCATTTCCGATGAAGGTTTTGTTACCCATTTATATTTCGGCAAACGGCTGGAATCGCTGAATACCGTCAATATCTACCGCCGGTTCGGTTTGCCTGAAAGCGGGAAAATTACCCTCAGCGGCTGTCAACTGGATCCTTCGCTGAATGGGCTGCTGCTGGATCGTGTGCCTCAAGAGTATCCTTCCTTTGGCCTTGGGGATAATCGTCAGGGAAGCCTCACCGTGATGCAGGAAGACGGGACGACGACCGTTGATCTCCGGTATGTTTCCGCTATCGTCACAGAAGAGAAGCCGAAGCTCTCCGGCTTGCCTGCTACCTTTGGGACAAACAAAACCTTGCTGCTGACTCTCTTTGATGCACTGCTTCAGCTGGAGGTAGAGCTGCGGTACACCATATTTGACGACTGCGATGCCATTGCAAGGAGCGCAGTACTTCGCAATAAGGGAAAACAGCGGCTTGTGATTACCAACGCCATGAGTCTTTCTCTGGACATGCCTGATGCAAACTATGATCTTCTGACGCTGTCCGGCGCATGGGCCCGTGAGCGGGAATGGGTACGTCGTCCGCTGGTGTTTGGCGAGCAAAGTGTCTCCACAAACTATGGTGCCAGTGGCCATACCACGTCTCCTTTTCTCGCCCTGCTGACACCCGGCACAACGGAGACCCAGGGCGAAGTTTATGCCGCATCCCTCGTCTACAGCGGCAACTTCTATGCAGGGGTGGAAGTGGATCGCTTCCGCAAAGCTCGGGTTCGCATGGGTCTGAACAAGGATGGCTTTGCATGGCAGCTTGCCGGAGGAGATACCTTCTGCACCCCTGAAGCAGTGCTCGTTTACTCTGCCCATGGCTTGGACGGCATGAGCCGCCAATTCCATTGCATTTGTACCAACCATCTGGTACGCGGGCAATATGCCAAGGCACCCCGTCCCATTTTGCTGAACAACTGGGAAGCAACTTACTTTAACTTCAATGAAGAAAAGCTGCTGAAGATTGCGCAGACGGCTGCCGATGTGGGCATTGAGCTTTTCGTGCTGGACGACGGCTGGTTCGGTCATCGGGATAACGACACTTCCTCCCTGGGTGATTGGACAACAGATCTCCGGAAATTGCCGGATGGGTTGCCTGCATTGTCAAAAAAGATTCACGCCATGGGACTGAAATTCGGTCTGTGGTTCGAGCCGGAAATGATCTCCCCTGACAGCGACCTGTTCCGGACGCATCCTGACTGGTGCATTCACATTGATGGCCGTCCCAACGTGGAAAGCCGCCATCAACTGGTGCTGGACTTAAGCCGCCCGGAAGTCTGCCAGCACATGTACAATGCAGTAGCTCGAATGCTCACCGATGCGAAGATCGACTACGTGAAGTGGGATATGAACCGGAACTTTACCTGTATTGGTTCTTCCTATCTGCGTAGAGATCAGCAAATGGAGCTCCCCCATCGGTACATGCTTGGTCTTTACAGCGTGCTGGAACGGCTCACCCATGATTTTCCCCATGTTCTTTTTGAAAGCTGTGCAGGGGGCGGCGGACGTTTCGATATGGGTATGCTCCACTATATGCCGCAAACCTGGTGCTCCGACAACACGGACGCCCTTTGCCGCTGCGAAATTCAGTATGACACGTCCCTTATTTTCCCGCCTTTTGCCATGGGTGCTCACGTCAGTGCAGTGCCCAATCATCAGACCGGCCGCATCACACCCATCAGCACCCGGGGCAAGGTAGCCATGAGCGGATGCTTTGGCTATGAATTGGATCTGAACAAGCTGTCTGCCGATGAGTTGGAGGAAGTGCGGAAGCAGATTCGCTTTGTGAAGGCGCACCGTATGATCCTGCTGTATGGTGATTTTCATCGGCTGCTGTCTCCCTGGGAGGGCAAGGATACCGCCTGGATGGCCGTTTCACCGGATCAAAAGCAAGCCATCTTTGTGCTTGTTCGCTCCCATGCCACGGCTTATGAAATGCCGCCTCTTGTGAAGCTGCAAGGTTTGCATCCTGCCTTTGTCTACAAGATTCAGGAGACCGGCGAATGCTATACCGGCGCTGAGCTGATGCAATTCGGTTTGTGCTGTCCCCTGCCTGATGGGGATGTGGCCTCCGTCAGCTATGTGTTAGAAGCAGTTACGGAAGGAGAAGATCAATGAATTCAGCAATTCGTGACGGGCAGACAGCCCTTGGCATTGAGCTTGGTTCTACACGCATCAAAGCCGTTTTAATCGGTGCAGACCATCATGTGCTGGCTGTCGGCAGCCACACCTGGCAGGATCAGCTTGTTAACGGCGTCTGGACTTATGATTTAGATCAAGTATGGGCAGGCTTGCAGGACTGCTATGCTTCACTGAAGGCAGACGTACAGCATCGCTATGGCGAAACGCTGACCAAGATCGGCGTGATCGGCATCAGTGCCATGATGCATGGTTACCTGCCCTTTGACAGTAAGGACCATCTGCTGACACCCTTCCGCACCTGGAGAAATACCATTACCGGTGAAGCCGCTTCCATGCTTACGCAGCTCTTCAGCTTTAACATGCCCCAGCGCTGGAGTCTATCCCACTTGTACCAAGCCATTTTGAACGAGGAAGACCACATTAAAGATATCCGTTTTCTGACCACTTTAGCCGGATACGTGCATTGGCAGCTTACCGGCCAGAAGGTGCTGGGCATCGGCGATGCTTCCGGCATGATGCCCGTAGATCCTGCAACCTGCAGCTATGACGACGGCATGGTGCAGAAGTTTGATGCGCTGATCGCTTCCAAGGGATACCCATGGAAGCTTGAACATCTGCTGCCGCAGGTGCTTGTAGCCGGCGAAGACGCAGGCACGCTTACCAAAACCGGTGCAAAGCTGCTTGATCCTTCCGGGGATTTGCAGCCCGGTATCCCCTTCTGTCCGCCGGAAGGCGATGCCGGAACAGGCATGGTAGCCACCAACAGTGTAGCCGTGCGCACCGGCAATGTATCAGCAGGCACATCCATTTTTGCCATGGTCGTGCTGGACAAGCCCTTAAGCAAGATGTACCCGGAAATCGACATGGTAACAACCCCCAGCGGCAAGCCGGTTGCCATGGTGCATTGCAATTCCTGCACTTCCGACATTAACGCATGGATTGGCCTCTTCAAAGAATTTGCTGATATGTCAGGCGGCTGCTTTACCTCCGATATGCTGTACAACCAACTGTTCAGCAAGGCACTGGAGGGTGATCGGGATTGCGGCGGCATTGTTGCCTTCAACTGCTACTCCGGTGAACCGGTAACAGGGCTCGAGCATGGCTGTCCCTTAATGACACGTCAGCCTGATGCCAAGTTCAGCCTTGCCAATTTCATGCGAGCCAACCTTTACAGCTCGGTAGCCGCTCTGGCCATTGGCATGGGCATTTTGAAAAACGAGGAAGTCGAAATCCATCGCATTTTAGGGCACGGCGGGCTTTTCAAGACACCCTTCGTTGGGCAAAATATTCTTGCTGCCGCCCTTGATGCGCCCGTCACCGTGATGGAAACAGCCAGTGAGGGCGGCGCATGGGGCATCGGGCTCCTGGCCATGTACCGGCTTCACCATGCCGAAGGCGAAACCTTGGAAGACTATCTGGATAGCAAGGTTTTTGCCGGTATGCCATCGAAGACGATGACGCCCGATCATGAAGACGTAACAGGCTTCCAAGCCTGGCTGGAAAAATATTGCGCCTATTTGCCTGTTGAAAGGGCTGCAGCTAGGCTGTGAATGCTGTGTGCATCGTGATCAAGGTGCTGCAAAGAACACACATGGAACAGCATGCGCTTGAATGATGCCCCGCTCGTCAGGACAAAGCCCTCGGCTGTTTGATGAAAAAAACACCTCGTTCATTGCCGCATGCAAGAAAAACCTTATTCCATGAAAAAACCACCGATGAATCAGCATTGCTGCTTTTCCATCGGTGGTTCTGTTTAGTTGCTCAAATTACTTGGTCTTAGGACCAGCTGCAACCAGTGCCTTGCCGGCATCGTTGCCAGTGTACTTCTCGAAGTTCTTCACGAAGCGAGAAGCCAGATCCTGTGCCTTGGTCTCCCACTCGGTCTTGTCAGCATAGGTATCGCGAGGATCCAGAATGCCGGAGTCAACACCGGGCAGCTCGGTAGGCACTTCGAAGTCGAAGTAAGGAATCTTCTTGGTGGGTGCCTTCAGGATATCGCCGCTGAGAATAGCATCGATAATGCCGCGGGTATCCTTGATGGTGATACGCTTGCCGGTGCCGTTCCAGCCGGTGTTCACCAAGTAGGCCTTTGCACCGTTGGCTTCCATCTTCTTCACCAGTTCTTCGCCGTACTTGGTGGGATGCAGCTCCAAGAAGGCCTGGCCAAAGCAAGCAGAGAAGGTAGGCGTAGGCTCGGTGATGCCGCGCTCGGTGCCGGCCAGCTTGGCAGTGAAGCCGGACAGGAAGTAATACTTGGTCTGCTCAGGAGTCAGGATGGACACAGGCGGCAGAACGCCGAATGCGTCAGCAGACAGGAAGATTACATTCTTGGCAGCGGGGGCAGAGGAGATGGGGCGGACAATGTTCTTGATGTGGTCAATGGGGTAGGACACACGGGTGTTCTCCGTCACGGACTTATCAGCAAAGTCGATCTTGCCGTCCTTGTCCAGGGTTACATTCTCCAGCAGAGCGTTGCGCTTGATGGCGTTGTAGATGTCAGGCTCAGAATCCTTATCCAGGTTAATGACCTTGGCATAGCAGCCGCCTTCGAAGTTAAACACGCCGTTGTCATCCCAGCCGTGCTCGTCATCGCCGATCAGCAGACGCTTAGGATCGGTAGACAGGGTGGTCTTGCCGGTGCCGGACAGGCCGAAGAAGATGGCCGTGTTCTTGCCTTCCATATCGGTGTTGGCAGAGCAGTGCATGGAAGCAATGCCCTTGAGGGGCAGATAGTAGTTCATCATGGAGAACATGCCCTTCTTCATCTCGCCGCCGTACCAGGTGTTGATGATCACCTGCTCACGGCTGGTGATGTTGAAGGCCACGCAAGTCTCGGAGTTGAGGCCCAGCTCCTTGTAGTTCTCCACCTTTGCCTTGGAGGCATTGTACACCACGAAGTCAGGCTTGAAGTCCTTCAGCTCTTCAGCGGTGGGCTTGATGAACATGTTGGTCACGAAGTGAGCCTGCCAAGCAACTTCCACGATGAAGCGAATGGCCATACGGGTGTCCTTGTTGGCGCCGCAGAAGGCATCCACCACGTACAGCTTCTTGTTGCACAGCTCCTTGGTAGCCAGCTCCTTCACGGCCTTCCAGGTATCCTGGGTCATGGGATGGTTGTCGTTCTTGAACTCGGGAGAAGTCCACCAAACGGTGTCCTTGCTGTTCTCATCCACCACCAGGTACTTGTCCTTGGGGCTGCGGCCGGTGTAGATGCCGGTCATAACATTCACAGCACCCAGCTCGGAGACCTGCCCCACTTCATAGCCCTTCAGTTCAGGCTTGGTTTCTTCGGCAAACAGCTCTTCATAGGAAGGATTATACACAACTTCCGTTGTACCGGTAATGCCATACTTGGTCAAATCAAGATCAGCCATTGTTGCAAACCTCTTTCTTTTACTATCTATGCATAACGGCGGCAAACGCCTCCGATTATACATCATGAGGAACTTTGACGATTACACAGGCATCGTCTTGTCAGCCTTGTTCAGCATGGTGCTGTCCACATGCTTTTCCTTGGCTGCACGGTACTCAAAGAACTTGGGGGCTACCTTGGGGAACATGGCGTAGGTCAGCACGTCCTCGTCCTTTTCATACCACTGCTGCATTTCTGCCTTCAGCTTATCCAGTTCCGGCGGCAGGGTATCGGCAAAGCGGCAGGTAATCACCTTGTCATTGCCGATGCACTTCTTGCGCACTTCTTCGTTGACGGGTGCCGGCAGCTTGCCGTATTCGCCGCGGAGCAGGCCCTTGCTTTCCTTGGGCACCATCTTGTAGCGCTCGCCATAAAGCACGTTCATCACGGCCTGGGTGCCAACAATCTGGGAGGTAGGCGTGACCAGCGGAGGATAGCCGAAGTCCTTACGAACCCGCGGCACTTCAGCCAGCACGTCATAATACTTGTCCATAGCGTTGGCCTGCTTCAGCTGACCGATCAGGTTGGACAGCATGCCGCCGGGAACCTGATACTGCAGGGTCTTCACGTCCACGCCCAGCACACGGGAAGGATCACGCCAGCCGTCAGCCGTCAGGCGGTCAGCCACACCGCGGAAATAGCCTGCCAGGTCGCTGAGCAGATCCAGATCAAAGCCGGTATCGTACTCGGTGCCCTTCAGGGTGGCCACCAGAGACTCGGTAGCAGGCTGAGAAGTGCCGCTGGCCAAGGGGCTCAGGCAGGTATCCACCACATCGGCGCCTGCTTCAATGGCCTTCAGCAGCACCATGTCGCCGGTACCGGTGGTGTTGTGGGTGTGCACCACGATGGGCAGGCTGGTTTCCTGCTTCAGCCGCTTGACCAGGCTGTAAGCCTTGTAGGGCAGCAGCAGGTTGGCCATGTCCTTGATGCAGATCAGGTCTGCACCCATCTTCTCAATGTCCACAGCCAGCTTCACGAAGTAGTCCTCGTTGTGCACGGGAGACTCGGTGTAGCTCATGGCGATTTCTGCCGTTCCGCCGTACTTCTTGGTGGCCTTCACGGCAGTCTCCATGTTGCGCAGATCGTTCAGTGCATCAAAGCAGCGGATGATGTCAATGCCGTTCTCCACAGCCTTCTTCACGAAGAAGTCCACCACATCGTCGGAATAGGGACGATAGCCCAGCAGGTTCTGACCACGCAGCAGCATCTGGGTCTTGGTGTTCGGCAGACCGGCCTTCAGCAGGCGCAGACGCTCCCAGGGATCCTCATTCAGGAAACGAATGCAGGCATCGTAGGTAGCGCCGCCCCAGCACTCCAGAGAATAATAGCCTACCTTGTCCAGCTTCGCCAGAGCAGGCAGCATTTCATCGGTACGCATCCGCGTAGCGGCCTGGGACTGATGACCGTCACGCAGAATGGTATCAGTAATTCTTACCTTAGCCATAGGAATAGCCTCCTTATCTGCAATCAGGGGAAACCCGGCAGCAGGGAATCATCTCTCCCCTGCTGCCACGGAAGATTAGCCGAACATGCTCAGCAGCACGCCGGCAGCAATAGCAGAACCGATAACGCCAGCCACGTTGGGACCCATGGCATGCATCAGCAGGAAGTTGCCGGGGTTCTCCTGCTGACCAACCTTCTGGGATACACGAGCAGCCATAGGAACGGCAGACACGCCGGCAGAACCGATCAGAGGATTGATCTTGCCGCCGCTGAGCTTGTTCATGAGCTTGGCCAGCAGCACGCCGCCGGCAGTACCCATGCCAAAGGCCACAATACCCAGTGCGATGATTTCCAGCGTGCGGACAGACAGGAAGGTGGAGGCCGTAGCCGTAGCGCCTACCGTAATGCCCAGGAAGATGGTAACGATGTTCATCAGCTCGTTCTGAGCGGTCTTGTTCAGACGTTCCACCACGCCGCATTCCTTCATCAGGTTACCCAGCATCAGGCAGCCAACCAGAGGCGTTGCGGATGGCAGCAGCAGAGAAACCAGGATCGTTACCACGATGGGGAAAAGAATCTTCTGCTTCTTGGTAACGGGAGCCAGCTGCTCCATCACGATCTGACGTTCCTTCTTGGTGGTCAGTGCCTTCATGATGGGGGGCTGAATCACAGGAACCAGTGCCATGTAGCTGTAAGCAGCCACGGCGATGGGTCCCAAGAGGTGTGGCGCCAGCTTGCCGGTCAGCCAGATAGCGGTAGGACCGTCAGCACCGCCAATGATGCCGATAGCGCCGGACTCAGCAGGGGTAAATCCAAACAAGGCGTAGGCACCGATGAATGTCATAAAGATGCCCAGCTGTGCGGCAGCTCCCAGCAGCAAGGTCTTGGGGTTGGCAATCAGGGGACCAAAGTCCGTAGAAGCGCCAACGCCCATGAAGATCAAGCAGGGATAAATGCCCAACTTAACGCCCAAGTACAGGTAGTCCAGCAGACCGGCAGAAATCACCTTGCCGCTGTTGGCCACCAAGGTGCCCAGCGCATCGTACACCAGACCGTTGGCCAGGTAGCACTCGCTGTCCATGACCACATTGATGGTATCAAACAGCACGGTGCCGTCAGCTACGCTCACCAGTGCGCCGGTTTCCGTGAGGCGAACAGCTTCCGTCAGGGTAGAGGTTACATGGCCAATCACCTGACCGGCTTCCGTCATCACAGCGCCTGCCGCATTGACGGTCAGCGTGCCCAGACCAGCCAGATCCGCTGAATTAACCAATGTGGCGCCGCCAAACAATGACCAGTTCACATGACCGCCTGCGAACAGTTCCTCATGGAACACATCGCTGCCCAGCAGGTTGGTCAGCAGCATACCAAAGGCGATAGGCAAAAGCAGCAGCGGCTCGAACTGCTTCACAATGGCCAGGTACAGCAACACACATGCCACACCCACCATGATCAGTGTTCCGGGATCCGCCACATATGCTGCGATGCCTGAGGACGCATACAAATCTGCAAGCGTCTGGAAAACGTTAATATGCATCGTATCAGCTCACTTTCATTGCAGCTATGCGGGCTTCAGCCTTAAGCAAGGGTCACCAGAACGTCGCCGGCTTCCACCGTTGCGCCCTTGGCAACAACAACCTGAGCCACCACGCCGTCATGAGGAGCGGGGATCTCATTTTCCATCTTCATGGCTTCCAGCACGCACAGTGCCTGACCGGTGGTCACCTTGTCGCCGGCCTTGACCTTCACGTCCAGAATGTTGCCGGGCATGGGAGCCTTCACAGGTTCGCCGCCGGCAACGGCAGGAGCGGCCTTAGCGGCAGGGGCGGCAGCGGCTGCGGGAGCAGCAGCCACAGGAGCAGCCACAG
>JAUMVT010000018.1 GCA_030529995.1 Clostridia bacterium
CATCACTATGGATTTTTCTTTTTAAGTGTCCAACTTCATTTTACAATCAACCTTGCAATATTGGATAAACAAATTTGAGGAGGGAAGTAAAAATGAAAAAGGTCGTTTCGTTGGTTCTTTGCCTGATGATGGTGCTGGGTTGCTTCTCTTTTGCACAGGCGGATGATGAGAAGATGACCATCACTTGGTACAACATTAACCCTGCCTATGAGGATGACAGCTGGGGTGAGCAGACGTTTGAGGAAATGTTTGGCGTGGATGTCAAACTTGTGCGCGCTGAGAGTGCAGATGAGCTGGCAACACTTCTTGCTGGCGGTCAGATTCCGGATGTGATTTTTGCCGGATCAATCGCTGATGTGGCAACATATCAGAATCTGGGCATTCTGGCAACCGTGACCGAGGACGAAATCAAAGAATATATGCCTCGCTACTACGCAATGTGTGTCGAAAAGGATCCGTCCATCTTCACCTATTCTATGATCGATGGTCAGAACTACGGCATCACAAAGCTCAAGGGTGTTGCCGGTATTGGGCAAGCAGCCGTCATCCGCGCAGACTGGCTGACGGCTGTCGGCATCGACAAGGTGCCCAGCACGCTGGATGAACTGGAAGCTGCACTGTATGCTTTCACTTACAACGACCCTGACGGCAACGGTTTGAATGATACCTACGGCATGAGTTCCGGTTCCGATAAGGAGAACGGCAAGCGCTTCTTCTCTTCTATCTTCGGTGCTTACGGCATCAACCCGTTCTGCTGGACAATCGAAAATGGTGAGGCAAAGTTCGGCTTCACGACTGATGCCTGCAAGGAAGCCCTGCAGCTGCTCCATAAATGGTACGATATGGGCATCATCGATCCGGAATTTGTCACCGACCAGTGCAGAACATCCGGTACTGATATCGCCTACAAGTTTGCAAACGGCAAGATTGGTTACATCGACGGCTTCAACTATGACGACTACGAGTGGGACAATGATGGCCACGTGAATGCCAAGTGGGTAGCCGCAAATCCCTCCTGGCAGGAATTTTTTGCCGAAGACACCGATGAGAGCGTGCTTTACTCTACTGCGAACGTCTTCAACTTCAGCAGTGACATGATCGATCCTTACTATATTGTACTTGAGAAGCTGGAAGGCCCTGCAGGTGAGGACTCCGGTTTCTACGCAAGTAGTGCTGTCGGAGGCTACATCTGCTTCGGCGTTCAGCTCGATGACGATGCTGGTAAGAAGCACAAGGTCATGGAAATCCTCGAATCTCTGGCAATGGACGAGGACGCATGCATCAACCACTATGGCCCTGAAGGCTACATCTGGCAATGGAATGAGGATCACACCGAGCGCGAGTGGATTGAGAACTACTCCAGTAAAGACAACTACAATGCGCAGGGTCAAATTATCGGCAATGGCCAAAACCTTTGGGCAATGTATGCCTGCAATCCCGATTTCCAGACACTGATTGGCGGCAGCCGCATGCATCAACGCTATGATCTTGATCTGCCGAACTTTGCGAAGGCAAACACCGTGATGGATGCGGTTCCGGTCGCACTGGCCTCTTCCGCTGAATATCCTGACTTGACTTATTCCTATATTGTGGAATACATGGTTAAGACAATCCGCGGCGACATCGATATCGATGCAACGTGGGACAGCACGATTCAGACGTGGTACGGTAACGGCGGCACAATCCTCACAGAAGAAGCAAACGCTTGGTATCAGGGAACGAAATAATCGCATATGCAAGGCGGGAGGACATTATGTTCTCCCGTCTCTTTGGAAGGGAGCATGTGTTTTGACAACCTGTCGAAATAGCATTGATCAGATTTTACGCTGCGAAAACCGGACATTCCGGACTATGCCGGGTAAGCTGCTTCTCGGTGCCACAGGCAAGCGTGTATGGGCAGATTACCTTGATCCTGTCGCTGGCTTTCAAGGAAGAATTGACTTCATCCACAAGGTCAATATTCCACTGATCTTTTCCGTTCAGCCGGCCTTTTCTTCAATCGGGCGCAGAACCGTTTCCTCGGTATGGTATCCGAGTCATTTGCATCTGTCCGTCGCAGAGAATACGATGCTTCTCGAAGAAGACAAATTCATCACCGATGAGGATGTCCTGGTTTCCATTCAGCACTGGACGAATACAGGAGAAAAAGAATGCACACTGAATTTACTGCTGTCTGACAACGGCCAGCAGATTGGCGGTAGTCTGATCACTGCCCAGCTTTATGTGCCGAATCATGATCTGCATCTATCGCTCAGTGTAAAGTCTTCGATTGATTTTGAACAGGGTAGAAACTTATGCATTCTCCCAGGAGAAGAGAAAACAATTATTATATGCGCAGCCTTGCAGCTATCTGCTGAAACGTCCGACCTTTTACAGCACATTGACCAGATAATGCAGAGCGGTGAATCGTACCTTAATGCTTACATTGCACAATATAACGAGTGGTATGATGACGTTCCTATATTTACCTCAGATGATGAGCTGCTAAACAAAACATGGTGGTATCGTTGGTTTTTGCTGCGCCACAATTATGCAGAACCAAACACCGGCTTAATGAAGCACGGCGTATTCTATGAAGGGCGTTCGCACAAAGTCGACAAGTCGCCTATGAACAGCAAGGGACATGAGTTTAGTCAGATGATTCCCTTGTCAACGCCAATGCATCTGTGTGATTGCCGCTGGAAGCGCAGCACGCATGAATGCACAGAAACACTGCGTAGCTTGCCGGACTGCATGGATATGCAAGGCTTTTTTGCGACCATGATGGTGGACAGACGCGGTGCGCATTACGGCAACTATGCGCAGTGGGCGTTCTACCAATACATCCTTGTTCACCCAGACGAAGCACTGGTGCGTGAGTTGTTGCCGGATTTCAAAATGAACTTTCGCAAGGTACAGGAGGCACAGCAGGTTGGTATGGATATTTTGCCTGTCTGCTTTGACCATCGGCGCACAGGAAAGGAATATCAGCCATCCTTCTGGTATTTCAACAACTTTCCAGACAATGTACGGGACAAGGATTCCTTTACACCGCTGAAGCGGGTTGATCTTGCCGCCTATCAGTACCGCAATGCGCTCAGTTTGGCAAAGCTTTGCAGGATGATCGATGATGCGGATGCGGAAGAATTTGAGCAAGCAGCAGAAACACTTCGGCAACTGATACTTGAAAAAATGTGGGATGATGACGATGGCTTCTTCTACGACTTGCATTATCAAACAGAGGAAAAAGCGCGTGTTAGGAATGTAACAGGAGCTGATCCGCTATGGGCGTGTATAACGGATGACAAGAAATATCTGCATGCATTGGATGTAATCCTGTCAGATGAGTTTGCAACAGGCGACTGCTTTGCCTCAACGAGTAAAAGCGGACCGATTTTTATGCCGCAGGGCGGCTGGAAGAACAACTTTTTTAAGGGGAGAAACGGCTGTATGTGGAATGGCCCCTCCTGGCCGTTCACTACTGCCATTGTGCTGGATATGATTGCTGAACAGAGCAAGCAGCATGAGCACAGTTATGATGATGTATTTGCAAGGTTCCTGCGTCAATACAGCCTTGAACACTTCAAGGAACGGAATTTAGCCATGCCATATCTGGTAGAACACTATGACAGCGTAACCGGCGAAGCACTGAGCGATGAAGTAGACTATCTGCACAGCTACTACATTGATTTGATCATCCGCCATGTATGCGGCATTGAGCCGAACGAGAGTGGCTTCACGTTTGATCCGATCGATATTGGCCTCGACCATTTTACATTAAATTGCGTAAATATTGCAGGACACACAATCAGTGTGGCCTTTGCACGCAACGAAGGTTACACCGTTTCCATTGACGGAAAAAAACGTGTACGGAATCACAAACAAGGAATTCGCAAAGTCGCCTTTTAAGAATGAATAACAAGGAAACATGTTAAGAAAGCCAGTAACGGCAAGCACTTTTTATATAATTCCAAGGTAAGCTGCCCAGAGGCGTAAAGAAACCCATCGGAGCCCTGAGACAGGAAGCATCGGGTTCGCACATGGCAGCAGATTGTGCGGCAGGTACACTGAAACAGGCAATGAGCAGAACTGTCACTTTCCGATACCCACCAATTGTCCATCGCCGGAAACATTTTCCTATGCCACACGTTCTGCTGTCAAGGTCGGCAATCAGGTATTTGCGGATTTTCAGTCAATACTCACGGGAAATCGCGTATAGACAAGAGCCTTTTCAATGCCGTTTTCCAGCGTCTTTGCAGCACTTTTCAGTCTGAGAAGACGCAGCTTTTCAGTGGCAGACATCCATGCCCTTCTGGAAAGAAATACCCTGAGCATGAACCGACTTCCTTCCCCTGGAAATGCGGCGCATCGTAGTGAATGTTGCGCATGAAATGCACCATGCAGCGCAGATACAGTGTCCCCGAAAACACTTCATGAATGACTTCCATCAGATCAAAACAGCGATCACCGATGATCAGCCGAGTGCTGTGCAAGCCATGATTTTTCAAGGATTGTAGGACGCAAGTCCAGCTATTCTTATCCTCATGGCTTTCATCGCTGTTGACGCCGATTGCAACCAGAATGGCAGCACTTTCATCACGCTGCCCAGTCCCTTTTTTAGGCGGATACCATCCATATAGACGTACGGATATTCCGCTATAATGATATGATCCATCCCCATCATCCCACCCCAACAATCCTCCTCCACGTATCCTCCGTTACGGGGACGCCCTGTTCCATGCTGCGCTTGCGCACCTGGGGCAGGTTCTCTCCCGGGGCGTGGACACTGCTTTGCCCACCGTTCAGGCTGCGGAAAAAGCGGAGGGTTGCCTGAATCTTCTCCTGCACGTTTTCCTTGTCCGGCAGGGCATCCGGGTGAATGGCGATGTACACCTGGCTCATGCCCTTTTCCCCGGCCTTTGGTTCGCCGATCTCCAGGGAAGAGCGGCCGGCGGACAGGGTCACCGCCATGAGATCCAGCATGATGCTCAGAGCACTGCCCTTCCACATGGCCATGGGGAACATCATGCCCCCGTCAATGATCTTCTGCGGGTCGTTGGTTTCGTTGCCCTCAGCATCGTAGCCGCAGGGGGTATCCATCATTTTCCCCTGCTGCGCCATGACTTCCAGCTTGCCGAAGGCGTACTGGCTGACCGCCATATCCATCAGCAGACCCTCTCCGGCATAGGGCACGGCCATGGCCATGGGATTGTTGCCGGTGGATAATTGCTTGGAGCCCCAGGCTGCCATGTTCATGCAGGTGTTGGTGAAGCAGAATGCCACATACCCGGCCTTGGCCATCTGCAGGGCGTAGCGGCCGGCACGGAGCCAATGGCTGTTGTTCCGCAGGGCGACGCAGCCGATGCCGTGCTCCCCGGCAAGGGTCATGACACGCCTGCCCATTTGCTCGGCAATGAGGGGACCCACGCCGAAGTGAGCGTCCCACACTTCAAAGCCGCCCATGCCGGAAACCCGCTCCGCTTCCAGCACCTTGGGATTGCAGATGCCGGAAGCCATGTCGTCCATGTACCGGGCGAACCGGTTCAGTCCGTGGCTGGCAATGCCGTCTGCCGAGTTGTCGGCAAAGATGGAGGCGAAGTGCCGAGCCGTTTCCTCGTCCATAAAGCGGGAAAGCCCCTTGGTCATGGTATCGACTGCCTCAGCGTAGGGGATCAGCAGCATGGGTTCATCCTTCTTTCTCTTGGGCAGATGCTTTTCTGCCCGGTATCCAATCGATTATTCGCCTAGGAAGGCGGACAGCTTTCCCGGCTCGTTCATGCAGAAGCCATGCCACCCTGCGGCAAGAGCGCCGGCAATGTTGGCAGGGGTATCGTCAATAAACATGGTTCGGCTGGGGTTCAGATGATACCGCTGAATCAGCAGATCATAAATGCAGCGTTCAGGCTTCAGCATGTGTTCCCGGGCGGAGATCACCGCCCCGTCAAACAGGCTGAAAAAATCATAGTCCTTTTCGTTGCGGGTATAGTGCTCGGAGGTATAGTTGCTGAGCACGTACAGCTTCTTGCCGTGGGCTTTGCAGGTGTACACTGCCTGCCGGCCTTCCTCCACCACGTGGCGGTAATCCGGCCAGCAGGTGATAAACCGGCGGATGGGCTCCAGCAGATCCTTCTCATTGCCGGCCATGGCAGCGATGCATGCCTCCATGGGCATGCCCCCGTCCAGCATGTTCCAGTAGGGAACACGGGTGGTGCGCATCTGCACCCGGTGCTGCAAAAGGGGATCCCCCGGGAACATGGCGGCCAGCACCTGATCCTCATCCATGGCCACCAGCACATTGCCTACGTCAAATACCACAGCGTCTATTTCATCCCAGGGCATGGCAGGATACAAGTCGTTGATCAATCGGTCGGCCATTGTCGGGTTCCTCCTTGCTTTCGATGATAGGGCTGGCGAGGCTCACGCTTCCGGCAAGGGATCCCGGCTGGTGGCGGCATCGCCGAAAAAGAACATGGCATCCTGCAGCTCCGTGGTCATCATGCTGCCGGAGCGTACATAGGCCATGGCGCGCGCAAGGCTGTCACTGCGGTCATAGGCAACGGCATGGAAGTGAATGACCCCGTCCTCGATGGTCATGTAATGGGCACGCTTATCCGGGTCGTCCGGCCGGCGATAGCTGACCGAACCGGGATTCAGCCACAGCACCCGGTCATCCAACTGATGGACGCACCGCCGGTGGGTGTGGCCGAAGATCATGCGCCGTTCTCCGCATGCGCTGCCGGTGTACCAGCTTTGCCAGAAGTCGTCAAAGGCGTGGAGGCTTTCCGGCATTTGATAGGCCAGGGAGCCTTCCCCCATTTGGTGCTGCAGCAGATAGGCAATCCCATCCGCCTGCAGGCTGAGATGCATGGGCAGCTGCTCCAGGTAGTGGATATCCTCCGGGGTGACCCGTTCGCAGTTGTCATGCGCCCATTTGTACATCTTGGTGCCCCGATAGGCTTCCGTTTCCCCGGTTTGCAGGATGTGGAGCAAATGCCGGTCATGATTGCCGGATACGCACCGCACTCCATGGCTGCGGAACCAGGCAACGGTTTCGTGAGGGCAGACGCCGTAGTCCACCAGATCCCCGGCGCACCAGATTTGATCCACCTGCCCCGCATCCCGAAGCACGGCCTGCAGGGCAGTGTAGTTGGCGTGAATATCCGATAGTATCAGCACTTTCATGGGCAAACTCCATCACTGCCGGTGATTTCCCAGCGCACCTGCCGCAAGTCCGCATCCAGGGACGCCCAGGCATCTCCCTTCCGCCAGGTCAGGCGGATGGTGTGGTCACTGGGCTGCTCTGCTTCCACCTTTGCGCCCTCGCCAAAGGCAGGGTGGGTGTTGCGGAAGGCCAGCAGCTTCAGCTGATCCCTGACCACGGGCAGCTTCAGCCGCTGCTCCGCCTCCTCCTTGGTGAAGGAAGTACGGTTGATTTCCCGGTTGTCGGCAGTGGGATCCCGGCGGAAGACTTCCTCATCGTTGGCCCCTGCCAGCAGATCCAGATACCACACCTGAGGCTTGCCGGGCATGAACAGCTGCACAGCCCGTGCCATCAGCAGCTTCTGATCATCGCAGCCCAGGGCATTATAATAGGTAATATCCATTTGATAGGTTTCCGGCTTGGCGCCGTGGATCATCTTTCGCCTGCCGCCCCGGGTCACCAGCCGCTCTGTCAGGGCATCCACCCGTTCGTTGGGCAGAATGCCCCGGGCGTCCCGCATGGGAATGCCGTCGTGGCAGCCCAGCATGTTAATGACGGACAGCCCGTCGTCAATCTGCTCCCGTGCCCAGGCGTACAGGTACCTGCTATCTCCTGTATCCAGGGCGTCAAGGAGCAGGGCAGGCAGGAAGTAATCATAGGTGATGCAGCCCAGGTCGGTCAGGTGGCGGTAATTGCCGGAGGCGTAGGTGGCATGAATCTCCGGCAGCACTTCCAGCCCGTGGCTTGCCGCCATGGCGCGCAGCCGCTGAAGAATGTCCCAGGTTTCCGGCTCGTTCATGAAATTCACCCGTGCCGGAGCTTTGTGCAGCCGGGTGAAGGCATCCAGCCGAATCATCACCGCACCGTAGGCGGCCAGCTGCCCCATGACCTGATCATACCACTGCCACACCAGAGGATGCTGCACGTTCACGTCCATTTGCCCCAGATAGTGGCGGCGGCTTTCCAGCAGGGATTGTACCGGCTCCTGATAGGCTTCGTATCCCGTCCAGTCCATTTGGGCGGGGGTCAATCCCTGCTTCAACTGTTCGTTGATGCGCTCAGAAAGGGCGGAGGCGGCATCGTACCGATTCTCCACCGCGTCCAGCAGGTCAAAGGCATCCACCGGGGGATAGGTTACCTGCTGATAAAAGGTATTCCAGTAGGGCACATCCCGGCCGTCGGGGAAGCGAACCATCAGCAGGGGCCAGCCGTTTTTCCGCAGGGTCATGCTTGCCCACTGATCCGGGTCCGGGGCAATCCACCCTTCCTTGGTCATTTGACCGCAGCCTTGCCAGAAACGGTTCCAGTCAATGAAGAAATCCCGGTATTCGGACTGATCTCCCCGCCTCAGCACATCCCGAAACTGGGGGGACAGCACGGACAGGTGATTCAGGATAAAGTCGAAGGTCAGATCAATGCCCAGGCGATTCAGTGCCTGCAGGTCTTCCTCCCCGGCCTTGGAGCGGCACAGATCATAGGTGATGACCGAAAAGCCCCCGTCCAGGTCGGAGTTGAACACTGTGGGCAGGATGTAGAAGGAGCGGAAGGCATCCTTCATTTCCGGCAGCTGCAGCAGCTGCACCATTTCGTGCAGATTTGCGCCCATGCTGTCCGGGTAGGCATTGAGCATTGCGCCGTTGTTCATGCGTTTTCCCCCACTGCCCGGTACAGGGCATCACGGTGCTGCATTTCATCCTCCATGCCGGCCTGCACCCATTTGTGAATGCGGACATGTTCCCCTTCAAAGGAGAAGGTAAACCGATTTTCCCCTTCCGTTTCATACCACAGGAGGGAAAGCTCCAGCTTGTTTTCTCCGCTCCACCAGGCGGCGCAGGCCACGTCGGACACCAGCTCCCTGTTTTCCGTGTACCGGAGCTTGCCCAGCCACCGGCCGCCCCGCATATCAAAGCAGATGCTTCTGTCCGTGCCTCCTTCGGTGAAGGCGATGGTCAGCAGCCCCTCATCCGCAGACAGGCGCATTTGCTCCACACCCGGCCAGGAGGCGTTGTGCTTGTCCATGCCGTGAAGCATGGCAAAGGTGATGCGGCCTTCCTCCGGCACAAGGGTTACCTGCAGGGGATGCCGGGTGCGATTCAGCACCTGCGGGGCGGGTCTGGGCATGCTGAGCCGGCTCATGCGCTCCTTCAGCAGCCGGGAAGCGTCGCTGAAGGGCAGGGGCCCATCCCCGTCCGCAATGGCAGGCAGCAGGGTATCAAAGAGAATGTTCAGGGTGTTCTGCGGGCCATGCACAGGATGATCTTCCCCGACGGGACGTCCCTTCAACTGTTCCAGCTCGTTGTGGCTCATGTGCTGACCGATGTAGGCGCCTTCATTGATGGATACAATCAGATCCAGCTTGGGCACCACCACGCAGAATTGACCGTAGGCACCGTCGGCACGGTAGCTGCCTTCCGGGCGGCACATCCAAATTTGATAGCCGTACCCCACCTGATTATCGTAAATCCAGGGAGTGTGGGCGTGGGCAGGGGCGGTATCCATCAGGGGAGAGGTGGCCTCGTTGACGAACCGCTCATGCAGCAGCCGTTCCCCGTCCCATATACCCTTGTGCAGGTACAGCCGCATCAGCCGCAGATTATCCTCTGTGGTGGTGAACATGCCGTGCCCACCAAGGCAGGTGCCGGCAGCATCCCGGTAGCACATGACGTGGCTGGCGTCTACGCCGATTTTCCGGAACAGCCGGGCGTCCAGGTAATCCAGCATGCTCATGCCGGTGACACGCTCCACAAGGGCGGAGGCAATGGCCGTACCCTGGGAATTGTAGCACCAGAAGGTGCCGGGCTCATGCTCAAAGGGTCTGGCGAAGAATTCCTCCATCCAGTGTTCCCCATAGGCGGAACCCTGGGTTTCACTGCCGCTGGACATGGTAAGGATGTCCCGCACCGTAATGCGTGCCACCCGCTCCGGCAGGGGATGAGGCATTTTGTCCGGCAGCAGCTTGCAGACCGGATCATCCATTTTCAGCAGGCCTTCGTATTCCGCAAGACCCACGGCGGTGGCTGTCCACGTTTTGCTGAGGGAATGCAGGGCATGGTGCAATTCGGGGGCAAAGGGTGCCCACCAGCCCTCGGCGCAGACCTTGTCGTGCCGCATGATCATCAGCCCGTGCATCCATGTGGAGCCGCAGTTTTCCAGCCTGTCCACCAGGCGAAGAATCCCCTCGCTGGCAATGCCCACCTCTTCCGGGGCGCAGCGCTCAAATTCCTTTCGATGGCTCATGCTTTGCCTCCTCTTCTTCCTTGTCCGATCCTGTCTCATAGCCTCGGGTGCTGACCCTTCGGCTGATGGTCACCGGGAAAATCATGTCTGTCTGAAAGGGTTCGTGATGAATCTGCCCCATGAGGCAGTTCACCGCCGCCTCACACATGTCGTGGATGGGCTGGCGGATGCTGGTCAGGGGAATGGTCTGCATGGCGGCCAGGGTATTGTCATTAAAGCCCACCACCTTCACATCCTCCGGGATTCGCTTGCGGAGGCGGATCGCTTCCTGCATCAGGTAACTGGCAATGGTGTCGCTGGTGCAGAAGACTCCGTCCGCATCCGGGTATTCCCGGAACACCCGGCGTGCCAGTTCATCATAGCTGACCTTGGATTCAGCCTGCCGAACCTCCACGAACTCCACCGGCATGTTTCTTTCCTCCATGCACCGGCTGAAGCCGGCAAACCGGTCAAAGGCAGGCATCTTGCCGTGGCTGTGCTTCTCCCATACCATGATGGGCTTGCGGCAGCCGCAGTCCAGCAGTTCGCAGGCTGCCAGATAGCCTCCCATTTCGTTGTCACACTCCACGGTGGGGATGTTGTCAATCTTCAGCCGCTCAAAGGAAACCACCGGGAAATCCGCCCGCAGGTCGTGGCCGATGGCCTCCCCTCGCAGGGCGACAATCATGCCGTCCACCTGATTGGCTTCCAGCATGGCAATGTACTCGGTGGCTTTGTCCTCCAGGCTGAGTGCCTGATAGAGCATCATGCGGTAATTCCGCTGGGTCAGGATCTTGGACAGCTCGGAAATGACCTCGCAGAAGAAGGCGTTGTTGATTTCCGGCATCAGCACGCCGATGATGCGGGTACGCTGCCGGGTCAGGGAACGAGCCACCTCGTTGGGGCGATAATGGAGCTCATCCATGGCGTCCTGAATCCGTTTGCGCATGGCGTCGCTGATATAGCCCCGGTTATTCAGCGTGCGGGATACGGTGGTGACCGAAACGCCGGCCTTTGCCGCCACCTCTTTGATACCTGCCATCAGTCAGCGTCCCCCTGTGCTTGTCAGCATTCGATTTCTAATCCGTCCCAGGCAATTTCCATACCGTAGGGTGTTGCGAAGGAAACCCATTCCGAGTGGGTCATGTCGTTCATGTGGGATAGATGGTTCAGGATGAACCGGGTGTTCTGATCCGCTGCGCCAATGGCCATGAGCCTCTCCCGCAGCTTCAGCACCTCTGCCCAGCCCATGTGGCCGTCTCCGGACAAAAGTCCCCGGGCGCAGTCCATGGATACGAGGGAAAATTTCAATCCGCTCTTCGCCAGATAATCATCCACCTCCGGGGAAAGTTCCCCGGTGTCGTTGGCGTAGAGGATGCTGCTCTTCCCATCGGTAATGGCGTAGATCAGGCAATCCTCCACCGCAATGGGGCGGTGATTGGCTCGCAGGGCATGGAAGGTGTAACCCTCCACCTGAAACTGCTGCCAGGGCTGCACCTCATGGAAGCAGAAGCGTGTTTCATCAATCTGCACCCCCTGCCCCATGGCGGACAGGAACCGCTTGCCTACCCAGCGATCGCCGTACAGTTGCAGCACATCCCCCTCCGGGGCAATGCCGGGGTGCACGGCACAGGAATGGGTGCCCCGCAGCTGCAGGGCATAGGCATCCTGATGATCCTCATGGGAGTGAGTGTACACCACAGCCTTCAGCCGGTCAAGGCGAAGACCGTACTTCAGCTTCTGGGCATGAATGTCCGGCCCCATGTCAATGAGCACATCGTCCCCCAGCAGGGTGCAGGAACGCATCCGCAGGCTTTTGCCTCCCTCCGCCAGAGAGCGGAGGCACACCGGGCAGGAACAGAAGGTGGCAGGCATGCCCTCTGCCGCTCCTGTACCCAAATACTTGATTTTCATGTTTCTTACCCCTTAATGCCGCTCATGGCCACAGACTGGACAAACTGCTTCTGGAACAGGACGAAGACCACCAGCAGCGGCAGGGTCATCATGGCAGAGAAGGCGAAAATCTGTCCCCAGAAGGTATACACGCTGTCGTCCAAGCCCCGAAGTGCCTGGGTCAGGGTACGCCAGGTGTTGTCACGGGTCACCAGGGTGGGCCACAGCAGGTCGCCCCAGGCACGGATCAGGGTCATGATGGCCACGGTGGAGTAAATGGGCTTGCTCAGGGGGGTCATGATCTTGAAGAAAATGCCGGTGTAGCTTTCGCCGTCAATGACCGCCGCCTCCAGCAATTCTTTCGGCATGCCCCGGAAGTGCTGATAGAACAGGTACACATACATAGGGGTGGCCATGTTGGGCACGGAAAGCGCCCACAGGGTGTTCAGCAGTCCCAGATCCTTGGTGACCATGAACCGGTTGATGACCACGGCTTCCGTCGGGATGATGGTCAGGGCGATCATCAGGGAAACAAGGAGCTTGCTGCCCCGGAACTTCAACATCCCCAACGCATAGCCCATCATGCCGTTAATCACCATGCCGAAGGCCACCTGAAGCAGGGCGTTCAGCAGGGTATTGCGGAAGTAGTGGAGGAAGTCCAGCTTCTCAAACACAGCCTTGTAGTTGTCGAAGGTCAGGGTGCCGTAGGGCACAAAGGCCTTCATGGTGGCCATGTCGCTGACCACTTGGGTTTCTTCCTTCATGGCGGAGAGGAAGAGGAACCACAGGGGGGCGATGAAGATCAGCGCCACCACCACATACAAAAGGTAGAAAAGGATGTTAGTGATTTTCCTTTGCGTCTTCTTTCCAGCCATCATTGTTAATCACGCTCCGTAATCTTGTTCTGAACACAGGAGATAATCAGAACCATCACAAAGAACACCACAGCCAGGGCAGATGAGTAGCCCACCCGCTTATCGTTAAAGCCGGCGTCATACATCAGGTAGACCAGGGATGTGACCTTCTTGGGGAGGCGATCATCCAACATGTAGATCTGGGTAAACAGCTTCAGGGAATAAATCGTATTGGAGATAAACACATAGACCAGTGTATTCTTCAGCTGGGGCACGGTAATGTAGATGAACTGCTGCCAGCTGTTGGCACCGTCAATGGTGCCGGCCTCATACAGCTCCTCGGGGATAAACTGAAGGCCGCCCAGCATAATAATCATCTGCATGCCGAGGCACTGCCAAATGGACATGACCGCAATGGAGGGAATGGCCAGGTTGGCATTCTGCAGCCAGTTCTGCGGCTGTCCCCCGAAGGCAGTGAGGATGGTGTTGAACAGGCCGTCGCTGCCGGAGGAATAGAAGGTGCGCCAAATCACCGTCACAACGGTCATGGTCACCACCTGAGGGGAGAAGTAAATGGTGCGGAAGAAGGTAACGCCCTTGGCCTTCCGGTTAATCAGCAGTGCCAGCAGGGTGGCCAGAATCAGCACCGCAGGCACAAGGATGATGGTGTACTCAAAGGTGCACCAGAAGGCATTGGCTGCCGTGGAATTGGTGAAGATCTTGGTATAGTTGGCAAAGCCTACGAAGGTGGTGGGCTTCTTGGCACTGACCACCAGCTGCCGGTTGGTGAATGAATAGAAGACTGCCATGAAGAAGGGCAGGATCATAAAGAAAAACATGATGATCAGGGCCGGTGCAGAAAGACCCCATGCGGCCTTGGCCTGGGATCTGGCCAGATTTCCCTTCCGCACTTTCTTTGGCTGAATGGTTGTAACGCTCATTGTTTCGTTCCCGTCCTTCCCAAAGGCTGATGTAAACATGGAATGGGTGTTGCCCATGCGATTGATACAGAAGCGCCCGGCCAGTTATCGGCCGGCCGGGCGTCAAAAGGTGCTTAAGGATTACTGAACATTCCAGCCGTTCTCAAGAATGATTTCATCCACTTCCTCAGCAGCGGTGTGCAGCAGTTCAGCAGGATCGCCGCCGGCAAGAATGTCGGTCACCACCTGAGCCAGTGCGTTGTACACGGTGGCGTGGGCAGGGGTGATGGGACGCAGGTAGGAGATGCCGGCTTCCAGCTGCTCACGGTACAGGTACAGGCGGCCGCCCACCTGCCACTGGGGCATGGTGTCCATCACGGAGGAACGGGCAGGCACGCCGCCGTTCACTTCGCAGACCATCTTGATGTACTCGGGGCTCATCATGGCTTCCAGCACGGTCCAGGCCTGGTCGGCAACGCCCCGCTCCACGGCAGCGGTGGTCATGACGTCAACGGTAGAGCCGGAACAGGTGTACACGCCGTGACCGAAGTCAGGCATGGGCACGATGATGGCGTCATCGCCGTAGGCTTCCACGTGGTTGGAATACTTCCAGTGACCCAGCATGGAGAACAGGGCTTCGTGACGATCCACACCGTAGAAGGCGTCTTCATAGTCGCAGGCAGCGTTGATGTAGCCTTCGTCGATCATCCGCTTCATCCACTCATAGGCGGCGATGGTCTCCTCGGAGTCCAGGGTGCCGGTAGCGGTGTAGGTTTCACGGCTCAGGTAGTCGCCGCCGAAGGAGCGAACCACAGGCATGTAGGTGAAGTACAGGGAAGAGGTCTTGTTCTGACGGATGTACAGGGGATATTCATAGCCGGCTTCCTTGGCCTTGGCCAGAATGTCCTCGAACTCTTCTACCGTCCAGGCATCCGTGTAGGAGGTGGGGATGCGGACGCCCAGCTCTTCCAGCACGCTCTTGCGGGTCCACAGAGCCATGCCGGAGTCGAACTGTGCCACGCCGTAGATCTTGCCGTCGTAGGTGTTTTCAGCCCACACGGAAGGCAGCACGTCGGACTTCATGTCCTCGGGGATGTAGTCATCCAGGCAGGCGATCATGTCAAGATCCTGGAAATAGGGGATCTGCAGACCATCCACCACCACCAGGTCAGGAGTGTCGCCGGCATCGCCGGAGGTGGACAGCTTGTTCAGCAGCTCGTCCTGAGCGAAGAACAGGTAGTTAACCTGCACGTCCGTGTGCTTGGCATTGAAATCGTCCCACATCTGGGTGTAAATCGTGGTTTCAGCGCCGTCGCTGCACCAGACGGTAATGGTCACAGCATCGTCAGCAGAAGCAACGGATGCCATGGACAGCAGCATGATGGCCGCCAGCAGCAGGGAAAAGAACTTCTTCATGTGGGGTAGCTCCTCCTTTGATTGGGAACGGGTAACAGCCCTTGTTACCGCACGTTTCCGTTTTTCGTTGAGGGCATTGTAGCACAGGGAAAAGTATATGTCAACCGTTTAGCATAAGTTTTTGGGAAAAAGATAACCTTTTTTTCCATGTTAAACGTTTGTCATATGCAGGCAAAAAGGAAGGACGCCTCCATTCAGAAACGTCCTTCCTTGTGTCGATGATTATGCTTCTATACGGAAATCGTAGGTGGCCAGGTCAGCAATCAGCTTCGCCGTGTGCCCATCGCAGCACCAGGTGAAGGTGATCCCTTCCCCTTCCGTCTCTACCGTCAGCTTGGCCCCGTCGCCAAAGGCCGGGCAGGTGTTCCGGAAGCGGAGCAGATCCAGCTGCTTTTGCACCACCGGCTTTGTCAGGGCGGCATCCATGTCCGCCTGGGTCAGGTTGGTACGGTTGATCTCCTTGTGGCCTGCCGCCCCGGAGCGCTGCACAGCCGCCAGATCGTTTTCCCCGGCGAACAGATCCAGATACCACACCTGAGGCTTGCCGGGCATGAACAGCTGCAGTGCCCGTGCCAGCAGCATCTTCTTGTCATTGGCACCCAGGGCGCTGTAGTAGGTGGCATTGACCTGATAGTACACGTTCTTCTGCCCATGGAGGTTCTTGATCATGCCGCCCCGCTCAATGATCAGGTCAATCAGCTCCTGAATCCGCGCCTCGGGGATCATGCCCTTCAGGTCCAGCATGGGAATGCCGTCGTGGCAGCCCAGCATGTTCACGGTGCGGATGCCCTTTTCCTGCTGCTCCTCTGCCCACTGCTTCAGGTAGCCGCCGTCGTGGTGCTCAATGGCATCGATAATCAGCCCCGGCAGGAAGAAGTCGTAGGTCATGTATCCCTTGTCCGCCAAGGTCTGATAGCTGTGCTCGCTGTAGGCGGCATGGATTTCCGGCAGCAGGGTCAGGTGATACTTTTCCGCCATTTGCCGAATCTTCTCCAGGGTGTCCCAGGTGTCCGGCTCGTTCATGAAGTTCCGCAGTCCCGGGGTTTTAGGGGCGTAGGCGAAGGCGTCCAGCCGAACGATGGAGGCACCGTAGTCCGCTAGGGTCTTCAGCACCTGATCATAATAATCCCACACCAGGGGGCTGCGCAGATTCAGATCCATCTGCCCCAGATACCGGCGGCGGCTTTCCATCACCTCGACAGCAGCTTCCCGGCAGGCTTCAAAGCCTGTGAAGTCCGCCTCGGCAGGCTTTTTCCCTGCGGCAATGGCGCTGTTAAGCCGCCCCGCCAGCACGTCTGCCTCGCCGTACTGGATGGACAGTGCCTGCATCAGATCCTGCGGATCCGCCTGCGGATACCGAACCTCCTGATAGAAGGTGTTCCAGTAGGGCACGTTCCGCCCGTCCGGGAAGCGAACCATGAGGATGGGCAGGCCGGGCTTGCGGAAGAACATGTCCTTGATGAGATCTGCATCCGGCTGCACATAGCCCGCTTCCGTCATGGTGCCGTGGCCTTCCCAGAATTTGTTCCAGTCGATGAAGAAATCCCGGTATGCGCTCTGATCCCCTTTTTGCAGAATGTCCTGAAACTGGGGGGAGAGGACGCTCAGGTGATTCAGGATAAAGTCCAGCTTCAGATCAAGCCCCAGATCCTTCAGGGATTCGATGTCTTCCCGCTTGGCCATCAGGTGGCTCAGGTCATAGCTGATGACGGAGAACCCCCGATCCAGATCCGTGTTGAACACGCTGGGCAGGATGTAGAAGGAGCGGAACGCCCCGGCCATTTCCTTCCTGTGCAGCAGTGCCGCAATATCTCCCAAAGTGCCGCCCATGCTGTCCGGGTAGGCATTGAGCATGACGCCGTTGTTCATATTCAGCCCTCCTCTGCCATCAGCTTGCGGTATTCGGCATAGGTGAGCAGCTTGCCGGACTTGGAGATGATCAGCTTCGCCTTCCCGGCCTGCTCCTCCAGCTTCTTCTGCTCGATGGCCAGCACCAGGGTGGTGAAGGCGCTGTCCACCTTGCCGTCCCGGTTCCGGGCACGGCGGTGCGCCAAGGTTTCCGCAGGGGTGGAGTTCAGCAGAACGGGCAGATCCACCCCGGTGAGATAATCACTGTTGCCGTGGGTCCATTCGATGATCAGCACCTGCACATTCGCGAAATCCACCGTGTCATACCACAGGTCGTTGGGCTCACGAGCCATCCGCTTCAGCGGAATCAGGGCATCCCCCCGCTTGAAGCGGGCAATCAGGTTGTTCACCTCATCGAAATCCGTTTCGTTAGGGGTGCCAAGATAGGCGGTCAGCGCCATGCGCCCGGCTTGCTGATAGGCACCAAGCCAGGGATACTGCTGCACCATTGCCGGGTCGCAGTCCACTTCGTCTTGCCACAGGCTGCGAAGCGTCTGCCCCATGTCGTCGGTATACCGTCCACTGTCCAGCAGTCCCCGAAGGCCGCCTACACGGTACACTCGAAGCCGCTCCGCATCATTATCACGGGGAATCCGGCGGGGATAATTGTCGCCGCTGAGGATATACGTTCCTACGCCCAGCTGATTCAGGTAATAGCCCAGCACGGAGGCAATCTCGCTTTTGCCTACGCCGCTGCCGCCGCATACGGCCACAACCGCCTTTCCTTTGGGGCTGGCCTGCAGCTGAGCGGCCAGCAAATCCTTCAGCGCAGGAAACAGGGTTTGTGCCTTGGCAATGTGCCCTTCGTCAATGCAGATTTTGTCCCCCGGCATATCCCCGTGGGGAATCTCGTCAGGGAGCTTGGGGGCTTTCCAGTCCTTCAGCAATGCTTCCATGGGATTGTCCTCCTTCTATGCATCGACAAAGTGGCTTCGCCACTTTGTCGAGATTTGCACTCTCTCACTGGTCGAACGGTTTCACCGTTCTCCCGGCCGTTCGTTCGTGTAAGGAAGCGATTTCTTACGAAATCGCACGAAAATCGCCGCAGGGGCTTCGCCCCGTTTGAACGCCCCGAAGGGGCTCGCCGATTTTCGATCTACAGTTGAAGGGCTTGCGAGCCCTCCAACGCCACCCGAGGTTTCGATTAAGCTTGCCAGTTTTGCAACAGCGCTTCCACAGGATTGCTCTGCTTGCTATTTTCCAATCCGATCCAGATACCGCCGCAGCTCCGACGGCCAATCGGTCTGAATTACTTCCACCCCGTGGTCAATGAGCCAGCCCCAGCCCTTTTCCGGGGCGTCGGTGACGGACACATCGTCGTCATGATGGGCGGATAAGTCAATGCCGCTGCCCAGGCTCAGGCTGTTGACCCACAGCTTGATGCCCCGGTGCTTCAGCCCGGCCACAAAGTCAGGGGAAATCAGCTTGTCCTCATCACCGGTCAGGAACACCTCCACGATGGGGATGTCCATCTCCTTGGGCAGTGCCTCAAACAGGGGAATCTCCTTGTCGCCGGCAATGATGGGGATGAACTTGGGCTTCCAGTGACGGTTTTTCGCCCATGTGACGGCCTCGTCATAGGGCGCACGGCCTTTGATCAGCGCCTGATCCTCCATGCCCATTTTTTCCACCAGGTCATACACCTGATCCATAAAGCCCCAGCACTGATCCAGGTTGATCATGACCCGTCCCTTCATGGCACGGAGAAATTCCTCCAGGGTGTTGATGTGCCAGTCGGAAGGCTCGCCGATGACGTTCTTCAGCCTGCACGCACGGAGCTCCTCCAAGGTGTAGTCGCTGACCTTTCCCGGCAGGCCCAGCAAACGAAGAGGCGTCGGATCGTGGAAGAGGATCATCACGTTGTCCCGGGTCAGGTGAATGTCGGTCTCCACAATATCAGCCCCGCTGCGAATAGCTGTCTCAAAGGCCGGCAGGGTGTTCTCCACAATGTTTCCGCTAAAGCGCCCCCGGTGGGAGGCAATCAGTACCCGCTGCTGATTTTCGGCCATAGATGCACCTTCTCATCCATCGTTCAGCACCCCGGGGCATCGCTTTCTGCCGGGGGGCGAACGGAATGGCAGTCATTATAGCACATCCGTCCGGAAAGAACAACGAGGCTTTTACACGGTAAATTCTTCCTCTTTTTACTTCCCCGGTTGACGCACCAGCGTAAAGCCGCTATAATGTAGTGTATGTGCGTAGGTCAGGAAAAGGAGGGGGAGAAGTGAAGCGCATCCTGCATGCGGGACTGCTTTTGCTGGCAGTCTGGCTTCTTGTGCTCGCATCCTCCGCCTTGATCGAAGGGCCGGAGGATGGGGCGAAAGCATCCCCGGCTCCCCTGCCGCCCATGGCTGCCCAGGTGGCACTCACCGCCCCGGAAGGAACGGCTCGGGTGGATCACCCCTGCGAAACGGAGACGGTCAGGGCGAAAGCCTCTCTGCCTGCCCCGGAAAGGCGGCAGGAGGGCAGCGACACGACCGGCAGCGTCCGGGCGGCGGATCAGAACGGGCACCCCGTGCTCAGCCGAACCTACATCCGCACCGTCTATCAGGCCTTTCCCCCGGAAAGGATGGCCGGATAGACCGGATCCTCCATCCATCATCCCATTCCATCAATCAATTTGGAGGTCAGAAACATTATGAAAGCAAAGAAGACGAGCAGCAAGACGAAGTCCATCGTCCTGCTGGTCATCGTGTTCGTGCTGACGGTGGCGCTGGGCGTCATCGGCGTAACGGGCATGAACCTGGACGCCCGCGGCCTGTACAAGCTGAAGAGCTGGCTGCCTACCACCAATGCGGACAATTGGCCCTCCAGCCTGTCCCTGGGTCTGGATCTGCGGGGCGGCGTGTACGTGGAGTACTCCGCAGCCCGGCCTGAAAACAGCGATGCTGACTTTGACTCCCTTATGGAAGGCACCATCAGTGTCATCCAGAACCGTCTGACGGATAAGGGCTACTCCGAAGCCACCGTGCAGCGCATCGGCACCGACGGCATCCGTGTGGAAATCCCGGATACGGATGATCCCAAGGCTGTGCTGGACCTGATCGGCACCCCTGCTAAGCTGGAGTTCAAGGACGCTGACGGCAACCTGATCATGGACGGCTCCATGGTGCAGACCGCTGTGGGCGGCTACGACAGCGATCAGGCCGACTACGTAATCAGCTTCAAGCTGACCAGCGAAGGCGCCACCGTGTTTGCTCAGGCCACCGCCGCCAACATCGGCAAGACCATTTCCATCTATCTGGATGATGAACTGCTCATGTCCCCCACGGTGCAGTCCGCCATTACCGGCGGTCAGGGCGTGATTAACGGCATGGGCAGCCTGGAGCGTGCCCAGACCATGGCCGCCCAGATTCAGTCCGGCGCACTGCCCCTGGTGCTGACCCAGCAGAAGGTGGACACTGTGTCCGCAACCCTGGGCAGCGACGCACTGTCCACCACCGTAACGGCTGCCATCATCGGCATCCTGCTGGTCATGGTGGTGATGATCGTCCGCTATCGCCTGAATGGTGTCATCGCCAGTTGGGCGCTGTGCGTCTACATCATCCTGCTGTTCTTCCTGCTGGCGGTCATCCCCGGCATTCAGCTGACCCTGCCCGGCCTGGCCGGTATCGTGCTGGGCATCGGCATGGCTGTGGACGCCAACGTGGTGATCTTCGAGCGGTTCAATGAAGAACTCCGTGCAGGCCGTCCTCTCCGGGCTGCCGTGCGTGCAGGCTTCAAGAACGCTATGAGCGCTGTGCTGGACGCTAACGTCACCACCCTGATTGCCGCCATCGTGCTGATGTTCTACGGCACCGGCTCCATCCAGGGCTTCGCCAAGACCCTGCTGCTGGGCGTTGTCACCTCCATGTTCACGGCCGTGGTGGTAACCCGCTTCCTGATGAAGAACATCGTCAACCTGGGCATGAAGAACACCGGGCTGTTCGCCAAGGTAAAGCAGGTTGAGAAGGAGGAGCAGAAATGACTGTAAAGAATCGCTCCAAGATCTGCCTGATGGTCTCTGCGGCCATTATGGTGATCGCCCTGGTGCTGACCATCTGCGGCCTGGGTGTAAATTACGGTATTGATTTCTCCGGCGGTCTGTCCATGGAATACACCATGGGCGGTACCTATAACAAGGCGGATGTGGAACAGATCCTGAAGGACCTGAACGTGGGCTCCTTCACCCTGACCGAGCAGGGCACGGATGAAGTGAACATCCGCATCAAGGACATTAACCAGGACGATGTGCAGACCCTGCAGGCCTCCTTCGAGGAAGCACTGTTTGCCAAGTATCCCTCCGCTGCCCGTGACGGCGATGTAAGCTACGTAGGTCCCGTGGCAGGCCAGACTCTGCTGACCAACGCCTTCACCTCCGTGCTGCTGGCCGGTGCGCTGATGCTGATCTACATCGCCATCCGCTTCGACTTCAACAGCGGCGTGGCCGCCGTCTTCGGCCTGCTCCACGACGTGCTGATGATGTGGGCCTTCATGGTGCTGCTGCGCAATGTGATCCAGATGAACAGCTCCTACATCGCTGCCATGCTGACCATTGTGGGCTACTCCATCAACAACACCATCGTGATCTTCGACCGCATCCGTGAAAACGTGCGGAAGATGCCCTCTGCCCCCAAGGTGGATGTGGTGAACAAGTCTGTGCGTGAGTGCCTGGGCCGTACCATCAACACCACCCTGACCACCCTGATCACCATCGTGACCCTGTACATCCTGGGTGTGGACAGCATCAAGGAATTCGCCCTGCCTATCATCATCGGTATCGTCAGCGGCGTGTACAGTGCCAACATGATCAACGGCTATGTGTGGGCCTTCCTGGAAGAAAAGAAGCGTGCACGCAAGCTGCAGCCGAAAAAGGCCAAAGCTTAATGCAAGACCTCTTTGGAGGAGCCCCGAAAGGGACTCCTCTTTTTTGAACCTTTGTGGTATGATAGAGGAAATGCCGGCAAACTCCGCTCAGTCATTTTCATTGACTTTCCCTCCTCTTGAAGGTTCGGGAATGCAAGGCGTGCCCATCCTCTCCCGAAGGGAGAGGAAGCACGCCGTATCGGAGGAGTGCACTGCATCATTATGCGTTCCCCAGCTGCTTTTCGGGGAGAGCGCGAGAGGTAAGTGAGCGGACTCGCGCCAGTGGCGCGAATTGCGTCCGCGAACGCATCAACCGAAACGAGCAAGCGTAGCTTGCGACGATTGAGGTTGCGGGTAGCTTTGGGCACAAAAGCCGCCCTCTCGCAATAACCATTGTGAAAGGAATCACCGTTATGATTGAATTCGTGCAGCGGGGCGGGGATGCGCCCCATCAGGTGGGGGATTATCCCCTGTGGCTCAGCGGACTGATGCTCAGCCGGGGCATCGACACCCCGGAGAAGGCAGAGGCCTTTCTGCATCCGTCCCTGTCCCGGCTGCACGATTCCTTCCTGATGCAGGACATGGATAAGGCCGTGGCCATCATCCGGGAGGCGGTAGCGAAGAAGACCCCCATCCTTGTTTACGGGGATTACGACGTGGACGGGGTCAGTGCCACCTGCATCATGCTGGAAACCCTGCGCGCCATGGGAGGACAGGCGGACTTCCGCATTCCCAGTCGCCACAGCGAAGGCTACGGCCTGAATGAAAAGGCCGTGAGGGAGATAGCGGAAAAGTATCGGCTCCTCATTACCGTGGACTGCGGCGTGACCAACCTGGAGGAGGTTCGGCTGGCCAAGCTGCTGGGTATGCAGGTCATTGTCACCGATCACCACCAGCTGGCATCGGAGCTTCCTCAGGCGGATGCGGTGCTGAATCCCCTGCTGGGGAATTATCCCTTCCGCCGGCTTTGCGGCGCAGGGGTGGCACTGAAGATATGTCAGGCACTGCTGGGCATGCAGGGCGTGGAAGATCAGCTGGAGATTGCCGCCCTTGCCACCGTGGCGGACGTGGTGCCCCTGATTGACGAAAACCGGATCATCGTCCGGGAAGGCATGGCACGGATGGAGCACACCTCCCGGCCGGGATTGAAAGCACTGATGACCGTCAGCGCCGTGACCCTGCCCGTGACCAGCGACCAGATCGCCTTCCGGCTGGCGCCCCGCATTAACGCCGGAGGGCGCATGGAGGAGGCCGCCATCGGGGTGGAACTGCTGATGACGAAGGATCAGACCCGGGCGGAAGCACTGGCCCTGCGGCTGCAGCAGAATAACCAGCAGCGGCAGAGCATCGAGCACGACATTACCGCTCAAGCAGAGGACATGGTGCGCCGGGAGACCGACTTCCGGGACGACCGGGTGCTGATGGTCATGGGGGAGGGCTGGAACAGCGGCGTCATTGGCCTGACCGCAGGAAGACTGTGCGAAAAGTGGCACTACCCCACCATTGTGCTGAGCCGTCAGGGGGATACGGCGGTGGGCAGCTGCCGCTCCATCCCCGGGGTGAACATTCACGCCATGCTGACGACCTGCAAGGATCTGTTCATCCGCTACGGGGGACACGAACAGGCCGCCGGGCTGACCATTCGGGCGGAATACGTGCCGGAACTCAGGCGGCGGCTGAACCTGGCCATTGAGGAGCAGTGTGATTTGGGCTGCTACGTTCCCCGGCAGGAGTATGACCTGGAAATGCCCCTGGACGGGGTGACGCTGGAGTGGATTGACCAATTGGCCGTGATGCAGCCCACAGGCTTCGGCAATCCGCCCCCGGTGTTCCTTGTGCGGAATGCTCAGGTGCAGCAGATGCGCCGGGTGGGCAAGGACTTGAGCCATTTGAAACTTTCCCTGTTCTCCGCCGGACAGGTGCGGGACGGTATCGGGTTCTCCCTGGGGAGTGCGGCGGATGAAGGCATGGAAGTGGTGGATGCCCTCTATGCTCCGGAAAAGAACGAATTCCGAGGGAATGTAACCGCTCAATTGCAGGTGAAAGCCCTGCGGCCTGCAGAAGGCAGCATTCCCTGCCCGGAGGCGGAAGCCTTTTTTCAGCCCCTGTTGCAGGAAATGACCCTGCTGGCGGCGAATTTCAACAAGGTTCACCGGGAGGAAAAACCCATCACCGAGGCCGCAGCGAAAAAGCTGCTGGGCACGGGCATGGGTACCCTGATCATCGCTCACGAGCGGGAAAAGGCTCTCCGCTGCGCCCTCATGGGTAAGGTGGATATTGCGGTAGGGCAGGAGAAGGATCCCCGGGGATTCAACACCCTGCTGTGCGCCCCGGATGTGAGCAAGCTGAGGGATCAGTGGCAGCACATCATCCTGGCGGATGGGGAAGGGATCCCCGGTGAAACGGATCGGATTCGCGAGTGCTGCCCCCGGGCAGAGCTCCACTGCTTCCGGGTGAATCCCCTGCTGGAAAACCAGCTCCGTGCCTTGGTGCTGACGGATGATGACCTGCGCCGGCTGTACCGGTGCTGCATGGCCGGAGACCTAACCCCCCGGGTGCTGGCAGAGAAGGCCGGCATGACAAGGGAACAGGTGCTGACCGGATTAACCGCCTTTACGCAGGTGGGTCTGGCGGAGATGAACCTGAACCCTTATCGGGCACATTTGATTCTGCCGCCCCCCAAGCCCAAGGACGGCACGGGGAAGATCTCTATGGGAGACAGCCCCCTGATCCGCTATTTGCGGAATATGGTCAGTGCATAAATCATGCCAGACCATAAAACCCCGGGAGGCTTGGAGGGCTCGCAAGCCCTCCGACTGAAAATCGGGAATTGGCGGCGTGTACGGCGATTCCCGCAGCAATCCGAAGGATTGCTTCCTTACACGAGGGAACGGCCGGGAGAACGGTGAAACCGTTCGACCAGTGAGCGAGTGCAAACCTCGGCAAAGTGGCTTTGCCGCTTTGCCGAAATATCCCATGGAAAGGAGGATGCAGGATGACCTATACGGCCTATGAAGCCATGCCCCTGGATCAGATGCTGGCTCGGGTGCAGAAGTATAACCCCGGCGACGGCTATAAGCTGGTGGAAAAAGCCTATCGCTTTGCGGAAAAAGCCCATGAAGGGCAGAAGCGGAAAAGCGGCGAACCTTATTTTGTTCATCCCTGCTTTGTGGCAAGCATCCTCACGGAATTGATGATCGATCCGCCCACCATTGCGGCGGGTCTGCTCCATGACACCGTTGAGGACTGCGAGGGCATTACCCTGGATACCATCCGGCAGGAATTCGGGGACGAGGTAGCCCAGCTGGTGGACGGTGTGACCAAGCTGAATAAGCTGGACTTTGCCGATAAGGAAGAAGCCCAGGCGGAGAGCCTGAGAAAAATGATTCTTGCCATGGGCAAGGATATTCGGGTGGTGCTGATTAAGCTGGCCGACCGGCTGCACAACATGCGCACCCTGAAGTACCAGCCGGAAGCCCGGCAGGTAGCCATTGCCCGGGAGACGCTGGATATTTATGCGCCCCTTGCCCACCGTCTGGGCGTGTATGCCATTAAGCAGGAGCTGGAGGATCTGTCCCTTCGGTACATCGACCCTGCCGGGTACCAGAATCTGGTGCAGAAGGTGGGCATGAAGCGTGCCGAGCGGCAGGAAAACATCCGCATGGTCATTGAGGAGCTGTCCGCCAAGCTGGACGAGCAGCACATCCACTATGATATTGACGGCAGACCTAAGCACTTCTATTCCATTTATCGGAAAATGGTGCTGCAGAACAAATCCTTTGACCAGATTTATGACCTGATTGCCATTCGAGTGCTGGTGGATACCATCCCGGACTGCTATGCGGTGCTGGGCATTGTCCACACCCTGTGGAACCAGATTCCCGGCCGGTTCAAGGACTATATTTCCGTGCCCAAGGCCAACATGTACCAGTCCCTGCACACCACGGTGGTGGGCGGGCGGAAGATGCCCTTCCCCTTCGAGGTGCAGATTCGCACCTGGGAAATGCATCGGGTGGCTGAGTACGGCATTGCCGCCCACTGGCGCTACAAGGAAGGCGGCAGCCCGGCGGATGACCTGGACAGCAAGCTGTACTGGGTGCGGCAGATCCTTGTGTGGCAGAACGATGCCCGGGACGGCAAGGAATTTGTGGATACCCTGAAGACCGACCTGTTCTCCGAGGAAGTGTTCCTGTTTACCCCCAAGGGGGACGTGGTCAGCATGCCCAAGGGAGCAACGCCCCTGGACTTCGCCTACCGCATCCACTCCGGCGTGGGCAATAAATGCGTAGGCGCCAAGGTGAACGGCCGCATTGTGCCCCTGGACACGCCGCTGGAAACCGGCGACCGGGTGGAGGTCATGACCTCCGCCTCCTGCAAGGGACCCAGTGCGGACTGGCTCCGCATCTGCAAGACCCCTCAGGCCAAGTCGAAGATCCGTCAGTTCCTGAAGAAGGAAATGAAGGAGGAGAACATCGAAAAAGGCCGGGACATGGTGGAGCGGGAGTGCCGCCGCAGAGGCGTGCAGCCTGCCAATGTGATCAAACCGGAGTACTATGATGGTCTGCTGAAGAAGTACGGCTTTCAGGAGCTGGATGATATTTACGGCTCCGTAGGCTATGGGGGCATGGCCTCCGCCTACGTGGTGACCAGGCTGATTGACGAGCAGCGTGCCCACGAGCAGGCGCAGGGACCCAAGCTGGAGGAGATCCCCGAAACGGTGGAAGCCCCTCAGCACCGGGCAAGCGGCAAGAACACCCACGGTGTCATCCTTGCCGGCATGGAGGATATGGACATTCCTGTCCGCTTCGCCATGTGCTGCTCCCCTGTGCCCGGGGACGATATTGTGGGCTACATTACCCGGGGTCGGGGGGTCACCATTCACAAAGCGGAGTGCCCCAATGCCCTGAACGGGGAAAGCGAACGCCGGGTGGAAGTGGCCTGGGCAGACAGCGACGGCACCAGCTTCTATGCCTCCATCAAGGTGGTGGCTTACGATCATGTAAGCCTGCTGGGTGAAATGGCCACCTACATCGGTGCCATGAACGTGCCCATTAAGGCCATATCCGCCCAGGTGGATGAAAAGACCAAAACCTCCTCCATCCGCATGACGCTGGAAGTGCGCACAAGGGATGAAATGGACAAGGTAATCAAGCAGCTGAGAAAGCGGAGCGACGTGATTGACGTGTTCCGTGTAACGGGGTGATTGTGTGCGTTGCGTGGTACAGCGTGTAACCAAGGCAAGCGTTCAGGTGGATGGGGAAATCATCGGGCAGATCGGCAAGGGATACATGGTGCTCATCGGTGCCGGAACGGAAGACACGGATCAGGATGTGCACTACATGGCGGAGAAAATCCCCAACCTGCGCATCTTTGAGGATGAAAACGGCAAGATGAACCTGTCCCTGACCCAGGTCGGGGGCGAAATTCTGGCGGTGAGCCAGTTTACCCTCTACGGGGATGCCCGGAGCAGCCGCCGTCCCAGCTTTACCGCCGCCATGCGCCCGGAGGAAGCCAACCGGCTCTATGAGGAGCTGGTGGCTGCCTGGCGTGAGAAGGGGATTCACGTGGAAACCGGTCGGTTCGGGGCAGACATGCAGGTCAGCCTGATCAATGACGGCCCCGTGACCATGCTGATGGACAGCAAAAAGAATTTTTAAGCGAGCGTTTCTCCGGAATCCTTTTCGTCAAGAGAGGCAAAAATGGAAATCAACATTGTTACCGTTACCGTGGGTATGCTGAACAATCAGTGCTACATCCTGTCCCTGCCGGGGCGTGAGGACTGCGTGGCCATTGACCCGGGCAGCGAGCCGGAGAAGATCCGTCAGGCCTGCGGGGGCAAGAAAATCGCCGCCATCCTGCTGACCCATGGTCACTTCGATCACATCGGCGGCGTGGATGCCCTGCGGGAAGCGGACACCCCGGTGATGATCCACGAGGCGGATGCTGCTCTGCTGGCATCTCCTGCCCTGAACGCCTCTTGGATGATCGGCCAAAGCATCACTGCCCGGCCTGCCACCCGGCTCCTCCATGACGGGGAGGATATTGAGGCGGCAGGGATTCCTTTTCATGTGATCCATACCCCGGGGCATACGGCAGGCAGTGTGTGCTATCAAACCGGCAGCCAACTGTTCACCGGGGATACCCTGTTCCACGGAGGGTACGGCCGCACGGATCTCCCCGGGGGAGATGATCAGGCCATGGGGGCTTCCCTGCGGAAAATTGCCCCCCTTGCGGCCAAGTGTGCCCTATATCCCGGACATTGAGGTGAACCATGACCCAGCTTGCAACCTATCTGGAAGAAATTCTGCCGGAGATGAAGAACGTCTCCCGGCTTTTTTCCCTGCCGGAAAGCGTGTGGGAAGGGGATCCTGCCCCCTTCGCCTTTGAGGAGAAGGAGGAGGGCGGATGCTACCGATGCACCTGCACCCTGTCCGGACAGTCGGCCACCCTTTCCGTGCCCGTTCCGGGGGAAGAAGGGGATCCCCGGCTGACGGATCTGCACCGGAAGCGTGCCGCCCGCCGGCTGTGCAAACAGACCGCCTATGAACTTTGCCGGAAGGTGACCGGCCTGCACCCGGCCTGGGGCAGCATGACGGGAGTGCGTCCCACCCACCTGATGTATGAGGAACTGCACCGGGGGCTGACCCCGGCGGAGGCCGCACGGCAGCTCCAGCAGACGTTTGACATTCTGCCGGAAAAGGCGTCCCTGCTGCAGGACATTGTCACCGTGCAGAGCCGCCTGACCCCGCCCAATGACGGGGACATGGACGTGTACGTGGGCATTCCCTTCTGCACCACCCGGTGCGCCTACTGCTCCTTCTCCGGGGGCGAAATCGGCGACGGCCGGCTGGTGGAGCCTTACCTTGCCGCCCTGTGGCAGGAGATGGATGCCTGTGCCGCCCTGATGCGGGATGCCGGGAAGCGGCTCCGTGCCGTGTACGTAGGGGGCGGCACCCCCACCTCCCTGAACGAGGAACAGTTTGCCCGGCTCATGGATAAGCTGATGACCACCTTCCCCGGGGCGGAGGAGTACACCGTGGAAGCCGGCCGCCCGGACACGGTGACAAGGGGCAAGCTGGCCTGCATCCGTGACCACGGGGTGGGGCGCATCAGCATCAATCCCCAAACCATGGTGGATCGCACCCTGGAGGTCATCGGCCGGGGGCACACCGCCCGGCAGATTGAGGAAGCCTATGCCCTGGCACGGCAGGTGGGCATTTCCCACATCAACATGGACGTGATCGCCGCCCTGCCGGGAGAAGATCTGCACGACTTTGCCTACACCATGGAAAAGGCGCAGGCGCTGCACCCGGAAAGCCTGACCGTTCACACCCTGGCCATCAAGCGATCCAGCAAAATGCATCTGGAGCACGCCCCCCTGCCGGACGGAGACACCGCCGCCGCCATGGTGCACATGGGGCTTGAAACCGCCAAGGCCATGGGCATGACCCCCTACTACCTGTACCGGCAGAAGTACATGGCCGGCAATCAGGAAAACGTAGGCTATGCCCTGCCCGGTCACGCCTGCCTGTACAATGTGGACATTATGGAGGAGACCACCCACATCCTTGCCCTTGGGGCAGGGGGCATTTCCAAGCGGGTGTACCCGGAGGAAGGCCGCATCGGCCGGGCACCCAATGTGTACAACATTGAGCAGTACATCGCCCGGGTGGAGGAAATGATCCGGCGGAAGCGGGAGCTGTTTCTGGAAGGGTAAGCTGCTCTTCCCGCTTCAGACAAAGACGCATCAAAAATCCCGGCAAATGTTGATCACTCAGCATTTGCCGGGATTGCTTTTTCACCCTTCAGGCAAACAGCAGCACGGCGCACAGGATGGTAACGGCTGCTCCGGCAACGGTCACCACCGTGTAGATCTTTCTGGATTCCGGATCCTTCTTTTCCTTTTCGAGATAGTAGGCACCAATGCAGAGAACAAGAACGCCAATGATGAGTCCGATGATTTTGGTTACCATGCCTTTTTCCTCCATTTCAATAAGAATGCTGAATTAGCAATCACCAATACAGACCCTGCGTTGTGAACAAGGGCTCCCACCACCGGGTTCAGGGTGCCCACCATGGCCAGCACAATGGCGATGAAGTTCAGCGTCATGGAGAAGGTCATGTTGACCTTGATGGTGGTCATCATCCGCTTGGACAGGGCAATCAGGTGGGGAAGCTCCTTCACCTCGTCATCCACCAGGGCAATGTCTGCCGCGTCCACCGCAATGTCGCTGCCTACGCCCCCCATGGCAATGCCCACATCCGCCTTCTTCAGGGCAGGGGCGTCGTTCACCCCGTCCCCGATCATGCACACGGGCAGGCTCTGCGCCTGATAATCCCCGATGGCCTTCAGCTTGTCCTCCGGCAGGCAGTTGGCACGGACTTCGCCAATGTGCAGCTTGTCCCCGATGGCCTTGGCGGCATTTTCGTGGTCGCCGGTCAGGAGCACCGGCTGCACCCCCAAAGATGACAAGGCAGCGATGGTTGCGGCACTTTCCTTCCGCATGGTATCCGACAGGGCAAGGAAGCCGGCGAAAGCATCGTCCACCGCCACATAGATCACCGTGGAACCCTGCGACAGGTAGTCCTGAGCATCGTCGGCATTTTTCAGCGCAATGTGATGCTCCCGCATCATTTCGGGATTTCCTGCGAGAACGGTTCTGCCCTCCACCCTGGCGCACACGCCCCGGCCGGGGATCATTTCGAAATCCTCTGCCGGCAGCAGCTCTGCCCCGGTCTTTCGGTAGCAGTGCACAATGGCCTTGCCCAGGGGATGCTCGGAAAATTGCTCCGCACAGGCAGCCAGCCGGTTGATATCCGCTTCCTTCAAAGAGGGGGAAACGCTGCGCACAGCCACCACCTCCGGAGTGCCGTAGGTCAGGGTGCCGGTTTTGTCAAAGGCGATGACCTTGGCCTTGGCCAGTCGTTCCAGCGCATCTCCTTCACGGACAAGGAAGCCGTGCTTGGTGGCGTTGCCGATGGCTGCCATGATGGCGGTAGGGGTAGCCAGCACCAGGGCACAGGGGCAGAACACCACCAGAATGGTCACTGCCCGGATGATCTGCCCGGTGATGAGCCAGGTCAGCGCCGCTGCCGTCAGGGCAATGACCACAATCCAGGTGGCCCAGCGATCCGCAATGCCCACGATTTTCGCCTTGCCGGCGTCTGCCGACTGTACCAGGCGAATCATCCGCTGAATGGAGCTGTCTTCGCCCACCTTGGTGGCTTCCATTTCAAAAGCGCCGAACTGGTTTACCGTGCCGCTGGATACGGTGTCCCCGGCGGCTTTGTCCACCGGCAGGGATTCACCGGTCATCACCGCCTGATTGATGGATGTCTGCCCCGCAAGGATGACCCCGTCCACCGGGATGCTTTCCCCGGGAAGCACCCGGAGCCGATCCCCAACCTTCACCTGTTCCGCCGGGATCACGGCTTCCTTCCCGTCCCGCAGTACCCGGGCGGTTTGAGGGGTCAGGTGCACCAGCTTTTCAATGCCTGCACGTGCCTTGGCCACGGTCAGCTCCTCCAGGAGAGCCCCCAGCTGCATGATGAAGGCCACCTCTCCGGCAGCAAAGGTTTCCCCGATGCACAACGAGGCAATGAGTGCCAGGGAAACCAGCACATCCGCCTTGATATCAAAGGCGGTAACCAGGCCGATGATCGCCTCCAGAATAATGGGCAGGCCGCACAGCACAATGGCGAACCAGGCCATATCAAAGGGGAGGGGCTGAAACTTCAGCAGGCTGCAGATGACGGCAATGCCGGAAATCACCAGCAGGGTCATGTCCTTTTTGATGCCGCCCAGATCCAAAAGGTGCTGCAGCTTCTCCATGGCTTTCTTCATGAAAGGCACTCCTTTCCATACCCTACCGGGTATCTGATGTCATTATACCCATAGGGGTATATGTTGTCAAGAAGGGCAGAAAAAAATCGCCCGTTGTCGGGCGAAATTTACTGCATATTGGCAAACCGCTCCACCGCCTTGGTGAAGCTTTCGATGGTCTTATCCGCGTCCCCGTGCTGGATCCCGTCCCGGACGCAGTGCTGAATATGTCCCTCCAGCACCACCTTGCCGCAGCCGTTCAGGGCTGACTTGGCAGCGTTAATCTGGGAAAGCACGTCCTCACAGGGCACGTCCTCATCCACCATTCGGTCAATGGCCTGCACCTGGCCGATAATCTTTTTCAGGCGGCGGTGCAAATTTTCCGCATCCATGCATTGCTTCATCTTCATAGCCTCCATAGGGTAAGGGGTATACGTTCATTATAGCCTGATGGCAGGGGATTGTCAATTTGAGCGGGAACAGCCCGGCGCAAAATCTCTTCCCACCCTTGACAATCATCCACCTCGGGCATAAAATATAGCAGTGTTATATAACGCTGTTATATTTTTGTGAAAGGAGGAATCTCATGTCCGTGAAAGCGGATGCCACCCGGGAGAATATCCTGAACACAGCCAAGAAGCACTTTCTGCAGGACGGGCTGGACGGCGCTTCCCTGCGGAACATTGTGAAGGACGCAGGGCTGACCACCGGCGCATTTTACAAGTACTATCCCACCAAGGAAAGCCTGTACGATGCCCTTGTGGATCCTTACCTGGAGCATATCTACCAAATCTATGACGGGATTCTGGCAGACTTCGAAACCCTGTCCCCGCAGGGGCAGACCGATCACATGACGGAAGCCTCCGGGGACGGCATCAACCGGATCATCGACTACGTGTATGAGCACTACGACCACTTCCGTCTGCTGCTGAAGTGCGGAGACAGCGGCAAGTACGCCGGGTTCATTCATGGCATGGTGGCAAGGGAAATCGCCTCCACCCGGAAGTACATGGACACCCTGCGGCAGTCCGGCATGGCCGTGCCCGCGGTGGAGGAAAGCCTGCTGCACATGATCAACACCGGCTTCTTCTCCTCCGTGTTTCAGATTATCGAACACGACATGGACAAGGAAACCGCCAAGAAGAACATTGCCCAGCTGAAGGAGTTTCAAACCGGGGGCTGGGAGAGGCTGATGAACTTTAAGTTTCCGGATGTTCAAAGCAATGGGGAATAAAAATCCCCTTTGTTTTTGACGAAGAGTTAGCATAAACTAATCATCCATATCGGAGAAAAGGAGCAAATCGCATGGAAGCAAAAAGTGTGGACGTGAAGAAGAAATCCGCCGCCCAGTGGCTGCTTACCTGGGCGCAGCCGCAGAAAGGCCTGTATCTGCAGAGCATCCTGCTGGCGGTGGGTAATGTGCTGCTGAAACTCTTGCCCTATTTCCTGATTGCGGATGTGGTCGGCATGTTCTTAAACGGGGAGCAAGACTTTGCCGCCTATGCGGTGAAGGCGGCGCGGACATCCGTCATCTGTCCCCGGAGGATTTCAACAGGGAAGTGGCCTATGTAGCCCAGGACAATTACCTGTTCAACGAAACCGTGATGGAGAACATCCGCCACGGCAATCCTGCCGCCACGGATGAGCAGGTCATGGCGGTGACGAAGGAAAGCGGCTGCTACGACTTCATCATGCAGCTGGACAAGGGCTTTGATACCCTGGCCGGGGGCGCAGGCAGTCATCTGTCCGGGGGCGAGCGGCAGCGCATCGCCATTGCCCGCGCCATGCTGAAGGATGCTCCCATTGTGATCCTTGACGAAGCCACTGCCTACACCGACTCGGAGAACGAAGCCATCCTGCAAGCCTCCATTGCCAAGCTGGTGGCCGGGAAGACCCTGATCGTCATTGCCCATCGCCTGTCCACCGTGAAGGACAGCGACCGGATCTTCGTGGTCAATGGGGGACGCATTCAAGGAGAAGGCACCCATGAGGAGCTGCTGCAAACCTGTCCCCTGTACCGGAGCATGTGGGAAGCCCATGTTTCCGCCCGTGATACCGCAAAGGAGGAAGCCGCCCATGTTTGAGATCCTGGCCAAGTTCTTCCGCTTCTCCGGCAAGGAAAACAGCCGGAAGTTCCGCCTGTCCGTGGTCATCGGCCTGGCGGAAGCCCTGGCCTCCGCCATGAAGGTGCCGGCCATCATGTACATCCTCATGGGACTGATGAGCGGGGAAGCCATGGGGAAGTATATCGCCGGTTCCCTGGTCATGATGGGCATTGCCATCGTCGTGGGTATTGTGTGCAAGCGGTATTCCACCGTGCTGCAGACCGAGGCAGGCTACAACGCCGCCGCCTTCACCCGCATCAGGATTGCGGAGCACCTGCGGTATCTGCCCATGGGTTATTTCAACGCCAACAGCATCGGGGAAATTTCCTCCGTAACCACCAACACCATGGAAGCCCTGGGGGATGTGGCCACCCGGGTGGTGATGCTGACATTGCAGGGCATTCTGGAAACCTCCATGATTGTGCTGATGATCCTGCTGGCGGACTGGCGAATCGGGCTCCTTGCCGCCCTGGGGGTGGCGGTCTTCTTCCTCATTAACGGCAGAATGCAGAAGGCAGGGAAGAGCCTTTCGGAAGCCAAGGTGGCGGGGGACACGGAACTGGTCAATCAGGTGATGGAGTACATTCAGGGCATTGCGGAGGTCAAGTCCTTCCGGCTGCTGGGGGATAAGGCTCAGGGGCTCAACGAGGCCAATGAAGCCTGCGCAAAAATCAACACCCAAATGGAGATGACCTTCATTCCCTATCACTTCCTGCAAACAGCGGTGACGAAGATCACCGGTGCCTTGATGGTGGTGTACAGCGCCTACCTGTTCACCACCGGCATGATGCCCGTAGTCACCGCCATCGGCATGACCATTGCGGCCTTCCTGCTGTTCGCAAGCCTTGAAACCGCCGGCAGCTATTCCTCCCTGCTGCACACGGTCAGCGTATGCGTAGACAAGGCCAATGCCATCCTTGCCCTGGATACCATGGATATCGGCGGCAGAGAGATTGTGCCCCAAACCGAGGACATCCGGCTGAATCACGTGTCCTTTTCCTACGGCAGTCGGAAGATCATCGACGACGTGACCCTGTCCATCCCCCAAGGGACAACCACCGCCTTCGTGGGATCCTCCGGCGGAGGCAAATCCACCCTATGCCGCCTGATCGCCCGGTTCTGGGACGCAGACGCCGGAGACATCACCCTGGGCGGCGTGAATGTGAAGGACTACAGCATGAACAGCCTGATGCGCAACTTTGCCTTCGTGTTTCAGTCCGTGTACCTGTTTGCGGATACGATTGAGAACAACATCAAGTTCGGCCGGCAGGACGCAACCCACGAGGAAGTGGTGGAGGCGGCGAAGAAAGCCTGCTGTCACGACTTCATCAGCAGGCTGCCGGAGGGATACTACACGGTCATCGGCGAAGGGGGCGCCAGCCTGTCCGGAGGCGAGAAGCAGCGCATTTCCATCGCCCGTGCCATCATGAAGGATGCGCCCGTCATCATCCTGGACGAAGCCACCGCCAACGTGGACCCGGAAAACGAGAAGGATCTGATGGACGCCATCGACGCCCTGACCCGTGAGAAGACCATCATCATGATTGCCCACCGGCTGAAAACGGTGCGCCACGCCGATCAAATCTTTGTGGTGGACAAGGGGCGGATTGCCCAGCACGGCACCCACGAGGATCTGATCCGGCAGGAAGGCATCTACAAGCGTTTCGTGGACGCACGAACTCAGGCCGTGGGATGGAGGCTGTGAGGGGGAGTCGTGTGTAGGAGTGAGCAGGCGGGAGGGCTCAGGCGTGCGCTTTATTTGGCAAATGATGATATGCATAAATATTTAATTCATCACTTGACAAATGAATATTTATGCGATACAATGGCACTCGCAACAAAGGAAAGGACGGTGTTCCCTATGTTCCGCTTCTCTGGCAAAAAGGTGCTGGCAACGGTGCTGGCTTCTGTTCTGTGCATGGCTTCGGTGGGGGCTTCTGCCTGCACATCTGTGTATGTCGGTGCTGATCTGACATCTGACGGTACCACCCTGCTTGCCCGCTCCGAGGATCTTTCCAACAGTTATAACAAGATGTATTTCGCCATCCCGGCCGGGGTGCATAAAGCCGGAGAATTATACAATGGATGCTATGGCTTCACCTATACCTTCACCAAGGACAGCTATAGCTATAATGCCTTTCAGGATGACAATGGTGCAGGCGTCGACGGCGTTTGTCCTGACTGTGGCAGCGCCCACACCCATACACCGTATCAGTCTGCCGGCACCAATGAAAAGGGCGTGACGGTTTCTGCCTCAGAGGCACTTAGCAGTTCTGCCGTGCTGAAGGAAACGGATCCCTTCAAGGCGGATGGCGTTGAGCAGGCTGAAATTCCCACCATTCTGCTGAGCGAAGCTGCCACGGCAAAGGAAGCCGTTGATCTGCTGCTTGGTATTTATGATGCGTCCGGCTGCAACACCGGTTCCGGTATTTTTATTGCAGACAATGAGGAAGCTTGGTACATTGAAAACACCACCGGCACCCAGTACGTGGGGGTCAAGCTGAACAGCTCCCTTGTGTTCGCCCAGCCCAACATGTCCATCATTGGCCTGATTGACCTGGATGACACGGAAAACGTGAAGGCTTCCGCCGATCTGATTGCCACGGCAGAAAAGGCCGGCACCTATGTAGGCGATAAGGATGCCAACACCATCGATTATGTCGCTTCGTACAATAGTGATCAAGCCGTCAAAGACCGTATGGTAAGCGCCTTGACCTACTTCAGCGAAGCAAACGCCAAGGAAGAACTGACTCCTGACGACTACACCCTTTCCAATGTGAACGAAGCCGGCGAGATTGTTCCCCTGTATTCCAACATCACGCTGGATCATGCGTGGACCATCGAGGATGCAGTGGGTTATTACCACGTTGCAGGCATTGGCCATGTCCGGAATATGGAAACCCACATTTTCCAGATTGCTGCTGAGGACAGCATCCTCGACACCGTGGAGTGGATTGCCATGGATGACACCGCCGTCAGCGTGTTCGTTCCCTATTATCCCATGCTGACCACCGATACCTACGCTGCCTATCAGCTCAGCACCGCCAAAGCCGAGTTTGTAACCGAGGAACCCACCGAGGGCGTCTATTATGCGGCTACAGCCACCACGAAAAATGAGGCGGGTGAACAGGTCACTGTGGAGGGATACAAGGTTCTGCCTGCCAATTGGGCTGATTCCTGCTATTGGACCTTTGACGCACTGTCCAACCTGTACGAGTACGGCAACCTGACCGATGAGCAGAAGACCACTGTCGACACGAAGCTGGCCGAGCTGCAGGATGACTGCTATGCTGTGTTCGAGCAGATGAAATCAGAAGTCGCTGCCGCCACTTCCGAGGAAGAAGCCGCCGCTGTCGCTACGAAGCTCAGCATGGACGCTGCCCAGCAGGTACATGAAGCCGCTGTAGCACTGGTGAATGCGGTTAAATGAAGGATACAATCGGGGAGGATGAATGTGTCTTCCCACCATTCCGTCCAACATCAATGATTTCTATTGCATCGTCCGCACCGGATCACATAAGAATCCGATGCGGACGATTTTTTTGTATGTCATCGCCGGCGCCACCGAGATTCCTGCCACCAAGCTGTTCGGCCGTGCTCCTGCCGGGATGAACGCCACCGGGGAGAGCGATCTGCGGAATTATTACGACACCGTGCGGCAGAATCAAGAGGCCGTCCTTCGCCCCATTTTGGAAAAGCTGTACCCGGTCATCTGCCTCAGCGCATGGGGCGCCGTGCCGGATGATCTGGATTTCGAGTTCAACCCCATCCGGGACACATCAGACGAAGAGCGGGCAAGCCTGATCCAGCAGACCGCCAGCGCCATCAACAGCGTGTTCCAGTCCGGCATTATTTCTCAGCAGACCGCCCTGAAAGAGCTGCGGCAGGCGGGTGCAAGCTTCGGCATGTGGACGAACATCACGGACGAAGACATTGAAAACGCCGCTGACCAGCCCCAAGGCGGGGAGGAAGAAGGC
>JAUMVT010000019.1 GCA_030529995.1 Clostridia bacterium
CGAACGCATCAACCGAAACGAGCGGCTGTAAGCCGCGACGATTGAGGTTGCGGAAGTTCTTTTGACACAAAAGCTTCCCTCTCGCAAGTCGCCCTCGTCCAATGCATCGTCCGCACATTGACGCATGGCAGGGAAAATGGTATAATACCCGTATGCGCTGATGTGGTGGAATGGCAGACACCAGGGACTTAAAATCCCTTGCTGAAAGGCGTGCGGGTTCGAGTCCCGCCATCAGCACGCTGATTTTCAGGGCGGCACGGACATACCGTGTTGCCTTTTTCAATATGCAAAAAGGCTCCGGGTTATGCCAGCATTGCAGGCATGGCTCGGAGCCTTTGCATTTGGGATGGTGCTTTGAATCAGATTTCGTCCAGCCGGGCGATATTCTCACGAATATGCTGGCAGCTCTTGTGGAAGCCTTCTTCCTCCGCTTCGGACAGGTTCAGGGTGTAGACCTGCTCCACGCCGTTGGCACCGATGACGCAGGGGAGAGAGGTGAAGATGCCTTCCTCGCCGTATTGCCCCGTCATCAGGGTGGAAACGGACAGCACGGCGTGCTCATTATGGAAAATAGCGGAGCAGATGCGTGCCGTGCAGTTAGCCACGGCATACTCCGTGCAGCCCTTGCCGGCGAAGGTCACATAGCCGCCCTTTCGTGCACGCTCTTCCACCTCGGCACGGTCGAAGCCGTACTGCTCCGGGTACTCCTTGGCCAGCTCGGAAAGCCGCTTGCCGGCGATGGAGGCAGCCTTCCATGCGGCAACCTGGGAGAAGCCGTGCTCGCCGATCATGTACGCGTCAATGGACTTGGGGCTGATGTTGGTCACCTTGGAAATTTCCGACCGGAGCCGGGCAGAGTCCAGACCGCAGCCGGTGCCGATGATTTTCGTGGGGGTGTAGCCGGTCAGCTTCCAAATGGCGGTGCACACCACGTCGCAAGGATTGGCCACGGAAACAAGAATGCCGTTGAAGCCTGCACCCACAATCTGGTTGGCAAAGGTGCGGGCGGATTCCGTGGTGGAGAAGAGCTCACCGTCCCGATTGGTGGCGCTTTGTGCAACATGGCCGGCACAGTTGATGATAATATCGCAGTCGGCAAGATCTTCGTACCGATTGCTGCAGTTCACGATGCGGGTGTTGTAGGGGACGAAGCTGAGGGAGTCGTGGAGATCCTGAGCCTCGGAGATCACCTTCTGATCGTGGAGGCCGCATAGGTACAGTTCATCCGCAATGCCCTGCAGGAGAATGCTGTTGGCTACGTGGGCGCCTACGTGCCCCAAACCAATGATACCGATTTTCCGTTGAGCGCTCATAATCAAAATTCCTTTCTGTGCTTTTGAGGCATTTCTATAGACCGACGAAGTGTGTCGGCCTATAGAAATGCCCCCGCCCGGAAGGGCGGGGGTAGCAGTCGGAATTATTCCAGACCAGCCATCTTCTTGTAGTTCTCGCGACGGAGCTTTGCATCCTCTTCAGAATGCTCGAACAGCGTCTCGGCAACAGAGGGGAACAGCTTGGCCAGAGAAGTATACCGCACCTCGCCCTTCAGGAAGTCCTGATAGCTCTCGGTGGGATCCTTGCTGTCCAGGGTCATGGGATTCTCGCCGGCTTCTGCCTTGGCAGGATTGTAGCGATACAGAGGCCAGTAGCCGCAGGCCACAGCCTTCTTGATCTCCTCCTGAGCCTTGCCCATGTTAATGCCATGGTTGATGCAGGGCGCATAGGCGATGATCAGGGAAGGTCCGTGATAAGCTTCGGCTTCGGTCATGGCCTTCAGCAGCTGAGCGGGATTGGCGCTCATAGCCACCGTTGCCACGTACACGTAGCCATAGCTCATAGCCATCATGCCCAGATCCTTCTTCTTGGTCCGCTTGCCGGCAGCAGCAAACTTGGCCACAGAGCCGGTAGGCGTGGACTTGGAAGCCTGTCCGCCGGTGTTGGAGTACACTTCGGTATCCAGTACCAGGATGTTGACGTCCTGATTCTGTGCCAGCACGTGATCCACGCCGCCGTAGCCGATGTCGTATGCCCAGCCGTCGCCGCCGAAGATCCAGATGGACTTCTTGGTCAGCAGATCGGCACCGTCCTTCACAGCCTTTGCCAGATCGGCAGCTGCGCCGGTAACGGTCTCGCAGGCAGCCAGCAGCTTCTTGCCGGCGGCCTTGGAAGCTTCAGCTTCGTCCATGCTGTCCAGCCATTCCTGACCGGCAGCCTTCACGTCCTCGCTTACGCCTTCGGCAGCCACCAGTGCACGCACGGTGTCGGCCAGCTTAGCGCGGCGCTGGGTCACAGCCAGGTTCATGCCGAAGCCGAACTCAGCGTTGTCCTCAAACAGGCTGTTTGCCCATGCGGGACCATGACCCTCGTTGTTGGTGGTGTAGGGGCAGGTAGGAGCAGAACCGCCGTAGATGGAAGAGCAGCCCGTAGCGTTGGCAACGATCATCCGATCGCCGAACAGCTGGGTAACCAGCTTCACATAGGGGGTCTCGCCACAGCCTGCGCATGCGCCGGAGAACTCGAACAGGGGCTTCAGTGCCTGGCTGTTCTTCACGGAAGCCTTGTTGGTGATGCGATCGGCCACTTCCGGCACGGTCATGGCATACTCCCAGTTGGCTTCTTCCTTGCGCTGGGTATCCAGGGGCTTCATCACCAGAGCCTTCTCCTTGGCGGGGCAGACTTCAACGCAGTTGCCGCAGCCCGTGCAGTCCAGAGGAGAAACCTGCATACGATACTGCATGCCGGCGAACTCCTTGCCGGTAGCCTTCTTGGTCACGAAGCCTTCAGGCATCTGAGCACCGTCAGCCACGTAGATGGGACGGATGCAGGCGTGGGGGCAAACCAGAGAGCAGTTGCCGCACTGTACGCAGTTGTCAGGAAGCCATTCAGGCACCTTCACGGCAATGCCGCGCTTCTCGAACTTGGTGGTTCCGGTAGGCACCATGCCGCGGGGATCCAGTGCGCTGACGGGCAGCTTGTCGCCCTCCTGAGCCAGGATGGGATGCACGAAGGTATCGAAGTACTCGGTGGTGCCCTTCACCTTCATGGCCACGGCGCCGGTGGTGGCGTCAGCCCAGTCAGCGGGGATCTTCACTTCCTGCAGGCCGGAGATAGCGATGTCGATAGCGTCCCAGTTCTTCTGGACAACGGCGTCGCCCTTCTTGCCGTAGGTCTTCTTGGCATAAGCCTTCATGTATTCATCGGCCTGCTCGTAGGGGATCACGTCAGCCAGCTTGAAGAAAGCAGCCTGCATGATGGTGTTGATCCGGTTGCCCATGCCAACCTTGGCAGCCAGGTCGATAGCGTCGATGATGTAGAACCGGGCGTTCTTCTTGGCCAGCAGCTTCTTCATGGAAGCGGGCAGGTGAGCGTTCAGCTCTTCAGGCTTCCACTGGCAGTTCAGCAGGAATACGCCGCCGTCCTTCAGGGAAGACACCATGTCGTACATGGTCACATAAGCGGGGTTGTGGCAGGCCACAAAGTCAGCAGCATCGATCTGATACGGAGACTTGATGGGGCTCTTGCCGAAACGCAGGTGGCTTACGGTCAGGCCGCCGGACTTCTTGGAGTCGTAGGCGAAGTAAGCCTGTGCGTACATGTCGGTGTGGTCGCCGATGATCTTGATGGAGTTCTTGTTGGCACCAACGGTACCGTCGGAACCCAGACCATAGAACTTGCAGCTGATGGCACCGGCAGGAGCGGCATTGAACAGCTCGCCCACAGGCAGGGAGGTGCCGGTCACGTCATCGTTAATGCCAACGGTGAAGTGATTCTTCATCTCGCCGTCCAGGTTGGCGAACACAGCCTTCACATGGGTGGGGGTGAACTCCTTGGAGCCCAGGCCATAGCGGCCGCCCACAACCTGAATATCCTTGCGGCCTGCTTCTGCCAGAGCAGCACACACATCCAGGTACAGAGGCTCGCCCAGAGAGCCGGATTCCTTGGTACGGTCCAGCACGGCGATCTTCTTGCAGCTTGCGGGAATGGCGGCAATGAAGTGCTTCACGGAGAAAGGACGATACAGGTGGCACTTGATCACGCCCACCTTTTCGCCCATTTCGTTCATCTTGGTCACGGCTTCGTCGGCCACGTCGCAGCCGGAACCCATGGCGATGATGACCTTGTCGGCATCGGGTGCGCCAACGTAGTCGAACAGCTTGTAGTGACGGCCGGTCAGCTCGCCAACCTGCTTCATGCTCTCTTCTACGATTTCTGGCACAGCCAGGTAGAACTTGTTGCCGGCTTCACGACCCTGGAAGTAGATGTCAGGGTTCTGAGCGGTACCGGCCTGATGGGGATGTTCGGGGTTCAGTGCACGGGCACGGAACTCGTCAATCTTGTCCCAGGGCACGAGAGGCTTGATCTCATCGTAGGTGGGAGCGTCGATCTTCTGAATTTCGTGGCTGGTGCGGAAGCCGTCGAAGAAGTGCAGGAAAGGCACGGAGCTCTTCAGGGTAGACAGGTGAGCAACCAGTGCCATATCGCAGGCTTCCTGAACGGAGTTGCTGGCCAGCATGGCGAAGCCGGTCTGGCGGCAGGCCATAACGTCGCTGTGGTCACCGAAGATGGACAATGCATGGTAAGCCAGGGCACGAGCGCTCACGTGGAACACTGCGGGGGTCAGCTCACCGGCGATTTTGTACATGTTGGGGATCATCAGCAGCAGACCCTGAGAAGCGGTGAAGGTGGTGGTCAGGGCGCCTGCGGACAGGGAGCCGTGCACAGCACCGGCAGCACCGGCTTCGGACTGCATTTCAGCGATCTTCACGGTCTGTCCGAAAAGGTTTTCACGCTTCTGGGCGGACCACTCATCAGCAACTTCTGCCATGGGGGAAGAAGGCGTGATGGGGTAGATGGCGGCCACATCACTGAACGCGTAGGCGATGTGGCTGACGGCGGTATTGCCGTCTACGGTCATTTTGATTGCCATGGATGTACCTCCTTGACGAATGATGAGTCGGCGAAAGCATCACCCTGAGCCGACTCCGGAAAGGCCGCATTCTTTTTCCTTTTCGAAGGAGAAGACACAAACAAGCGCCTCTTTCCCTTAGAAAGGCACGCGAAAAAACGCGGGATATCCTCGTACGCTTTCATTATATGCTTTTCTGCTCCTCATGTCAATTCAAAGCGGGGGAAAAATCACGGGTTCGGAAGGACCACGGGGCAAAGTTTTCCGGGCACTTTCCAGCAATCTTTCTTCATTTTACTTTTTCTTGACAAAGCCATTCTTTGCGCCTACAATACCCATAGTACTGACCAAATAGGAGGCAACACCATGGCAGAATTGACGATGGATAAGCTGGTGGCTCTGTGCAAGAACCGGGGCTTTATTTTTTCCGGCAGTGAAATTTACGGCGGCCTGGCCAATACCTGGGACTTTGGACCCCTGGGTGTGGAGCTGAAGAATAATGTAAAGAAGGCCTGGTGGCAGAAGTTTGTACAGGAAAGCAAGTACAACACCGGCCTTGACTGCGCTATTCTGATGAACCGGGAAGTGTGGGTGGCCTCCGGTCACGTAGGCGGCTTTAACGATCCCCTGATGGACTGCAAAGCCTGCAAGGCTCGCTTCCGTGCCGATAAGCTGATTGAGGACTTTACCCACGGGGACGAGACCGGTGACGGCTGGACCAATCAGGAGCTGGAAACCTACATTGCCGAGCATGACATCAAGTGCCCTGTCTGCGGCAAGAAGGACTTTACCGGCATCCGTCAGTTCAACCTGATGTTCAAGACCTACGCCGGCGTAACGGAAAACGCCGCCAACGAGATTTATCTCCGCCCGGAAACGGCTCAGGGCATTTTTGTGAATTTCCAGAATGTGATGCGCACCACCCGGAAGAAGCTGCCTGCCGGCATTGCCCAGATCGGCAAGAGCTTCCGCAACGAAATTACCCCCGGCAACTTCATCTTCCGCGTCCGTGAGTTTGAGCAGATGGAGCTGGAATTCTTCTGCAAGCCCGGGGAGGATCTGGAGTGGTTCAACTACTGGCGTTCCTTCTGCCGCGAATGGCTGATGAATCTGGGCATCAAGGAAGACAGCCTCCGCCTGCGGGATCACGAGCCGGAGAAGCTGGCCTTCTACTCCAAGGCCACCACGGACTTCGAGTTCCTCTTCCCCTTCGGCTGGGGCGAACTGTGGGGCGTGGCAGACCGTACAGACTATGACCTGACCCGGCATCAGGAGCATTCCGGCAAGTCCATGGAATACAAGGATCCGGTGACCAACGAGAAGTATGTGCCTTACTGCATCGAGCCCTCTCTGGGCGTGGAGCGTGCGGTGCTGGCCTTCCTGTGCAATGCCTATGACGAGGAAGAACTGAAGGACGGCGACGTGCGCACGGTGCTGCACCTGCATCCTGCTCTGGCTCCCTTCAAGGCGGCCGTGCTGCCTTTGCAGAAGGCCAAGCTGGGCGGCCTTGCCAGTGAGATTCATCAGGAGCTGGCCAAGTACTTCCCTGTGGACTATGACGAAACCGGCTCCATCGGCAAGCGGTATCGCCGGCAGGATGAAGTCGGCACGCCCTTCTCCATCTGTGTGGACTTTGAAACGGAAGCAACCGGCACGGTCACCATCCGCGATCGGGACACCATGCAGCAGGAGCGGGTCGCTGTGGCGGATCTGCGGAAGTACATCGAGGACAGAATGCGGTTCTGATGCCAATCACTTTGGCGAAGAGTAATGTTCGCTCAATGACCGGGAAAACGGTTCGGCCGTTCTTCCGGTCATTTTTGTGTGAGAAAGACATAGGGTGCCGGCACCATCTTGTGAAGGTACCAAAATCCCGGTATAATAGGGAAGCAGATCAGGGAAGGAGGGAGCACCGTGGACAAGCTGGAGACGCTGAAGTATTACTTCGGTCACAATACTTTCCGCCCCGGACAGGAAACACTGGTGGATGCTCTCCTTGCCCGTCGGGATGCTCTGGGCATTATGCCTACCGGCGCGGGGAAAAGCATGTGCTATCAGATTCCTGCCTTAATGACCCCGGGCATTGCGCTGGTGATTTCGCCCCTGATTTCCCTCATGAAGGATCAGGTCATGAGCCTGATTGCCTCCGGCGTGCCTGCCGCCTATCTGAACAGCAGCCTGACTCCGAAGCAGCTGGATCTTGCTACGGAGCGTGCCTGTCAGGGGGCGTACCGCATCATTTATGTGGCGCCGGAGCGGCTGGATACCCTGTCCTTCCGCCGATTCGCCATGCAGGCGCCCATCAGCCTGATTGCCGTGGACGAAGCGCACTGCGTCTCCCAATGGGGGCAGGATTTCCGCCCCAGCTACCTGAAGATTGCCGACTTTATCGAATCCTTGCCTAAGCGTCCTCCGGTGGGGGCGTTTACGGCCACGGCCACCAGCAAGGTGCGCAGCGACATCATCCGCCTACTGCGGCTTCAGCATCCGGTGGAAGCTTCCACCGGCTTTGACCGTCCCAATCTGTTCTTTGACGTGCTGCGTCCCAAGGATAAGGAGGCAGCCCTGAAAGATCTGCTGCGGAAGCGGAAAAATCAAAGCGGCATTATTTACTGCGCCACCCGGCGAAATGTGGAGGAAGTGGCTGTCAAGCTGGAAAAGGCAGGATATCAGGTCGGTACTTACCATGCCGGCATGAGTGACCGAAACCGGCAGGAGAATCAGGAAGCCTTTCAGGAGGATCGGATTCAAATCATGGTGGCCACCAATGCTTTCGGCATGGGCATTGATAAGTCCAATGTGAATTATGTGATTCACTACAACATGCCCCGCTCCATGGAGGCCTACTATCAGGAGGCAGGCCGTGCCGGACGGGACGGCAGCAAGGCGGACTGCATTCTGCTTTACAGCGGTGCGGACATCTTCACCGCCAAGTGGATGATTGACCACGCAGAGCCCAATGAAGCATTAACCCCTGAGGAGCGGCAGGCAGTGCGGCAGGAAGACCTGCGGCGCATGGAGGATATGATTACCTACTGCACCGGGGGCACGTGCCTGCGGAGCTATATTCTCCGTTACTTCGGGGAGAGGGCTCCGGATACATGCACCACCTGCGGCAACTGTGTCCGGGATCAGGCACGGGAGCATCTTTTCCCGTTCAAGAAAAAGCCTGCCGTCCCCAAGCAGGAAGAGGAACAACCGGTGGATCCGGACAACCTCTTCGAACTGCTGCGGCACTGCCGGCTGGAGCTTGCCCGGCAGAATCATGTGCCTCCTTATATGATCTGTGCGGACAAGACCCTGCTGGACATGGTGCGCAAACGTCCCCGCAATCCGGACGAAATGCTGGATGTGGACGGCATGGGCGTAAAGAAGATCGGCAAGTACGGATCGGCTTTCCTGCTGGTACTTCGCCGGTATGCGGCCAGCCATCCCGGGGGTTGAAATCTTTTCACGGTTCTGTTAAAATAAAGTGTCAATCTATCGCCTTTTGTCCCAGGGGACAAGGGGTTCCTTCTTCATTTGTCATCATCCTAGGAGGACGAAACCATGCGTATTTTCCTGGATGCCATGGGTGGCGACAACGCCCCTCAGGCTCCCGTCGAAGGTGCCATCGAGGCTCTTCGGCGTTTCCCGAACCTTGAAATTTCTCTCGCCGGCAAGCTGGATGCCATCACCCCTCTGCTGGCGGATGCGGAGGACGTTCGCAGCCGCATCACCTTGGTGGATGCACCGGAAGTGATCACCAATGATGAAAGCCCGGTCATGGGTGTGCGCACCAAGAAGCAGTCCGCCACGGTGATCGGCATGCTTCAATTGCGGGATCAGCAGGTGGACGGCTTTGTGTCTGCCGGGTCTACCGGTGCGGTGCTGGCCGGCGGCATGTTCCGCCTGGGGCGGATTCCCGGGGTGGAGCGTCCTGCTCTGGCACCTTTGCTGCCCAACGGCAAGGGTCACTTTCTGCTGATTGACTGCGGCGCCAATGTGGACTGCCAGAGCGACTGGCTGGTGCAGTTCGGCATCATGGGCAACGCCTACATGAAGGGCGTTATGGGCATGCAGGAGCCTCGTGTGGGGCTGATTAACATCGGCGCGGAGTCCGAAAAGGGCAACAAGCTGGTGAAGGAAACCTATCCCAAGATGGAAAATGCGCCCTATCACTTCATCGGCAATGTGGAAGCCCGGGACATTACCGGGGACGCGGCGGATGTGCTGGTGTGCGACGGCTTCAGCGGCAACCTGATCCTGAAGTTTATGGAAGGCGTAGCCGGCACCCTCATGGGCATGATTAAGAAAGAAATGATGGCAGATACCCGGGGTAAGGTGGCAGGGGTGATTGCCAAGCCTGCCTTCCGCCGGGTGAAGAAGGCCATGGACTACACCGAAGTGGGCGGCGCCCCCTTGCTGGGTGTGAACGGTGCGGTGACCAAGGCGCACGGCTCTTCCAACGGCCATGCCATTGCCTGCGCCATTGCCCAGTGCATGAAGATGGTGGACGGTCACGTGGTAGACATTATCCGGGACGGCATGGAAAAGCTTGCCGCCGAAGAAGCGTAAGGCATTTTTCCCGCAAGGGATTATGCATAGAATGGATCCGTGAAAGGAGTATATGAACATGATTTTTGATACGGTTAAGAAGATGATCGCTGCTCAGCTGAAGGTGGATGAAAACACCGTGACCCGTGAGTCCCGCCTGGTGGAGGATCTCCACGCTGACTCTGCCAACGTAATGGTCATGATTATGGATCTGGAAGACAAGTTCGGCATCGTGGTGGAGGACGACCAGATCATGAAGCTGAAGACCGTGGGCGACGTGGTGGACTACATCGAGAAGAATCAGTAATCACATGGCGGGTTCGGCAGCATTGCATTTGCCGGGCCCGCTGCTTTTTTGATGCTCTGCAGGGAGAAAATCCTGACCCGGTTTTTTCCCTCCAAAGCATCGCTTTCATGAAAGAGAGGAAACATCATGGAAACGATCACCATGCAGCAATTGATGACCAACATCGGCTATACCTTTCACAATCCCAAGCTGCTGTATCAGGCGCTGACCCATCCGTCCATGGGGGAAAATGATAACCAGCGGCTGGAGTTTCTGGGGGATGCGGTGCTGGAATTTATCCTCAGCAATGATTTGTATCTGGCGCACCCCAAGGATCAGGAAGGGGCACTGACCCATCAGCGTGCCCTGCTGGCCTGCGAGGCGGCACTGAGCCAGGTGGCGCAGGGGCTGGGCATCGGTCAGGCACTGATGATGGATCGGGGAGAAGAGCTGACCGGGGGCAGGGAAAAGCCCAGCGTGCTGTGTGACGCCATGGAGGCGGTGCTGGCGGCCGTGTACCTGGATGGGGGGCTGGAGCCTGTGCGGCAGATTGTCCACCGCTTCTGGCCCAAGCCGGAGGATGTGCACCGCCCCTTGCAGGACAGCAAGAGCGCCCTGCAGGAACTGCTCCAAAAGGATGGCTCGGAAGCCCCTACCTACGCCATTGTGGAGCAGTACGGTCCGGATCATGCCCGCACCTTTGTGGCGGTGGTGACCCGGTACGGCAAGGTGCTGGCCAAGGGTTCCGGTCACAGCAAGAAGCAGGCGGAACAGGCAGCGGCATTGGCGGCACTGGAAGCCATGGGGGAAAGATAAGAGCAAATTCGCAGCGTGTTGATGAGGAAGCATGCTGCGAACTTTTTTATTGTTACAATTTCCGCGGTTTAGGGAAGGAAATGCATCCCTCCAACGTTTTTATTGGTAGGAAACCTCCTAAAGGCGGTGGAAACGATGGATGAACTGACCCTGCGGCGAGCCAAGGATGGAGACAGCGGTGCCTTTGAAGAGCTGGTAACACCCTATGAGCAGATGCTCTGGCGGCTGTGCTGGCGCTATACCCGCCATCAGGCGGATGCTCAGGACTGCGTGCAGGAAACCATGCTGAAGGCATGGCGTCAGCTGCCCAATTACCGGGGCGAATGCAGCGTGGAAAGCTGGCTGTACCGGATCTGCGTCAGCTGCTGTATGGATTTCCTCCGCAAGCGGAGCAACAAGCAGCAGGATTCCGTAGACGCCATGACCGACCTGGGCTATGATCCCCCGGATCCGCAGCCTTTGCCGGAAGAGAAAGTGATTGCGGCACAGGAAAAGCAGGACGTGCATCAGGCCATTGCGGAACTGCCCCCCACCATGCGGGAAGTGCTGGTGCTCAGCGTGCTGGAAGGCAAGTCCTATGAAGACACGGCACGGCTGATGGGCATCAGCATCGGCACGGTGAAGAGCCGGCTGAACCGGGCTCGGCAGAAAATTACGGAAAAGCTTCAGCAACTGGGAACAAAAGGGACACACTCCTCGTCTGACCATGTGAAAGGAGGGCACGAATAATGATGGATGATCGAGACGCTCTCCGCCAACAGCTGAAGGTGCTGGAAGACGATGTGCCCCCTATGCCCGAGGGGCTCCATCAGCGCTGGATGCGTGCAGTGGAGGAGGAACCTATGGACAAGACGCCGCCGGGAAAGAAAACTTCCCAGTGGAAGCGGCTTCTGGCCGTGGCGGCGGCAGCCGTGTTTGTCATTGGGGGCGCCATTTGGGCGAAAGACGTAAACCTGGGGCAAAGCAAGAATAGCTATGTCCTCCTGCAGGAGGACAGCGCAACCGAGGATACGGTTTCCTACAGCAGTAATAGCAGTATGCTCATGTCCACCGGCACCACCGGCGCAGGGGCATCCCTGTATACCAACAACGATGAAGGCGGCTATGGGGGCGAGGACAACATTGCCTCCCAGCAGGAGACGAAAATCATTCGCACGGTGAGCCTGACCTTGGGCACCACCGCCTTTGACGATACCCTGAGCAGCATCAAGCAGGCCTGCTTTGATGCCGGGGGACGGGTGGAGTATGCCAGTGAGTACGGCAGCACATCCCAGCGTTCCGCCAGCCTGACCCTGCGGATCCCTTCCGAGCAGCTGGATCTTTTCCTGGAAGGAACAAGCGGCTGGGGGCGGGTGATTCGCCGCAGTGAAACCGCCGAAGACGTGACGGAAAGCTACTACGACACCAAGGGACGGTTGGAAACCCAGCAGGCTCTCATGGCAAGGCTGAAGGAACTGACGGAAAAGGCGGAAAGCCTGGAGGACATCCTGAGCCTGGAAAGCCAAATGGCTGACACCCAGTACCAGATTGACCGGCTCACCGGCATCCTGCAAAGCACGGACAGCCAGGTATCCTATGCCACGGTGAATGTGTCCGTGCAGGAGGAGAAGGCCGCCGACACAGCCCAGAACACGGAAGAATCCCTGCTGTCCCGCATGGGCAGCGCCCTGAAGGTGGGGGCTGACGCTTTTGTCAGCTTCCTGTCCGATGCACTGGTCTTCCTGGTCTATGCCCTACCCTTCCTGGGTGTGGTGGCTGTGGTGGTCATCACGGTGCTGATTGTGCGCAAAAAGCGGAAAAAGTAAATCAAAATGTTGCCATCCCCTCGGTTCATTGAAACTGAGGGGATTTTTCATGTCGTTTCCAAAAAAAGACAGAAAATTTTTGCCGATCGATATTGCTTTTTCCAACAAAGTTATGATAGGATAAAGATTGCAAAATGAAAGGAGAAACTGTCATGTTGATGAAGTTTCGAAAGTCCCATCCCATCTGGTTCTCCGTGGTGGCTGCAATCCTTTTCATGGTATTCGGTATGCTTCTGGGCTATTTGGTTGTCACCGTCATCCCTGCCCTCAAGAATGATGGCAACGAGTTTGCCCTGACCTTCGCTGTGGAGCTGCTAACTGCTCTGCTCATGGTGCTGCTGCTTCGCCTGCATCACCGTACGGAGCTGGTGACACGGCGGGGAAGCTCCTTCAAAAATTGCTTCTTTGTCTGCCTTGTGCCCCTGCTGTTTAACATTGTTTCCTTTGTGGCACAGATTGCGCAGGCCGTGCAGGATCATACGCCCCTGAACCCTGCAAGCACCATTTTGTTCTACGTGCTGGCCATGGTTGCGGTAGGCATTGCTGAGGAATTCATGGCACGGGCAGTCATTTCCGAAACCCTGCTGGAGCACTTCGGCACGGATTCTCTGGGCAGTGTGTGGAAGGCTGCCGTGGTCAGCGGTCTGATCTTCGGTCTGCTGCACCTGACCAACCTGATGTCTGTCAATTCCGTGAAGGGTGTGCTGATTCAGGCACTGAGTGCCTTTGCCGGCGGCCTCATGTATGCGGCTGTGTACTACAGAACCGGCAACATCTGGGCTCCTGCCTTGCTCCACGCATTGAATGACGTGGCGGCGGGCATGTCCGCCGGTGTCTTCACCTACGAATCCGGCATGATGAGCAGCGTTGAAGGTCTGGAAGGTGCCGGCTGGCTGATTCTGCTCGTTCCCCTGCGGGAGCTGCTGATTGCCGCCTTCCTGCTGCGCAAGCAGAAGCTGCCCCAGCTGCAGCAGTGCTGGACCGGCCTTGTGGAAAGCAAGGAAGTCAGCGAAAAGGAATAAAACGATACCGTTCCATTCCCCTCGGCTTCTATAGCTGAGGGGATTTTTTCATGTTCCCGTAAAGAATCTTGTAAAAAGCGAAAAGAGGCTTGCTCTTCCGCTTGTTTTTCCTGCAAGGTGATGATAGGATAAGGATCGTAAAACGTGAGGAGGGACTGCCATGCTGTCCAAATTCCGGGAATCCCATCCTATCTGGTTCTGCCTTGCGGCAGCGGTTGTTTTCATGGCTTTCGGTTTCGCACTGAGTTACCTGCTTTCCTTCATTCCCTACTTTGCCGGGGAAGATATGATGGCCAGTCAGGTGCTCGTCATTGTGATGGAGACGCTGACCTCCCTGCTGATGCTGCTGGTGCTCCGGCAGATTCATCGCACGGAGCTGGTGACACGGCGGGGAAGCTCCTTCAAGAACTGCCTGCTTGTCAGCCTGTGTCCCCTGATTATGTCTGCTCTGTCGCTGGTGGTGCAGCTGTCCGTGGCGGCGGAAGGCGGCGAGAAGCTGCGCTCTGCAGGCTTCATTGCAGCCTACGTACTGTCCATGATGATGGTGGGCGTGTCGGAAGAATTGATGGCTCGGGCGGTCATTGCCGAAACCCTGCTGGAGCACTTCGGCACGGACTCACTGAAGAATGTGTGGAAGTCCACGGCGATCAGTGCCCTGATCTTCGGCCTGCTGCACCTGACCAACATGCTGTCCGTCAACTCCGTGAAGGGCGTGCTGATTCAGGCACTGGCTGCCTTTACCGGCGGCATCCTGTATGCGGCTATTTACTACAGAACCGGCAACATCTGGGTCACGGTGCTGCTTCATGGCCTGAATGACGTGGTGGCCGGTCTTGGCGCAGGCGTGTTTACGTATGAGGAGAGCGTGGCCAGCGGCATTGAAAGCCTTGGCGGCGCCGACTGGAATGTGCTGGTGCTCCCCACCATCGAAGCACTGGCCGGCATTTACCTGCTGCGGAAGAAGAAACTGCCCCAGCTGCAGCAGTGCTGGACGGGCCTTGTGGAAAGCAAGGAAGTCAGCGAAAAAGAATAAAATAAAAGGAAACATTTCAGCCCCTGCTGCGGTTGTGCGGCAGGGGCTTTTCATATGCCCGTGGCAAGGATGCCCTTCTTGCAATCCCGCGTCAAACGTGCTATCATGAGGGCAATCAATCAGGCGAAGGGATGTTCGAAGGTATGCGGTGCAGCTGTAAAGAATGCGGAACCTACATGGTACAGGCGGAAAGTGATCATCTGGGGTGCATCTGCCCGGACTGCGGCTATCGCTGCAACGATTGCCTGGGCACCAACACCGTGGTATCCAGAGAGGCACTCCGTTCCCTGGCCTTCGACCCTCGGTTCAGCCCGGAAGCACTGGCTTCCTCCTTTGAGCCCCATGAAGAGGAGGACTCTGATGGGGACGATCGATACGGCGATGACTACTGACCGAACCATCCTGCATTGCGACTGCAATAATTTCTTTGCCTCGGTGGAGCTGCTGGAGCATCCTGAATTGAAGGATGTGCCGGTGGCTGTGGCAGGAGACCCGGAAGGCCGTCACGGCATTATTCTGGCAAAAAACATGCCTGCGAAAAAGTACGGCGTGCAAACAGCGGAAACCATTTGGCAGGCCAAGCGCAAGTGTCCTGACTTGGTGCTTTTGCCGCCTCATCACGAAAAGTATGCCCAAATGAGTCGGCGGATCAACGCCATTTATTTGGATGTCACCGATCAGGTGGAACCCTTTTCCGTGGATGAAAGCTGGCTGGACGTCACCGGCTCCCGGAATCTTTTCGGCACAGGGGTAGAGATTGCCGATCGGCTGCGAAAGCGTATTCGGGAGGAAACGGGCATTACCATTTCCGCCGGGGTCAGCGATAACAAAACCTGGGCGAAAATGGGCAGTGATTACAAGAAGCCGGACGCCACCACCCTCATTACCCGGGAAAACGTGGAGGATATCTTGTATCCCCTGCCTGTGGGGAATCTGCTGTTTGTGGGCAAATCCACGGCGGAGATGCTGAAGCGGCTGGGTATTGCCACCATCGGACAGCTGGCGGCCATGGATCCTGCTGCATTAAATACCCATTTGGGCAAGCAGGGGGAAAGTCTGTGGCGCATGGCGCACGGACTGGACGACAGTCCGGTGCGACGCTGGGGGGAGCATGACCCGGCCAGAAGCATCGGCAGGGGCGAAACCTTTCCCCGGGATCTGGTGGGGCGTGAGGAATGCCGGGCAGGCCTGCTGCCTCTGTGTGATCAGGTGGGGTATCAGCTGCGCAGGCAGGGACTGAAGGCACGAACGATTACCCTGCAAATCAAGGATCCCCAGCTGAAGGTGATTTCCCGGCAGAAAACCCTGGACACGCCCACCAGCCTGAGCCGAACCATTTACCAGACTGCCTGCGCCATTTTGTCGGAATGCTGGCGGAGTGATGCGCCTGTTCGGCTGATGACGGTGACTGCTTCCGGCCTGATGCCGGAGGACGAAGCCGTGCCCACTCAGCTTTCCTTTCTGGAGGAACCCCGGGAGGATGATCCTCGGCGGATCAAGCTGGAAGCCGCCATTGACCGGGTGCGGGATAAATGGGGAAAGAATGCCGTGAAGCCGGCCACCCCGGAAATTCAATAAATACAAGAAGGCTGCAAGAAAGGATCATCTCTCTTGCAGCCTTTTGCTCTATACAGCCTTCTGCTAATCCTGTTACGCTGCGGCCTTCTGCTCGTCTTTTTTCTTCAGCCACAGGAAGTAGCCAACGTTCAGCACCACGCCCACCGCCGAGGCAATGGGGGCGGCAAGGCCGATACTGGTCAGACTGGCATTGGGCTGAATGCTCATGATATAAGCCAGCGGCAGGCGAACCAGCAGGGTCTGCACCAGTGCCTGTGCCATGACGAACACGGTCTTGTCATGACCGTTGAAGAAGCCCATCATGCTGAACAGAATGGCGGTGACCAGACATTCCGGAGCAAAGCCCTTCAGGTAATCGTAACCCCGCTGAATCACGCTTTCTTCTGTGGTGAAGATGCCTGTCAGCAGATCGCCCTTGAACAGTACCAGCACAAACATCATGCATCCGATGATCAGCCCCACGGCAATGCCGCAGCCCAGCGCCTGCCGGGCACGCTTCTCGTTGCCTGCACCCACGTTCTGGGACACAAAGGAGGACATGGACTGCATCAGGGCGCTGGGCACCAGCATGGCAAAGTTAACGATTTTGCAGGCTACACCGTAGCCGGAGGAGGCTTCCAAGCCCAGCTTATTCACAAAGGCGCACAGGGCCAGGAAGGAAAACTGGGTCAGCAGCTCCTGCAGGGCAAGGGGCATACCGATTTTGAAGGCCTGCCTGCACTGGGAGTTGAAGCTGAAGTCGTGTTTGCCGATGATGAAGGGCATGCCCTGTTTCTTCAGCCGGAGCAGTGCAAACACCACGCTGATGGCCTGAGCCGCTACCGTAGCCCAGGCTGCACCGGCGGCATCCATGTGAAACACGGCTACCAGCAGCAGATCGCCGAAGATATTGACCACGCAGGCCACCGCCACAAAGAGCAGGGGAGACTTGCTGTCCCCAAGCCCCCGGAAAATGGCGGAAAGCACGTTGTAGGCCACAATGAAGAAGATGCCGCCGCCGCAAATGCGCACATAGGCTGCCGTCTGGGTTACGGCTGCTTCCGGCGCCTGCATCAGCACGGAGATGGGCCGGGCAAAGCCCACCATGACGATGAACAGCACGGCGGAAATGATGGCGAATACAATGGTGGAACCGCCGATGACCCCGCCGATCTGCTCGGAACGCTTTTCCCCAAGGTACCGGGCAATAAGCACTGTAATGCCCATGGACAGCTGGGTAATCACGAAAGTCACAAGGTTCAGCACCTGACTGCCGGTGGATACGGCGGACAAGCCTTCCGTGGTGCCGAAGTGCCCTACTACCAGCAGGTCGACCGCACCGTAGGCGGCCTGCAGAATCAGGGCACCCAGAATGGGCAGCATGAAGGCAACCAGCTTTTGCAGAATGTTGCCTTGGGTGAAATCAGACTCAGAATGATTCAACGTTGATCCTCCTCACACACATCACATCATAGAACTTGCCGATGGTACGAATCATGCAGTCCGCCTCTTCATCGGAAATATCGCCCATGGCTTCCGTCAAGGCCCGGAAGAAACGCTGATCGTACTTTTCGTTCAGCGCTGCACCTTCCTCGGTGATGGAAAGATAGGTGACCCGGCCGTCCTCCTCCGAGGCGATTTTCTTCAGGTATCCCTTCTGCTCCATGTCCTTCACCGTGCGGGTGACTCCGGGACGGGGCAAACTCAGTGCGTCGCTTACGTCGGAAATGCGGACGCAGGGTTGTTCCTTTTCCAGCTTGCGGATGGTATCCAGCACATGCATATAGGATGGGGTGACCCCGTTGGGCAGCGGGGGCAGCATGTCCCGAATCCGCTTCGCCTGATAGCAGGCGTCCAGCATTCGCTTGACCTTTTCTCCCGTCATACGTCCTCCAATGATTATCAAATGTAATTACCATGAGTAATTATAAGAAGATTCAGCGGAATGTCAAGGGAAAATTTCCTGCACTAAAGGGGAGGAAGAGTGCTGCAAATCTCCTTGCACGCCTTCCTGTTCAATGATACAATGGAAAGCGTTCGAGGAAAGGAGCATTTGACTGATGGAGAGCCAGCATATCATGAAAACCTCGGAGCTGATCCGGCGGTTTCTCCCCTATTTCCGTAAATACAAGGGCACGGTAGCCTTTGACCTGTGCTGCGCCGCCTTTACCACGGTGTGCGAATTGGTGCTGCCCATGCTGGTGCGCTCCATTACCCAGCGTGCCACCACGGATCTTGCCTCCCTGACGCTGGAATTTATCCTGACCCTAGGGGGCACTTATATGCTCCTTCGGGTGATTGACGCCTTGGCCAATTATTTCATGCAGTCCGTTGGCCACATTATGGGTACCAAGCTGGAAAACGACATGCGGGCAGATTTGTTCCATCACCTGCAGGAGCTGTCCTTCAGCTACTACAGTGAAACCAAGGTGGGGCAGATCATGGCTCGGATCACCTCCGACCTGTTTGAAGTAACGGAATTTGCCCACCACTGCCCGGAAGAGTTCCTCATTGCGGCGGTGAAGATCACGGCCAGCTTTGTGATTCTCTGCGGCATGAATGTGCCCCTGACCCTGATGATGTTTGCCGTGGTGCCTCTGATGGTGGTGTTCACCCGGTACTACAATCAAAAAATGCGCCGCGCCTTCAAAATGCGCAACGCTCAGGTGGGCGAAATCAATGCCCAGGTGGAAGATAGCCTGTTGGGCATTCGGGTGGTCAAGTCCTTCGCAAATGAAGATATTGAAGAAAAGAAATTCGACGAGGGCAACAAAAAGTTTCTGGAGCTGAAGGCACTTTCCTATCGGTACATGGCGGCCTTCGGCACCTCCAACCGAATCTTTGACGGACTGATGTATATCGTCATTGTGGTGGGCGGCGCCCTGTTTATCAAAAACGGCACCCTGACCGCTGCCGATTTTACCGCTTACCTGCTTTATGCCCAGATGCTGCTGGCAGCCATCCGCCGCCTGGTGGAGTTTACCGAGCAGTTCCAGCGGGGCATGACCGGCGTGGAGCGGTTCTGCGAAATCATGGACGCTCCGGCGGAAATTCAGGATGCCCCCGATGCGCAGCCCATTGGCGAGGTGAAGGGACAGGTGGAATTCCGTGATGTGGGCTTCCACTACGCAGGGGAAGATCATGCCGTGCTCAGTCACCTGAACATGGAGGTGGAGCCGGGCAGATCCATTGCGCTGGTAGGCCCTTCCGGCAGCGGCAAAACCACCCTGTGCAACCTGATTCCCCGATTCTACGATGTGACCGAGGGCAGCATTCTCATCGACGGCAAGGATGTTCGCTCCCTGACCCAGAAGAGCCTGCGGAACGCCATCGGCATGGTGCAGCAGGAAGTGTATCTGTTCTCCGGCAGCGTGTATGAGAACATCGCCTACGGCAAGCCCGGCGCAAGCAGGGAAGAAGTGGTGGAGGCTGCCAAGCTGGCCGGTGCGGATGAGTTCATCCGGGCACTGCCCCAGGGGTATGACACCTTTGTGGGTGAGCGGGGCGTGAAGCTTTCCGGCGGACAGAAGCAGAGGATTTCCATCGCTCGTGTGTTCCTGAAGAATCCGCCCATCCTGATTCTGGACGAAGCAACTTCCGCGCTGGATAACGAAAGCGAGCATCTGGTGCAGCAGTCTCTGGAGAAGCTGGCCCACGGCCGCACTACCTTCACCATTGCCCACCGGCTGACCACCATCCGGGGCGCAGATGAAATCTGGGTGCTGACGGATAAGGGTGTGGAGGAAAAGGGTTCCCATCAGGAGCTGATCAGCAAGGGCGGATTGTATGCCCACTTATATGAAATGTATACCGATCGAATGGAGGCACAGTAAGCTTATGATCCTGACCAAAGCGCAACCGGGGGACGAAAAGGAAATCCGGTCCCTGTATGACAAAGTAACGGAAAGCATGCAGCAGCAAGGCCTGAACCAGTGGCAGATTGGTTCCTATCCCGTGCCGGGCATGGCAGAGGCGGATGTTCAGGCAGGCCGCATGTATGTGGTGCGGCAGGGCGGCCGGATTGTATGCGCCGTCACCGTGGACAAGGAACAGGATGCTCAGTATGCCAATATTCCCTGGCTGTTCGGCGTAAAGCCCGGCTGCTTCCATCGGCTGGCCATTTTGCCGGAGGCGCAGGGTCAGGGACTGGGCAAGCAGGTGCTGGACGACGTGGAGGAAATCCTCTGCGCCCAGGGCTGCGACAGTCTTCGCTGCGACACCATGGAGACTAACCGGCGTGCTCTTTGCCTGTACGAAGGTCGGGGCATGCGCCGGGTAGGTGCCATTCATTATCCCCCGGATGAAAGCCGGAATTTCCCTTGCCTGGAAAAGCCGCTGACGGATGACTGCCCCCTGCTGCCGGTGCCCATGACCCCTGCCTTCCGGGGGGGCAGCCTGACCCCTTGGGGCGGTACCAAGCTGAAGGATGTATACGGCAAGGCCATCACCCAGCCCACCGGGGAAAGCCTGGAAGCCAGCTGCATTCCAGGCTTGGAAAGCACCGACCCCACCGGGATGAAGCTGCCGGAGCTGATCCGGAAATACGGCGCAAAGTTTGCCGGCAAGTACGCAGGCAAAACCTTCCCCCTGCTGCTGAAGCTGCTGGATGCCAAGGATGCCCTGTCCGTGCAGGTACACCCGGATGATGCCTTCGCCGCCGCCAACGAAAACGGCAAGCTGGGCAAGACCGAGGCTTGGCTGATTCTCTCTGCCGAGGAAGGCAGTCAGCTGGTGTACGGCATTCGCCCGGGTACCACCCGGGAGGAGCTGCGTGCCGCCTGTGAAAAGGGCGCGGCGGTGGAGCTCCTCCTTCGCCGGGTGTCGGTGAAGCCGGGAGATGTGTGCTACATTCCTGCCGGCTGTGTTCATGCCATTGGCGCAGGCATTGTACTGTACGAAATTCAGCAATCCTCTGACGTGACCTATCGTTTCTATGACTGGGATCGGGTGGACGCCAAGGGCAACAAGCGGGAGCTGCATCTGGATAAGGCACTGGCGGTAACGGATCTGTCCTTTGCCGGCGACGGCGTGCCTGCCCCGGATGCCCCTTGCGCCCGGGTGCTGGATAAAACCTTCTTCACCCTGGATCTGCTCCGTGGGGATAACGGGGTGCAGCTGCCGGAGATTCAGTCCTTCGCCTTCTTCACAGCCCTAGATGCAGGATTGACCCTGACCTGGGAGGGCGGCGCCTATGCCCTGCGCAAAGGCGAAACCTTGTACCTACCTACCACCTGCCCCCGGTGCACCCTGCAGGGCAAGGGTCGGGCGGCCATGTCCATGCCGAAATAAAGCAATTGGCTGGCGCAGAGTGATTTCTCTGCCCAGCCGTTTCTTTTACGCTTCCACCGGGTTTTCATGAATCATGATGTGCTTGATTTCCGGGTGATTGGCCTCCACGGCGTGATGCACCTGTTCCGCAATGCTGTGCGCCTGGGACAGGGGCAGACTGCCGTCCACACCGATTTCCGCATCGATGTACACCATGCTGCCGAACTTGCGGGTGCGCAGGGCATCCAGCCGGGCAACGCCCTGCTGCTTGCAGATGAAATCACTCAAAGCCTGCTCATAGCTGTCCGGGCAGGCGGTGTCCAGCATCTTTTCCAAAGCGTCCTTCAAAATGTCGAAGGCCACCTTCAAGATGCACAGGCAGATGGCCACGCAGGCAATGGGCTCCATGATGGAACAGCCCAGCATGGCACCGCCGATACCCACCAAAGATCCGATGGAGGACAGGGCGTCGGAACGATGGTGCCAGGCATCCGCCATGAAGGCGGAAGAATTCAATTTCTTGGCATAGTAACGGGTGTACTGGAACATGGCTTCCTTGGCGATGATGGACACCAGCGCAGCAATGAGGGCAATGGGCGCGGGATCAATCGCAGCACCGTTTCCATCTGCCAGAATTTGCTGAATGCCGCCCCAGCCGATACCCAGACCTGTTGCCAGCAGGATGATGCCAAGCACCATGGAGGCCACGCATTCCAGCCGATCATGCCCATAAGGATGCTGCCGATCCGGGGCTTTTCCCCCGAGGCGAACCCCCAGAAAGGCAATGAAAGTGGCTGCCACATCCGACAGGGAATGCACCGCGTCGGATACCATGGCGCCGGAATGCCCGGCAATGCCTGCATACAGCTTGAAAGCCACCAGCAGCATGTTGCCCACAATGCCCACCTGGGTGAGCCGGGCAACGATTTTCTTTTCCGTCATTGTAATCCCTCCGCAAAAAACAGTCCGCTCCTTGCCGGGGAATAGAAAAAACCTCCCCGGAACATACTACTGTCCCGCAGAGGCTGAAGTCTCCTTCTGCTGTCGCCCTTGGGCAACCCGGCTGACGTTGCCGCCGCCTGTTCAGTTTGTACTGTTGATTCCGCTACATGCGCAATGCAGTGCAAAGAGCCAAGGACAGAGTAACACGCAGAACCGGGAAAGTCAAGCAGAAAATTATCATACAGAAACTCTGAAATGATGCAATCCAGCCGTGGAAATTCCCTTGCCCACCCTTGCAAATCCGGCGAATTTGTGTATAATGGATTTGTTTCACTGGGAAGGGGACGGTGCGCCCTGCGCCTGAAGCGAGCCGGAGAGCGGTGTAAGTCCGGCAGGAAGGCAGCGCAGCACAAATCACCCCGGAGTGAGGCGATCCGATGCGTTGCCGGTAGGGTCGTCCGGGTGCTCCCGTTACAGGGCGAATGAGCGGGCAGTTTCCGTTGGAGAGATTGCCAAATTGGGTGGTACCGCGGATTTCCTTTGATGATGAATCCGTCCCAGCAGGTTTTCTGCCGGGCGGTTTTTTATTACCCGGCGTTCAATTTCCTCAAGTGTGCAAGGAGGCAAGCAACCATGTACAACAAGGTATCTACCGATGTAAGCTTTGTGGAGCGGGAGCATGAGATCGCTCAGCAGTGGAAGGAGCAGGACATTGTCCGCAAGTCCTTCAAGCTGCGGGACGGCAGCGGCGAGCACTTCACCTTCTTTGACGGCCCCCCTACGGCCAACGGCAAGCCCCACATCGGTCACATTGAAACCCGGGTGATCAAGGATCTGTTCCCCCGGTTCTGGACCATGAAGGGCAAGAGCGTCACCCGGAAGGCCGGCTGGGATACCCACGGTCTGCCTGTGGAGCTGGAAGTGGAAAAGCTGCTGGGTCTGGACGGCAAGCCCCAGATTGAGCAGTACGGCATTGAGCCCTTCATCGGCGAGTGCAAGAAGAGTGTGTGGAAGTACCTCCATGAGTGGGAAAAGATGAGCGATCAGGTAGGCTACTGGGTGGACATGGAGCACCCTTATGTTACCTACCACAATGACTATATTGAGAGCGAATGGTGGAGCCTGAAGACCATTTACGATAAGGGCATGCTCTACCTGGGGCACAAGATTGCTCCCTACTGCCCCCGCTGCGGCACGGCACTGAGCAGCCACGAGGTGGCACAGGGCTATAAGAATGTAAAGGAAGTTTCCGCTATTGTCCGCTTCCGCTGCACGGATGAGGAGAATACCTCCTTCCTGGCCTGGACCACCACCCCTTGGACCCTGCCCAGCAACCTGGCGCTGTGCGTGAATCCCGGAGCAGTGTACTGCAAGTTCTCCTGCGAAGGGGAAAACTTCATCATGGCCAAGGCACTGGTGGAGAAGGTCTTCGAGGGCAAGGAAGTTACCATGCTTGCCGAGATGCAGGGCAAGGATCTGGTAGGCCGCACCTACGAACCCTTGTATCGCTTTGTGGAGCCGGAAGGCGGCAAGGCGTGGGTGGTGATTGCGGATAACTACGTTACCATGGAAGACGGCACCGGCATTGTTCACATCGCTCCTGCCTTTGGTGAGGACGATAACCGGGTCTGCAAGCAGAACGGCATTGCCTTCGTCAATCTGGTGGATACCCAGGGCTGCATGGTGCCGGAAACCAAGTGGCCGGGCGTGTTCGTGAAGAAGGCCGACCCCATGGTGCTGGACGACCTGAAGGAACGGAAGCTGCTCTTTGCCGCTATTCCCTTCGCCCATGATTATCCCTTCTGCTGGCGCTGCGATACCCCTCTGCTGTACTATCCTCGTCCTACCTGGTACATCAAGATGACCGCCGTGCGGGACAATCTGGTGCGCAACAACCGTACCGTTAACTGGATGCCCGATCACATCAAGGAAGGCCGGATGGGCAACTTCCTGGAGAATGTCATTGACTGGGGTCTGAGCCGTGAACGGTACTGGGGCACGCCTCTGCCTGTGTGGAAGTGCGACTGCGGCCATGTGCATGTGGTAGGTTCCATTGAGGAACTGCGGAAGATGGCCGTGAAGGATCCGGGTCCGGATATCGAGCTTCACCGCCCCTACATTGACGCTGTGACCCTCCGCTGTGAAAAGTGTGGCGGGGAAATGCACCGGGTGACCGACGTCATCGACTGCTGGTATGATTCCGGCTCCATGCCCTTCGCTCAGTGGCACTATCCCTTTGAAAATAAGGAGAAGTTCGAGCAGAATTTCCCTGCCAACTTCATTTCCGAGGCCATTGATCAGACCCGGGGCTGGTTCTACACCCTGGAGGCAATCTCCACCGTGCTCTTTGACCGTGCGCCCTTCGAGAACTGCATTGTCATGGGTCACGTGCAGGATGCGGAAGGCCACAAGATGTCCAAGCACTTGGGCAATGTGGTAGACCCCTTCCAGATGCTGGACAAGTTCGGCGCAGATGCTCTCCGCTGGTATTTCTACACCACCACGGCTCCCTGGCTGCCCAAGCGGTTCTCCGAAAAGGCTGTGATGGAAGGTCAGCGGAAGTTCCTGGGCACCCTGCGGAACACCTACGCTTTCTTTACCATGTATGCCCAGATTGACGGCTTTGATCCTCTGCAGCATCCGCTGGACAAGGTGGAACTGAGCCTGATGGACAAGTGGATCCTGTCCCGGCTGAACACCCTGATTGCCCGGGTGGATGCCGACCTGACCGCCTATCGCATCACCGAGCCTGCCAACGCCATTGCGGACTTTGTGGATGAGCTGAGCAACTGGTATGTCCGCCGCAGTCGTGAACGGTTCTGGGGCAAGGGCATGGCCGGGGACAAGGAAGCGGCTTTCGCCACCCTGTATCATGTGCTGGTGTCCCTGAGCAAGCTGATTGCACCCTTTGTGCCCTTCCTGGCAGAGGATATTTATCAGAATCTGGTGGTGAACAACGTGCCCGGCGCACCGGAGTCTGTGCACCTGTGCGACTATCCGGTCAGCGACGCAAGCCGCATTGATACCGACATGGAAGAGCAGATGGAAGCACTGCTGGAGGTTGTGCAGCTGGGCCGCGCCTGCCGCAACGCCGCCAACATGAAGGTTCGCCAGCCTGCTGCCCGGCTGTTTGTCAAGGGTGCGTCCTTCACGGAGGCCTATCAGGTGCTGTGCGAGGACGAACTGAACGTGAAGCAGGTTGTCTTCACCGACAGTGCCCGGGATTACACCACCCATAAGCTGAAGCCCCAGCTGCGTACCTTGGGGCCTAAGTACGGCAAGCTGCTGGGCAAGATCAGCGCCCACCTGAGCCAGATGGACGGCAACGACGTGGTGGAGGCCTTCGAGCGGGGCGAAACCGTATCCTTCGATGTGGAAGGTACAACCGTAACCCTGGCCAAGGACGATGTGCTGACCGAGCCTATGCAGAAGGAAGGCTTCACCGCCCTGGAAGATCACGGTGTTACCGTGGTGCTGGATACGGTGCTGACCCCTGCACTGCTGCAGGAAGGCTATGCCCGTGAAATGGTCAGCAAGATTCAGACCATGCGGAAGGATACGGACTTTGAAGTCACCGACCGGATTGATGTCCGCTATGACTGCGGTGAAACCTTGGCCAAGGCTGTGGAGCATGGCAAGGATATGATCATGAAGGGCGTGCTGGCACTGTCTCTGGAAAAGGGCGATGCCGACGAAAGCTTCATTGTCAAGGAATGGGATGTGAACGGCGAGAAGGCCGTCATCGGCATTAAGAAGCACAACTAATGATGCAGGGGCTGCTTCTTCATCGTGAGAGATAGAAGCAGCCCCTCTTGTATGTTTCAACTTTCGGCAGGAATGATCTGCTTTTGTTACAGTAGGAGAATCAATCATGAAATTTGCATTCATCGGGCAGGATATTCCCACCCTGCTGCCCACCCTTCTGACCGACCTGCTCTTTGCGGGGAAAGAGGCGGCTGATGTGTGGGTGGAGGAAAGCAACCCTGCCATGCAGGATGTGCTGGATCGATACGGCAAGGCCATCATCCTCCGCAGCAAGCTGCCTGCCACCATAACCGTCTCGGCGGAAAGATCACAGGTGTTGCAGGGGGCGGACTGCGTCCTCTATGCCGGGGACGTACAGCCTGCCAGCCGCTTCGCCATGGATCGGGGGGCTCTTGCCGGCACGGATGAAAAAGATCCGGGGCTGACGGAGCAGGCTCGCGTCAACGGCGGCATCGGGGGACTGATGCATACCCTTCGTGCCGGGGAAGCGGTGCTGAACCTTTGTGAGGCCATGCAGGAACACTGCCCGGAAGCATTGGTGATCAATCTGGGTCAGCCTGTGGCACGAACCACGGATCTGTTCCTGCATCAGGGCTTCCGCTGCTTTGCCTTGGGTCGCAATCCCATGCGGGGCGCCAACGGCGTGGATTCCCTGTGCAAGAAGATGAGCCGGAAACCGGACACCGTCCATGCGGAAACGGCAGGCCTTCCCGGCTTTGCCTTCCTGACGGAGCTCAGGGACAAGGCCACCGGCAAGGATCTGCTGCCTCAGATGAAGGAGCGTGCGGAAAAGGAGGAGCTTGGCCGCCTCAGCCGCCGCTGGCTGGATTGGTACGGTGCCCTCCCGGTAGGAGACGTGACGGATCATGCGGAATTCCTGCCTGCCCAGCCGGACTATATTCCGGAAGAAGAGCCTGTCTTCGGGGAAACCGTGGAGCAGCGGAAAGAAAGAATCCTGCATATGAATACTATCGGCACCTATGGAGCATCCTCCCAGGATGGTGCCATGGCACAGGTGGTGCTGCTGAGCAAAGCACCGCCCATTCGTCCCATGAAGCTGGCACTGGCGTTGCTTCGCAAGGAAGATCTGGACATGGAAGCCGTGACCCGGCGCAACGACGGCGAGTTGCCACAGCTGCCCGGATATGCTATCATAGAATCACGGCTGACCCTGAAGGCAGGGGAAGTTGTTCCTCATCAGTGGCTTTTGCCCGGCGCATTGGCGGAGGTCTGCGGTGAAATTGCCGAAACCAATGCCTTGGCGGCGCAGGCTGCCGCAGGAGATCGCTCCGCCCTGCGGGAATGCGTGGAGCTGGATCCTGCCCTGGCAGGACTGGATCGGCTGTACTGTCAGGATCTGATTGATAAAATGATTGAGCTGCACAGAGATGTGCTTCCTCGTTTGTAAAGGGAAGGAGAAGGTGCATGTTCCTTACCGATGCATGGCAGGACTATGAGGTGCTGGATACAGGCGACGGGGAAAAGCTGGAACGGTGGGGGAATGTGATTCTTCGCCGGCCTGATCCCCAAACCATCTGGCCCAAGGCTGACCCGGCACTGTGGAAGCAGGCGCAGGCTCACTATCACCGCTCGGAAAAAGGAGGCGGCGAGTGGGAGTTCCTGCAGAAGCTGCCGGAGAAGTGGGTGGTTCATTTTGATGACCTGAGCTTCTGGGTGCGCCCCACCGGCTTCAAGCATACGGGACTGTTCCCGGAGCAGGCTGCCAACTGGCAGTGGATGGGGAATCTGATCCGCCAAAGCGGCCGCCGGGATGTGAAGATACTGAACCTGTTCGGCTACACCGGCGGTGCCACCCTGGCCTGCGTAGCGGCAGGCGCCCATGTGACCCATGTGGATGCCGCCAAAGGCATGGTGCAGTGGGCGAAGGAAAACCGGGAGCTTTCCAAGCTGCCGGAAACCAGCTGCCGCTGGATTGTGGAGGATGCCCTGCACTTTGTTCAGCGGGAGATTCGCCGGGGCAATCACTATGACGGGGTGCTGATGGATCCTCCCAGCTACGGCAGAGGACCCTCCGGCGAGGTGTGGAAGCTGGAAAATGAGCTGTACGGCCTGGTGGATACCTGCGCCCGGGTGCTTAGCGACCAGCCCCTGTTCTACCTGATCAACAGCTATACCACAGGCTTTCAGGCCAGTGTGCTGAGCAACATGCTGGGCAAGTGCGTGACCCCTCGTTTCGGCGGCAAGGTGGACAGTCAGGAGCTGTGCCTGCCGGTGACCACCGGGGGTGTGCTGCCCTGCGGCGCCAGCGGAAGGTGGAGTTATGCCGAAGATCGTCTATGAAGATAATCAAGTCATTGTGGCGGTGAAGCCGCCCAATATGCTTTCCCAGGCAGATAAAACCGGGGATACGGACATGCTTACCGAGCTGAAGCAGTACGTGAAGGTCAAGTATCAGAAGCCTGGCAATGTGTATCTGGGGCTTGTACATCGGATGGATCGCCCTGTAGGGGGACTCATGGTGTTTGCTCGCACCAGCAAGGCGGCCGCCCGGCTCAGCAAGCAGATGCAGCAGCACCTGATGGGTCGGGAGTACCTGTGTGTGGTCACCGGGGAAGTGAAGGATTCCTTTACCCTGATGGATTATCTGGTGAAGGATGAACGGCTGAACCGGGTCAGCGTGTGCGAGGCGGACATGAAGGGAGCCCAGGAAGCGGTGCTCCACGGCAAGTGCCTGGGACGCAGACAGCAGACGGCACTGTGCGCCATTCAGCTGGAAACCGGGCGCAACCACCAAATACGGGTGCAGATGGCTCATGCGGACGCACCCCTGTGGGGGGACAACCGATATGGGGACGGGATTCCTGGGCAGCAGATTGCTCTGTGGGGATATAAGCTGACCTTTGAGCATCCCACCACCCACGAGGTCATAACCTTCTATGATCTGCCTCACGGCTCCGTGTGGGACGTGTATCAGGACATTCTGGAAAAGATATGAGTACAAAAGTGCCGAAGAGCTGTTTTCCCTTTGGCACGGCATTGCTGATAATGCAGGATCAGGGGCACTTCCCCTGTGAAAGGAGTTTCTCTCTTGAGTCAAACCAAAGGATTTTCCTATGAGCTGCTGCATGTGTGCAAGCAGTCCGGTGCCCGCTTGGGCGTGCTCCATACCCCCCATGGGGACATTCAGACCCCCATTTATATGCCCGTAGGCACGGCGGCCACGGTGAAGGCCATGACCCCTCGGGAAATGGAGGAAATCGGCACCCAGATTCTGCTGAGCAATACTTACCACTTGCACCTTCGCCCCGGCGAGGATCTGGTGAAGGAAGCCGGCGGACTGCACAACTTCATGGACTGGCATAAGCCCATCCTGACGGACAGCGGCGGATTCCAGGTGTTTTCTCTGGCCAATATCCGCACCATTAAGGAAGAGGGCGTTACCTTCCAGAGTCACATTGACGGCTCCCGTCACTTCATCGGGCCGGAAACCTCCATGGATATTCAGGAGGCTTTGGGGGCGGATATCGCCATGGCCTTTGACGTGTGCTCCCCCTATCCCTGCGATTATGAAACGGCAAAGATCAACATGGAACGCACCCATCGCTGGGCAGCCCGGTGCAAGGAGCACCATACCCGGGAAGATCAGGCACTGTTCGGCATTGTGCAGGGGGCGTTCTACAAGGATCTGCGGATTGAAAGCGCCAAGACCTTGGCGGATATGGACTTTGTGGGCTATGGCATCGGTGGCCTTTCCGTTGGCGAGCCCAAGCCGGTGATGTATGAAATGCTGGATGAAATTCAGCCCTACATGCCGGTGAACAAGCCCCGCTACCTGATGGGCGTCGGCACCCCTGACTGCCTGCTGGAGGGCGTGCTTCGGGGCGTGGACATGTTCGACTGCGTGCTGGCCACCCGCATTGCCCGCAACGGCACGGCACTGACCAGCAAGGGTCGTCTGGTGGTGAAGAATGCCAAGTATGCCCGGGATTTCCGTCCCATGGATGACGAGTGCGACTGCTATGCCTGCACCCACTTCAGCCGGGCGTATATCCGTCACCTGTTTAAGGCCGGGGAAATCACCGGCGGACGGCTGGCCTCCATCCACAACCTGAGGTTCCTGATTCATCTGATGGAGCAGATTCGTCAGGCCATTGCGGAAGATCGCTTCCTGGATTTCCGCCGTGAATTCTATGAAAAGTATGATATGAGCCGAAACTTCTGAGAAAATCAGTTAGGCTTAGGGCAGCGTGCGGGAGGAACTTTTGACACAAAAGTTTCCTCCCGTAAATTGTTGTTCAGATTCGGCAATTCATCGGTGCAGAGGCCTTGCAGAGTTGTTGACACGGAATTTTCTTGGCGGTATAATAGACCATGAATCTGTATGGATTCAGGCGGCTTCATGCCGCCGATGCAGAATGAACAATTCCGGTCGGCTCTGCCTTCCGGTGATATACCGACAGGATGAAAATGAGCAAAAAGAACTGGATGATTCCCGGCTTGCTGGTGCTGGCAGCGGTGGTGCTGCTGCTGATTACTTACTTCGGGGGTATTACGAAGGCAGAGGAAGACATGGTGATCATCACCGTGAACGGTGAGGAGTATGCCCGTATCCCTCTGTCCAGCCCTCAAACGGTGACCATTGACCAGGGAGACGGAATCGTCAATGTGGTGGAAATCAGCGACCACGGCGCCGTGATGCTGTCCTCCACCTGCGATAACCAGCAGTGCGTCCACATGGGCGAGGTCACGCTGGATAACTGGGAGACCCGACCCAATCAGGCGTTCATCATCTGCCTGCCCCATCGGGTAACTGTGGAATTGGCGGTGAAGGAAGAATGATGAAACGAATCCTGTGTGCCCTGATGGTGCTGATGATGCTCCTGGGGCTGAGCGGCTGCGCTGCGGCAAACACCACCGTGGAAAAGACTACGGCCACCGGCTTCTACTTTGATACGGTGGTAACCCTGACCATCTACGGCGGGGAGGAAGGCTTGACCGATACCCTCCTGGCGGAGTGTGACCGGTATGAAAAGCTGCTGAGCAAAACCATTGAGGGCAGCGATGTCAGCCGCATCAACAACGCCCACGGGGAAACGGTGACCGTGGATGCGGAAACCTGGCAGATCCTGAAGCGAGCCAAGGAAATCAGCGACCTGACCGGTCATGCTTTTTCCGTGACCATTGCCCCCCTGACGGCCATGTGGGACTTTACCGGCGGTACCATGCGGATGCCTACGGATGAGGAGCGGATTGCTGCCCTTTCACTGGTAGACGATGACAAGCTGGTGCTGGGGGAAAACAACACTGTCACCCTGCCAGAAGGCATGGAGATCGACCTGGGCGGCATTGCCAAGGGCTACATTGCCGATCAGCTGGCAGCCATGGTTCGTGGCAAGGCGAAGAGCGCCTTGCTGAACTTCGGCGGCAACGTGTATGCCGTGGGGGAGAAGACCGACGGCAGCGCCTTCCGGGTAGGCATTTGCGACCCGACCAACACCTCCACCCAGCGGGCGGTGGTGCAGGTGAAGGATCGCACGGTGGTGACCAGCGGCACCTATGAGCGGTTCTTTGTGAAGAATGGGGTAACCTACCATCACATTCTGGATCCGAAAACCGGCTCCAGTGCCGTGACGGATCTGACCAGCGCCACCATTGTGGGCACCAGCTCCATGGATGCGGATGCCTTTGCCACGGCCTGCATTGTGCTGGGCAAGGAAGGCGCCCTGAAGCTGCTGGAGGACAATGGGCTGGACGGGGTGCTCATTGACACGGACAACCAAGTAACGGCCACATCCGGCTTTGCGGATCATTATCCGCTGAGCGTGGTGGAATAAATGGATTCATTAAACAACGGGGAAGGTTCCCCGATGGAGGGACATCGCATGGAAAACAATACGCCCAAGAAAAAGCAGTTTCCGGCCTATGTGACCCTGACCATCATTGCAGTGATCGCTGCGGTGGTGCTGGCTGCAACCAACCAGCTGACCAAGGGCCCCATTGCGGAACATGAAATGGCGGCATTGAAGGAGACCTTCGGCACGGTCATGCCTGCCGAGAGCTATGAGCAGGTTGACTTGGATGCTGCCTACACCGATGACGGTGTGGACAGCCTGTACAAGGCACTGGATGCAGACGGCAATCTGGTGGGCTATTGCGTGAAGGCAGCCAAGACCGGTTATGCCAACAGCGTGGCCGTGACCTTGGGCGTGAATACCGATGGTACCGTAGCCGCCTGCGTGGTGGGCGATACCAACTTCCAGGAAACTGAGACCTTGGGCGGCCGCTGGAAGAAGGAAGAAAATCTGGAGCAGTTCAAGAGCCTGAGCGCTGTGGACGGCGGCAGCATTGAAGCCCTCAGCGGCGCTACCGTAACCTCCAAGGCCGTGTTGGGCGCAACCAATGCTGCCCTGAAGTGCGTGGCAGAGGTTGCCCTGAATGCCAGCCAGACGACGGAAGTCGCCTTCGGCGAGGGCAAGACCACCACGACCGCTTCTCAGCCTGCCCTGACCGGCGAAGTGCACACCGGCACCGCCAAGGGCTTCGCCAGCGATGTGACCGTCAGCGTTACCTTGGATGAGAACAACACCGTGACCGGCATCCGCATCGATGCCAGCGGCGAGACCGCAGGCTTCGGCCAGCGTACCATGGAGGATGCAGACTATCAGGCACAGTTTATCGGCAAGACCCTGCCCCTGCAGGATGGGGACGTGGATGTGCTCAGCGGCGCAACCTTCACCTCGAACGCTGTGGTGGAAGCTGTGAATGCGGCACTGGAAGCACCTGCCACCGAGTATGAAACCATGGTGGGCACTGCCAAGGGCTTCGGCGGAGACGTAACCGTGACCCTGTCCATGGATGGGGATACCATTGCGGCCATCAGCATTGACGCCTCCAGCGAGACCCCCGGTTTCGGTCAGCGCACCATGGAGGATGCGGATTATCAGGCACAGTTCATTGGCAAGACCCTGCCGGTGGAAGGCGTGGATGCCCTTAGCGGTGCAACCATTACCTCCACTGCTGTGGTGGAAGCCGTGAACAGCGCCGTGAAGACGGACGCTGATGCAGCGGAAGAGCCCGCTGCTCAGACAGAAGAAGCAACCGCCGCTCCCGTGGCGGAAGCCACCGGCACGCCTGTGACCGGCACGGCCAAGGGCTTTGCCAGCGATGTCACGGTGACCGCTACCGTGGATGACGGCGTGATCACCTCCATCACCATCGATGCCAGCGGCGAGACTGCCGGTTTCGGCCAGCGTACCATGGAGGATGCGGACTATCAGGCACAGTTCATCGGCAAGACCCTGCCCCTGAAGGACGGGGATGTGGATGTGCTCAGCGGCGCAACCTTCACCTCTAACGCTGTGGTGGAAGCACTGAACAGCACCGTAACCGAAGAAGCAACTGAAGAACCTGCTGCTCAGACGGAAGAAGCCACAGCCGCTCCCGTGGCGGAAGCCACCGGCACGCCTGTGACCGGCACGGCCAAAGGCTTTGCCAGTGACGTCACGGTGACCGCTACCGTAGACGGCGAAGTGATCACCTCCATCACCATTGATGCCAGCGGTGAGACTGCCGGTTTCGGCCAGCGTACCATGGAGGATGCGGATTATCAGGCACAGTTCATCGGCAAGACCCTGCCCCTGAAGGACGGGGACGTGGATGCGCTCAGCGGCGCAACCTTCACCTCCAATGCTGTAGTGGAAGCACTGAACAGCACCGTTCCTGCCTCCATGCCTGAGGAAGAGGAAGGGGAAGCTGTCACCGCCGTTGGCGAGGCACAGGGCTTTACCAGCACCGTGACGGTGACCGCAACCCTGGACAGCGAAGGCAAGATTACCGCCATCACCATTGATGCCAGCGGCGAAACCCCCGGTTTCGGTCAGCGCACCATGGAGGATGAAGACTTCCAGAACCAGTTCATCGGCAAGACCGGTCCCTTCACCCTGGGTGAAAATGTGGATGCCCTGACCGGCGCAACCATTACTTCTACCGCTGTGGTGGAAGCACTGAACAATGCCGCCGTGCCTGCCGATGCAGCCGAGGACGAAGCCACTGCCACTGACCTGGCTACGGCCACGGATGCGGCCACCGCTACCGACCTGCCCCTGGAGGCAGAGGCGGACGGCTTTGCCAGCAAAGTGAAGGTTACCGTTACCTTGGATGCAGACGGTGCCATCACCGACATCACTGTGGATGCCAGCGGCGAGACTGCCGGTTTCGGTCAGCGCACCATGGAGGATGAGGATTTCCTTGCCCAGTTTATCGGCAAGAAGCTGCCCCTGACCCTGGGCGAGGACGTGGACGCCCTCAGCGGCGCAACCCTGACTTCCACCGCCATTGTGGAAGCACTGAACAGCTTGGTGAAGTAAACACAACCGAAAAGGAGACCGTCATGACTCGGTCTCCTTTTTTGGTTCAACATAGGAGGAAGATCATATGGAACGCTTTGCTTGGATGGGACGCATCAAGCCCGGTATGCAGCAGGAGTATAAGCGGCGGCATGACGCCATCTGGCCGGAAATGGTGGAGGTGCTGAAGGCGGCCGGCATTCGAAACTATACCATCTGGTCGGACGGGGATCGGCTCTTCGGCTACTATGAATGCGAAAAAGGCATTGCCTTTGCGGAAAAGACCCAGGCGGAAAGCCCTGTGGTGGATCGGTGGAACGATTACATGCAGGACGTGCTGGAACTGGAGATGGATCCCGTCACCGGAGCACAGCCGAAGCTGGAGCAAATGTTCTTTCTAGAGTAACCCCTTGCGAAACAGGCTAAGATATGGCAGAATAGAAGGGCAATAGATCCGAGGAGGAAACGATATGTCGGAGACGCAGAAGATCGTCATTCTGGACTTTGGCGGCCAGTATACCCAGCTGATTGCACGGCGGGTACGTGAGTGCAAGGTGTATTCCGAAGTGCTTCCCTACCATGCATCGGCAGAGCAGATTCGAGCCATTCATCCCTTGGGCGTGATTCTCAGCGGCGGCCCTGCCAGTGTGCTGGCGGAGGATGCACCCCAGTGCGACCCGGCGGTGTACACCCTGGGTGTGCCGGTGCTGGGCATTTGCTACGGTATGCAGCTGACTGCCCATCTGCTGGGCGGCAAGGTAGAGGCTGCCAAGCAGCGGGAGTACGGCCGGATTGCCGTTACCATGGACGATAAGGCTACCATCCTGAAGGATATGTCCGATACGTCCAGCAACTGGATGAGTCACACCTATCAGGTGAAGGTTTGCCCGGAAGGCTTCCATCCCATTGCTCACACGGAGAACTGTCCCATCGCTGCCATGGCGGATGACGCTCGGCACATCTACGGCGTTCAGTTCCACCCGGAAGTAACCCATTCCGATGAGGGACGGACGATTATCAGCAACTTCCTACATATCTGCGGCTGTGCAGGGGACTGGACCATGGCAGCCTATGCCCAGACGGCCATTGCCCGCATCCGGGAGACCGTGGGCGAGCAGGGCACCGTGCTGCTGGCACTGTCCGGCGGTGTGGATTCTTCGGTGGCGGCGGCACTGATTTACAAGGCCATCGGGGATCGGCTGACCTGCGTGTATGTGGATCACGGCTTTATGCGCCAGGGCGAAAGCGAGCAGGTCACGGAAGTGTTCAGCAAGCTGTTCCCTGTGCGGTTCATTCCCGTGGATGCCTCCAAGGAATTCTTTGCCGACCTGGAAGGCGTAACCGATCCCGAGCAGAAGCGGAAGATCATCGGCCGGGACTTTATCCGTGTCTTCAAGCGGGAAGCGGAAAAACTGGGCAAGCTGGACTACTTTGCTCAGGGCACCATCTATCCCGATGTGATTGAAAGCGGCCAGGCCACCGGCGCCGCCGTGATCAAGAGCCACCACAACGTAGGCGGCTTGCCCAAGGAACTGGGCTTTACCGAGCTGATCGAGCCTCTGCGGATGCTCTTCAAGGATGAGGTTCGGGCTCTTGGCGAAACCCTTGGCCTGCCTCATGATCTGGTGTGGCGTCAGCCCTTCCCCGGCCCCGGCTTGGCCATTCGTGTCATGGGTGCAGTGGATCCTGAAAAGGTGGCTATCGTCCGTGCTTCTGATGCCATCCTTCGGGAGGAAATCAAGCGCGCCGGTTTGGATGGAGACATTCATCAGTACTTCACCGTGCTGACCGGTGTCCGCAGCGTGGGCGTCATGGGGGATGAGCGTACCTATGATTACACCGTCGCCCTCCGTGCCGTAACCACTGACGATTTCATGACCGCCGACTGGGCACGGATTCCCTACGATGTGGTGCGCATCATTTCCGCCCGCATTGTCAATGAGGTCAAACACGTCAACCGGGTGGTGCTGGATGTAACCACCAAGCCCCCGGCCAGTATCGAGTGGGAGTAATCCCAAGAGTCAAAAAAACCTTGAAAATACAGGACTTTTTGAGCCTTGATACCCCTCGTGGCAACGATTTGGCAACATCATTTCATTATTCATAAAAATAGAGCTATCTGATTTCAAATGAAGTCAGGTAGCTCTTTTTGTTTATTTATTTCGTTCTTCTTTCAATGCTTCGACGAGCATATCACTCAGTCCTTGCGACGGCGTGATTTTGTGCCACTGACCGGAGGTATCGTATTTCGGATAGTAATAACGCCAGCGGTCGTATACTCCTTTCACCTCGCAATCTGTTGCGAAATCACAGATTCTGTGTTATGATATAGAAAACATGTTCGAAGGTGATAGACATGGCTGTTTCTTATAGACGTTTGTGGGAACTTCTGGCTGATAAAAAGATAAGTGCGGCTGACCTCCGCAAGGCTTCCGGGGTAGCACCGAATACGATGACAAGGCTGCACCGTGACGAGGAAGTTTCCTTGGATGTGCTCGGCAGGATTTGCAGCGTGCTCCATGCAGATTTCGGAGATGTGGTCGAATATGTTGATGAAGGGAATGAGCAGCATGACACCGGAGGAAAAAGCTCGGCAGACAATCGATGAAAAATTGATCGATGTTAGCAGCTACCCGGTTGCGCAGGTGCTGGATGTGCTGCTTCAAGATAAAACGACAAAGAAGAACATCATATGGGCGACCGATACCTATGAGGAGTTTGGCGAGAAATTCACGGACAAGGTGCAGCTGGATGCAAACGCCTTCCTGCAGCGACCCGACATCATCCGCCCACGCATACAGAAGTCGCAGGAGGCGCAGGCCCAGCGGACGCGAAAAAAGGCGGAGGTATTCACGCCGGCATGGCTTTGCAATCAGATGAACAATCATTGCGATGCCGACTGGTTCGGACGCAGCGGCGTGTTCAACACGGAGAATGCCGACCATACTTGGACGGTGTCGGAGGGGAAAATTGAATTCCCGAAAAAAAAGAAGTGGCAGCGCTATGTGGATTCCCGCCGGCTTGAAATCACCTGCGGTGAGGCGCCGTACCTTGTTTCCCGATACGATGTATCAACGGGAGAGCTGATCGTCCCGCCCATACGGCGCATTGGAATGCTTGACCGTAAGCTGCGCATCGTGAACGAGAATACGGAGGGCTATGACGACTGGCTGAAATGGACGATCCGTGCATTTGAGGCCTGCTACGGCTATGAGTATCAGGGCGACAATGTGCTGATTGCACGAATCAATCTGCTGCTGACCTTTATGGATTACTACGAGGAACGCTGGGAGCGGCGGCCGGACGACAAGCTCCTGCGGCAGATGGCGAACAAGATTGCCTGGAACATCTGGCAGATGGACGGGCTGAAGGATACCGTACCGCTCGGAAGACCATATGAAGAATGTCACCAGATGATGCTCCTTGATATATTCGGGGATATGGGAGTCGAAAAAGACGGTGAGCCGGAAGCCGTGCCGTGCAGGATATTGAACTGGAGAAGCAAAAACTCCATACTTTTCAAAAAGCTGAAGGAGATGTGAGCCATGGGAAAGAAATTGTTTGATTATGTGATTGGAAATCCGCCGTATAACGAGGATTTTGAAAACTCGGGAGATAACGGTAATTTTGCAAAGCCCGTTTATAACAATTTTATGGACGCCACCTACGAGGTGGCAGAAAAAGTGGAACTCATCCACCCCGCTCGCTTTCTCTTTAACGCTGGAAGTACGCCAAAGCCATGGAACGAAAAAATGCTTAATGACGAGCATTTTAAAGTTATGAAGTATGAAGCTGATTGCACAAGGGTCTTCCCCAACACGGATATTAAGGGCGGTATTGCAATCACTTACCGAGATAAG
>JAUMVT010000020.1 GCA_030529995.1 Clostridia bacterium
AACAACAATGTCAACAACGACAATGGTTGTGTTCGCCCCGCTTCCCCTTGCTTGCCTGAAGTCCGTCCGTGCGAACGGCGGCCTGTGCCTTGGGGAGAAGGAATACCGCTCCCTTTCGCAGGGATTCCCATGCAGCCGTGGAACACGACCGGCTGTATGCCCTCGGAAAATAGACCGACGGAGGCCCGGACGGCGGGTGAAACAGACCGTCTTTCGTACATATGCCTTTGGGATGCGCAACCCTGCAAAGCGGCTGCGCATCCCCCGAGCGGTTTGTACAATGCTTTTGTCATGAGGAATGTATGAAGAAATTCGACTACGAGCAGATCTGCGATTTCGATCATCTCTATCAGGCATACAAGGTCTCCCGCCGCGGGAAGCGCACCACACGGGAGGTCATCCAGTTTGAAATGAACGCCGGTGCCGAGCTGTGCCGCCTGCAGGAAGAATTGCAGAGCGGCACCTATCGTATGCAGGAGTATTATCATTTCACCATTCATGATCCCAAAGTGCGGGAAATCTACGCCCTGCACTATCGGGATCGAATCGTTCAGCACAGCCTGTGTGACAATCTGCTGGCACCCTATTTCGAAAAGCATCTAATCTACGATAACGCCGCCTGCCGTCAGGGTAAGGGCACCCTGTTTGCCATGAACCGCCTGAATGGCTTTCTGCATGAGCATTACCGGAAGTATGGCACGGAAGGCTACATCCTCAAATGCGATGTGCGCAAGTTCTTCGATAACATTGATCACGATCTTTTGAAATCGAGACTGGAACGTGTGGTAGACGACAAGCGAACCATCGATTTCCTTTACAATATTATCGACAGCTATGAAGTAACCACCGGCAAGGGCATTCCCATGGGGAATCAAACCAGCCAGTGGTTCGCTTTGTATTATCTTGATCCGCTGGATCGCCTGGTGAAGGAGAAGCTCCGCATCAAGCACTATACCCGCTACATGGATGACATGATTCTCATCCACCACAGCAAAGAGATACTAAATCATGCGCTGCAGGAAATGCGGGCACTCCTGTGTGATCTGCACCTGGCATTCAATGAGAAGACACAAGTGTTTCCCATCAAGCACGGCGTGGAATACCTGGGCTGGCGCTTCTATCTGACCGATACAGGCGCCGTGATTCGTCGGCTGAGGACGCACAGCAAACTTCGCTGGCGGCACCGTATGCGGAAACTGAACCGTGCGTGCGCCGCAGGGCAGATGACAGCGGCAAAATTGCAGGAGTCCATTGTCAGCTACAAGAATCATATGAGCTACGGCAATACGTGGAGGATGTACAACGAACTATGAAGCAAAGGACATATCAATTTGTCACGAGTTTTTTGACTTGTTTTCTCAAGACATCTTTCATTTCGCCTTTCATCATGCTATAATAGCACAGGAAACGGAACCACTGAGGAGGCTGGGGAAAATGCGTCAGGTTGGTTTGATTGGTGCAGGTAACATGGGCAGTGCCATTCTGCACGGTGTTGTGGCAGACGGATCCATTCGGGCGGCACAGTTGATGGTTTATGATACAAATCAGAAAAAAACGTCCGACCTTGCCAATGAGCTTCCTGGACTCAGGGTTGCCTTGGATGGCAATGACCTGGCTCGTCAGTGTGATGTGATTGTGCTGGCGGTAAAGCCCCAGTTTATGATGGGCGTTATTGACGGCATTCGCAACAGCCTAAATGGGAAAGCAGTGATTTCCATCGCTGCAGGCTGGACGGTTGCCATGCTGGCTGATGCCTTGGACGGCACGGGCGCTACCTATCTGCGGGTTATGCCGAACACGCCGGCCATGGTAGGGGAGGGCATGACGGCTCTTTGCGATGATTCTACGTTCAGCAAGGAAGATTTCGCCTTTGCCAAGAGCCTTTTTGATGCTCTGGGGCGGACGGTTGTACTGCCGGAGCGGCTTTTCGATGGCGTTACGGCCATCAGCGGTTCCAGCCCTGCCTATGTGTTCATGATGATTGAGGCCATGGCAGATGCAGGCGTGAAGGAAGGGCTGCCTCGGGCGTGCGCCTATGAGATGGCCGCACAGGCGGTGCTTGGCTCCGCTTTGATGGTGCTTTCGTCTGGTACGCACCCGGCCGCATTAAAAGACGCTGTGTGTTCGCCTGCCGGCACCACCATCGATGCCGTTGAAGTGCTGGAAAAGAAGGGGTTCCGCTCTGCCATTATGGACGCAATGGCCGCGTGTGCCGAAAAATCCCGTGCAATGTCAAAATAAGGAGCATGTACCGACATGAGTGAACAGCCCCGTAAGCAAGTCAATATTTACACGGATGGCGCATGCTCCGGTAATCCGGGCCCGGGTGGATGGGGATGCATTCTGGAATTCGGCCCTCATCGAAAGGAAATGAGCGGCTATGTTGCAGGCACCACCAATAACCGTATGGAACTGTTTGCGGCCATCAGCGCATTGGGCGCACTGAAAGAGCCTTGCGATGTGAAGCTGTACTCGGACAGTAATTATTTGGTGCAGGCTTTTAATGATCATTGGCTGGACAGCTGGGTCAAAAGGGGATGGAAGACCTCCACCGGCGCGCCTGTAGAAAACAAGGATCTGTGGTTGATTCTGCTGACACAGACCAAGAAACATCATGTGACTTTTATCAAAGTCAAGGGGCATGCGGATCATCCCGAAAATAATCGCTGCGATGCTTTGGCCACGGGAGCCATTGAAGAGTATCGGCGAATCAACAGTCCCGGTGAAGAGGAGAAGAAATAAAGCGCTGCCCTATGTATAAGTGCCAAACTTGATGCAGGGGGAGAGGAATGTATGGTTCTTTGAATTTCTATAACTATTCGCTAAACCTTAGTTTCACGAATAGTTGTCGTAAAAAGAAAGGGGGTTTGGCAAGATGGCTGACTTTTCATATCGGGACCAGGTCGATGCGGCACGGATCATTCAAATTCGTGAAATCTGCCGGGATCTGCCGCCGGCTTGCTACGATTTTATTTCTGCCATTACGGTAACAACCGGTACATTTACTCGGCTGGCCTATGCCATGGATCTGCGTACGTTCTTTCATTTTCTGCAAACGGAACGTGTGGCTTTCTCCCATAAGCCGCTGTATCTTTTTAAGGATGAAGACTTGGCCGCCGTTTCTCAGAGCGATTTGGCTGCTTACGTGGACTACTTAACGTTGTACTATAAAAATGACAGCGTCGATCAGTCGCACCCGTTAAAACCCTTGGTAAATCACGAACTGGCCATCAAGAGAAAGCTTTGCTCCCTGCGCGCCTTCTATGACTACTTGTTTATGAATCAGCGAGTACCTTCTAACGTTACGCAGCTGATTGCACTACCCAAGGTTCACGAAAAGCCTATCATTCGCCTGTCTGAATCAGAAATGTCACGGCTATTATCTGTTGCGGCAACCGGTGAAAAATTGACTGCACGGCAGCAACAGTACCAAAAGCTGACAATGAAGCGTGATTATGCCATGCTGTCTCTTTTCCTCGGAACCGGCATACGTGTATCCGAGTGTGTCAGTCTCAATATCGCTGATATCAATTTGGAGGATCATGCTTTTCTGGTAACTCGCAAGGGCGGCAATCAGGTGATGTTGTATTTTCCTGACGAGGTGGCAGAAGCACTGAATGCTTATCTGGAGGAAAGGAACAAAATCGAGGCGCTGCCCGGACACGAAGATGCGCTCTTCCTCTCTCTGCAGCGGCGGCGCATCACCCAGCGTGCCGTTCAGCAGCTGGTGAAGAAGTATGCCGCCGTTGCAGCGCCGCTGAAGCCGAAAATCAGCCCTCACAAGCTCCGCAGCACGTTTGCAACCAATCTGTACAGCGCTACCGGCGATATTTATCTTGTTGCGGATGTGCTTGGGCATTCCTCCGTGGAAACCACCAGAAAGCATTACGCCGACATGCGGGAGGAGCATCGGCGGAACGCCGTCAATTATGTGAAGCTCTCCGGGCAAAAAGAAACCGCTGCCTCCGATTCGTCGGAAGACAGCGGTACGGCTTTGAAGAAAGAATCGACTGACAAAAAGTGATTATGCCTTGTCTCCGTGCTTGCGAAGAAATTCGCTTTCCAATTCGATATCGTCCACTGCAATGGCTCGATATTCTTCATCGCCGCGGATGCACTTCATACAATTATCACAAATTTTGCTGGGATCCAGGTCGCATCGGTCACATTCGCCACAGCCAATGCACACCCGGTCATACAAAACACATTGCTTCTGCTCCTTCATTTGATTACCTCCTGCGAACATTATTATAGCACAGCTTTCCCCGCACTGCAATGCGGCGGAAGCGGCTCTTCACAGCTTTTCCGGCAAGAAAAAAGCTTGTCAATCCGCATAAAATCAGCTATGATAAACAGGTGAAATTTCTTCCCACAGTCATGGAGGGATTATTTTTGGCAAACGACAGACTGAGTAAGATTCGCAATTTTTGCATCATTGCCCATATTGATCACGGCAAGTCCACCTTGGCGGACCGTATTCTGGAAATGACCGGCGTTTTCCAGCAGCGCGAGATGGTTGACCAGATTCTCGACAGTATGGAGCTGGAGCGTGAGCGCGGCATCACCATCAAGAGTAAAGCCGTGCGCATGCAGTACAAAGCTAAGGATGGAGAGACCTATACTCTGAACCTGATTGATACTCCCGGTCATGTTGACTTTACCTATGAAGTCAGCCGTGCGTTGGCTGCCTGCGAAGGGGCATTGCTGGTGGTCGATGCCACCCAGGGCATCGAAGCCCAAACCTTGGCCAATTGCTACATGGCACTGGATCATGATCTGGAAATCATTCCGGTAATCAACAAAATTGACTTGCCTTCCGCTCAGCCGGAGGAAGTGCGGAATGAAATCGAGGAAGTCATCGGCCTTGATGCGTCGGAGGCTCCCTGCATTTCCGCTAAAACAGGCTTGAACGTAGGCGACGTGCTGGAGGCCATCGTCAAGTTTATTCCTGCGCCCACGGGCGATGATGAGGCTCCCCTGCAGGCACTGATTTTTGATGCCTTCTATGATAATTATCGAGGTGCCATCTGCTTTGTTCGTGTCAAGCAGGGCTGCCTGAAAGCAGGCATGCGGATGCGGCTTATGGCCACCGGCGGTGAGTTCGATATTGTGGAAGTAGGCACCTTTGCACCGGGGTATCAGCCTTGTCAGTGCCTTCTGCCCGGCGATGTTGGCTACGTGGCTGCCTCCATTAAGGATGTGCGTGATACCCGTGTAGGCGATACCATCACGGATGCTGCACGTCCCGCCGAGGAGCCCCTTCCCGGCTATCGTCACGTAACACCTATGGTGTACTGCGGCATTTATCCGGCAGACGGAGCAGACTATCCTGCCCTGAAGGATGCACTGGAAAAGCTGCGGATGAATGACGCTTCCCTTTCCTTTGACCCGGAGACATCCGTGGCGCTGGGCTACGGCTTCCGCTGCGGTTTTCTGGGACTGCTGCACATGGACATCATTACCACACGGCTGGAGCGGGAGTTTGACCTGAACCTTGTGACCACCGCCCCCAGTGTTATTTATCACGTGACAAAAACGGACGGGTCTATGGTGGAAATTGATAACCCCTCCAATCTGCCGCCTATTACGGAAGTCGCCGCCATGGAAGAACCTTTCGTGCACGCAACCATCTATACACCGCAGGATTCCGTGGGTACGCTGATGGATCTGTGCAAAGACAAGCGCGGTATTTTCCTGGATATGCAGTACGAGGGTAACCGTGTCATGCTCAATTACGACATTCCCCTGAACGAAATCATTTTCGATTTCTTTGATCAGGTGAAGAGCCGGAGCCGGGGATATGCGTCCTTCGATTATGAATTGAAGGATTACCGGGAAAGCGACCTGGTTAAGCTGGATATTCTGCTGAACGGGGATATCTGCGATGCTTTCTCCATTATCGTTCACCGTGATAAGGCCTATGCAAGAGGACGGAGCATTTGCGAAAAGCTGAAGGATGTAATTCCGCGGCAGATGTTTGAAATACCCGTTCAGGCTGCAATTGGCGGAAAAGTGATTGCCAGAGAAACCGTGAAGGCCATGCGCAAGGACGTGCTGGCCAAATGCTACGGCGGTGACATTACCCGGAAAAAGAAGCTGCTGGAGAAGCAGAAGGAAGGCAAGAAGCGGATGCGCCAGTTCGGTACTGTACAGGTACCCAGCGAAGCATTCCTGGCCGTCCTGAAGATGGATCAATGAGCGCTGCTGTTTTTCGCCTGTCAACCCGGCTACGCATTTGTCAGCCCGCGCGGATTCGCCGTCTTGCCGTTGCTCCTGAGCAGCGGCAGATGACGGTGTGCTTCACCGGGCATCGACAGCTGGCTGATCAAGAGGCGGATGCCGTATCCGCAAAACTGGATCTTTTGCTGCCCAAGCTGTACCGGCAGGGCTATCGGCGCTTTCTGTGCGGCGGTGCTCTGGGGTTCGACACGCTGGCCGCAGAGGCAGTCATGCGCCTGCAAGCAATGTATGCCGATGCCATGCTGGTCATGGCAATTCCCTGCGCTACCCAAGCCATGCGTTGGAATGAGGCAGATACACGCCGATATGAGCAAATTTTGTATGCCGCCGACGAAACTCACGTGCTCTCCCCTGCTTATTATAACGGATGCATGATGGTGCGGAATCGTTTCATGGTGGATCGATCCGCCTTGTGTGTCTGTTACCTGAACAAAATGAAGGGCGGCACCATGTCAACCGTAGCCTACGCTGTACAGGAAAAGCTTTCCGTACTTAACTTGGCCATGGCTGAGGATGATGCCGCCTCTCCTGAGCAGCATACGAGCCTTACTGCCGCTGGAGCAGATCCAAGTGGCTCTCTTCGTTTTTGATTTCCCAGTGGAGCAGCAGGGTCAGCAATCCGCGCAGGGCAATGACTGCACCAAGAATGCCCAGCTCATTCCAATCCCGAGCCAGCACGGTACGCAGCACTTCCCCACCCAGCTTAAATTCCAAAGCTAGGGCGATCCCCTGTGCCAGCTTTAGCCGCTCGTGGGGATCTTTGCGGAAATAGCCGATGACACCCTTCACAGCGGTAATCATCAGGATCATGATACCTGCTAACTCTGTCAGCCGAATGCCGATTTCCGCCGTATACTTGACCAAGTTCTCCAGGAAATTCACAACTGCTTCCATCATGTGCCTCCTGACCTGAAGCGTTCAGGTCTTCATACTTTCATTGGCCGAAGCCTTTCCTCTAGTGTACACGATATCCCACAAAAATGCACGGATTTTTTTCGGAGAATTTGCATGGAGCTATATATTCACATCCCCTTCTGCCTGCAAAAGTGCCGCTATTGCGATTTCGCGTCCTATGCCGGCCGTGCTTCCCTTATGCAGCCTTATGTGGATGCGGTTTTGACAGAGGCACGGATCGAAGCTGAGCATCTTGGGCACCCGACGATTGAAACGATCTTCCTAGGCGGCGGCACGCCTTCCCTGCTTCCGCCAGAGGAACTGGTTCGCCTCATGGATGGCATTCATTATTGCTTCCCGATTGCGCAGGATGCGGAAATTACATCGGAGGCAAATCCGGGGACGCTAACGGAGGATTGGCTTCGCAGTGCGGTGGATGCTGGCATCAACCGGCTATCCCTGGGGATGCAGGCAGCACAGCCCAGGCTTCTGCGCCTGCTGGGACGCATCCATACTTTGCCGGAAGTCGTCCAGTCTGCAGACATGGCACGGCAAGCAGGCATCAGAAACCTGAATCTTGATTTGATGTTTGGCTTGCCCACCCAAAACGTGGAGGACTGGCAAGAAACCCTCCACGCAGCTTTCGCTATGGAGCCGGAGCATCTAAGCTGCTATGGTTTGATCCCTGAGGATGGAACGCCCCTGAAGCGGGATTTGGATGCAGGAAGGCTGTCTTTGCCGGAAGAAGATGCGGAGCGTACCATGTACGATTTGACACTGAATCTGCTGGCGGCTCAAGGATATGAGCAATATGAAATATCGAATTTTGCTAAGGCAGGCTTTGCCTGCAAGCATAATCTGGGATACTGGCGTCAGGTTCCTTATCTGGGACTCGGCGCTTCAGCTGCATCCATGATTCCGGATGCAGATGCGTCGAACGCATACCTTCGCCGCAGCAATCCCGCTTCGCTGGAGCAATACCTGTCCATGATAAAAGAGCGAGATTTTTCCGTGCGTGAAGAAACGCCCATTTCAAAAAAAGAGGCGCAGTTCGAAACGCTGATGCTTGGTCTCAGAACCACCAAAGGTGTCAGTGAATCAGCTTATACGGCCATGCACGGCGTTTCCATGGATCAGCGATACGGAGCAACCCTTGCAAGGCTGGAAAAACAGGGTTTGCTCCTTCATCAGGCAGGATACTGGCGGCTCAGCCGCCGCGGTATGGATGTGCAGAATGCCGTCCTTGTTGAACTCATGGATGATTGACTATAAGCATCATCAGGGATTGCCTCTGTGAAAAAAAGAGCGTATAATGTCCGGGATAGGCTTGCCAAGCATCCTATCGGATACTGAATGAACGAGGAAAAATAATGGCAAAGAATACAAAGTCCCTTCTTGGCGGCATGACCGTTCTGGGTCTGACAGGCATTATCTGCAAGCTGATCGGCGTGCTGTACTCCATCCCTCTGACGTGGATCATTGGCGCAGACGGATTGGGCATCTTTCAATCCGTGTTCCCTACTTATAACTTGCTGCTGACAGTTTCCTCCGCAGGTTTGCCCGTAGCTGTCAGTCGCATGGTCTCCCATTGCATGGCAAAGGATGATCCTCGCAATGCGAAGCGGGTGTTCCGTGCTGCATTGTGGCTGCTGACAGCATTGGGGCTTATTTGCACACTGCTGATGCTGGTGTGCAATCCCCTGCTGGTAGCACGGGTCAGCGAGCCCCAATCTTCCCTGGGCTTTTATGTTATTGCTCCCTGTGTGGTCATCGTGTGCGTTTTGTCTGCCTTCCGCGGCTTTATGCAGGGTCAGCAGAACATGATTCCAACGGCTACCTCCCAGCTCATTGAGCAGGTGGGTAAAGTACTGATTTCCCTGCCCTTGGCGTATTTAGGAAGTCAGCGCAGTTTGGCGGAAGGTGCAGCAGGCGCCCTGCTTGGCATTACCATCGTGGAAGCTTTGGCACTGCTCTACATGGTCGTCCTGTATCTGCGCCGCAGGGGATCCTTTGATGCCATTCCCCAGCTCAGCAATGATGAGCCCATTGCAACAAAGGTTTTGTCCAAGCGTCTGCTTCACATTTCCATCCCGATCACCATCAGTGCCTGCATCGTTCCCCTGGCTCAGTTTGTGGACTCTGCCATGATGGTGAACCGTATGGTTGCCTCCGGCCTGACGCAGGAAGCAGCACGGCCCTTGTACGGTCTCTTCTCCGGCTTGGTCATTCGGCTGATCAATGTTCCGACTGCTTTAGCTTTGGCCGTTGCCATGAGCCTTGTACCTGCCATTTCTGCCGCTAAGGCCATAAATGACGAGAACGCTGTAGCACATCAGGCAAACTTGGGCGTTCGTTTTGCTTTCCTGATTGGCTTCCCCTGCTCCATCGGTATGAGCCTTTTGTCCAAGCAGATTATGTCCTTCTTCTACGCTTCCACGTTAAGTGAGGAACACCTGCGCATTGCCAGCGAGCTGCTAAGCATGTCCAGCCTTACGGTGGTGCTCTTTACCGTGGTGCAGGCTACCAGCAGCATTCTGCAGGGACTGCACAAGCAGCGCATTCCCATGTACACCCTTGTTGCCGGTGTAGGCTGCAAAATTTTGCTGAATTACATTCTCGTTGGCACGCCCGGGATTAACATTTACGGCGGCCCCATTGCTTCTATCGTCTGCTACTCTGTTTCTATGATTCCGAACCTCATTTGCGTATGCAAGTATGGTCACCTGAAATTCAACTGGATGGGATGGGTTGTCCGTCCCGGCCTTGCTACGCTGGCAATGGGCATCGCCGTATTCATTGCCCGCAGCCTGCTGCCCATTAACCGAATCTTTACCCTTCTGGAAATTGCCTTGGGTGTTGCTGTCTATTTTGGCACTGCCATTCTCGTCAAGGCAATGACCCCTGAAGATCTTCGCTCTCTCCGCCGCAGTAAGAAGAAAGGCTGATGCATGATGAAAGCCTCCATCTCCGTTGTCACCCTTGGCCCCGGCGATCCTTCTCTGATGACCCTGCAGACTGCCGAACTGCTGCAGCATGCGGCTCATCTGGTGCTGCGAACGTGGCGGCACGGTGCGGCTGATTGGCTGAAGGAAAAAGGCGTTTCTTTCGATACGCTGGATGATTTTTACGACCGCTACGAGGATTTTTCTGAAATGCATACAGCCATGGCGAAGCACCTTTGGCATTTGGCTGAGACTGCCCCGCTGACCTACGCCGTCATGGATGCTTCAACGGACGGTTCCGTTTCAGCCTTGGCGAAGATGCGCCCGGAAGGTGCTTCTCTCACCTGCTATGCAGGACTGTCGACGGCAGATGCGTGCCTGGCCGCTGTTCCGGCAGAAAAGCGCGGCGAAGGTCTGCGGATTCTTACCGCAACGGATTGCATCCATGCTGTCCCGGATCCTCGCACACCCCTGATGATTACGGAAATCAATGACCGCATTCTGGCCGGTGATGTAAAGCTGTGGCTTACGGATCTGTACGACGATGAAATGCCCGTTGTCTTCTTTCCGCCTACGGACAAGGCGGTCTATAAGCCGAAGCTCCTTACCCTTGAAGATCTGGATCGGCAAAAGAAATATGATCACACATGCTGCGTCTATGTGCCTGCTGCCCCCTTCCGGGATCGGCATCGGTATTGCTTTGCTGACTTGAAAGAGATCATGGGCATTCTCCGCGGAGAAAACGGCTGTCCTTGGGATTGTGCCCAGACACACGAATCTCTTCGCCCCTACCTGATTGAAGAGGCATGGGAGGCCATCGGCGCCATTGATGAGCAGGATCCTGATCATCTGGCGGATGAGCTTGGTGATGTGCTGCTGCAGGTGGTGTTCCACGCCAGCATCGGTGAAAGCCACGGAACCTTTTCTCTGTCCGACATCACGACGGCGGTATGTCACAAGATGATTTATCGGCACGCCCATATCTTCGGGAATGCGCACTGCACCACACCAGGCGAGGTTTCCGTAAGCTGGGAAGAACTGAAAAAAGCTGAAAAGCGGCTGACCACTCAAGCAGATGTGCTGCGTGACGTATCCATTGCTTTGCCCTCCCTGATGTATGCGGCAAAAGTACAGAAGAAGGCTGCTCAGGTAGGCTTCGACTGGGATACTCCTGAAGAGGCATTGCCCAAGGTACATGAAGAGGCAGAAGAAGTGCTGGAGGAGATGAAGAACGGCCGGGATCCCGGTGAGGAGCTTGGGGATCTGCTCTTTTCCTGCGTCAATGTAGCAAGACTCAGCGGCAAGGAACCTGAGCTTTTGTTAAAAACTGCGACCAAAAAGTTCATGAACCGTTTTGATGCCATGGAAAAATTGATTATTTCAGACGGAAAAGCGCTGAAAGACTTGACTTTAAGCGAAATGGATGTATACTGGAAAAGAGTCAAATCGGCGCAGAACAGCTGAAGTCGTTTGACTTGCATCTAATGCGGATGCTTGGTAAGTCTATTTCTTGCCATCGTGCATGAAGGAAAAAACAAGGAGGAATTTACTCATGAACAAGACTGAACTGACCGCAGCTCTGGCTGCCAATGCCGGTCTCTCTAAGAAGGATGCCGAAAAGGCACTGAACACCTTTGTTGAAGTTGTGACTGAAACCCTGGCGAAGGGCGAAAAGGTTCAGGTTGTTGGCTTTGGCTCTTTCGAAGTGAAGGAGCGTCCTGCTCGTACTGCCCGCAACCCCCGTACCGGCGAGGAAATCAAGATCGAAGCTTCCAAGGCTCCTGTCTTCAAGGCTGGCAAGGCTCTGAAGGACACTGTGAACAAGTAATTTCGACCTTTTTCACATCGGCCCACAGGTGTTATTTGCCTGCGGGTCTTTTTCATACAAAGGAGATTATCATGCGCCTGGATAAGTACCTGAAGGTTTCAAGAATCATCAAGCGGCGTACGGTTGCCAACGAGGCCTGCAGCGGAGGACGTGTTTCCCTGAATGGCAAGGTGGCTAAGCCCGGAGCTGAGGTGAATGTGGGTGATGTGATGACCATCCGCTTCGGTGATCATTGCGGCAAGTACGAAATTCTCAGCATTGCCGAAACCGTCCGCAAAGGCAGTGCTGCGGACATGTATCGGATTCTTTCCGAAGATGAAGGCGTGGCAGCAGAACGAGAGTAATCAGGAGGGTGCAGCATGTGGGGTGCTATTGTTCTCGCCGGCGGTTCCGGGCAGCGCATGGGGGCTGATTGCAATAAGGTACTGCTTCCCTTGGCAGGTGAACCGGTCATTTGCCGCTCGGTTCGTGCCTTTCTGCCATTCGCCGATGTACTTGTACTGGTATGCCGTGCAATCGAACGTGACGCCATTCGGAAGGCATTGGAAAGCAGCGGCATCGATATTGCTTCCATCTGCTTTGCAGAGGGCGGTGCAGACCGGCAGGCTTCCGTTTGGAACGGACTGCAGGCACTGCCGGAAGTATGCGACCGTGTGCTCGTTCATGACGGTGCCAGATGCTTGGTAGACAGCGCAACCATTCGTCGTGTGATGACCTCCGTGGAGCAATACGGTACCGGCGTAGCTGCCATTCCCGCAACGGATACAATCAAAGTTGTCAATACGGATGCGTATGTGCTTTCTACGCCCTTCAGAGCCTCTCTGCGGGCCGTGCAGACACCGCAGGGATTCCTGACCAGCCTGCTCGTAGAAGCTCATCAGCGCGCCTTGCAAGACGATTATCGAGGTACTGATGACGCGTCCCTGCTCGAGCATATGGGACACCCTGTAAAGCTTGTGGATGGCAGCAAACGCAATATCAAACTGACCACGCCGGAGGACATGAAAATGGCAGCGTCCCTTTTGGAAAGTTCCGTTCCTGATTTTCGAGTCGGTCACGGCTTCGATGTGCATCGCTTGACAGAGGGACGTGACCTGATCCTGTGCGGCGTAAACATTCCTCACACGTTGGGGCTGCTGGGGCACAGCGATGCCGATGTCGCGCTTCATGCGTTGATGGATGCCATGCTGGGTGCCCTTGCCCTTGGGGATATTGGCCAGCACTTCCCGGATACCGATCCGAAATATAAGGGCATTTCCTCCATGATGCTGCTGGAGCATGTGGTGCAGCTGCTTGACAGTCATGGTGCCAGAGTCACCAACGCAGACATTACCATTGCTGCGCAGAAGCCTAAACTGGCGCCCTTTATCCCGGCAATGCGCACCAATGTGGCCGGAGCGCTAGGCTTGCCAGAACAGCGTGTAAGCGTCAAGGCGACCACAACGGAGCATCTCGGCTTTGAAGGCCGTGAAGAGGGCATCAGCGCCACGGCTGTTTGCATGGTAATGGTGAAGTGATTCCGAATTTTTCATGTTTTTCTCGCAAAAAGGTGCGATTTTTCGTCTGACAGCCCTTGACCTTTGCAGAAAGAAATGATATGCTTAATTGCAATAACGCATTTGAAGTATGTTGTTGCACGCCCTTTCTCGGTACAGCTGAGAAAAGGCGTGTTTTCATGATGTCATGAGAATAGCGCATCCGTGACATCAATACACTTCCGCTTTTCCGGAAGTTTCAGCTGATCCAGGAGGAATGATCATGAATCGCTACGACGTTATCATCATCGGCGCAGGCCCGGGCGGCATTTTTTCCGCTTATGAACTGGCTGCCCGTAAGCCTTCTCTCAAGATTGCCGTGTTTGAAGCCGGCCATCCGCTGAACCGCCGTCATTGCCCGATTGACGGTGTAAAGGTGAAGTCCTGCGTAGGCTGCAAGAGCTGCTCCATTATGAGCGGATTTGGCGGTGCAGGCGCTTTCTCGGACGGCAAATACAATATTACCAACGACTTCGGCGGTACGTTGTATGAGTATATCGGGAAGAAGCGCGCGTTGGAACTGATGCGCTACGTGGATGAAATCAATCTGCGCTACGGCGGCGAGGGCACCAAGCTTTACTCTACTGCCGGTACGCGTTTCAAAACCCTTTGCATTCAGAATGACCTGCATCTGCTGGATGCTTCCGTGCGTCATTTGGGCACGGACATCAACTACCTGGTGCTGGAAAACCTTTATGCCGAGCTGAAGGAGAAGGTCGACTTCTACTTTGAAACACCTGTGCAATCCATTGCCGTAACAGATGAAGGCTATACCGTACATTGCGCCAGCGGTGCTTTCGAGTGCAAGCAATGCATCATTTCCGTTGGCCGGAGCGGAAGCAAATGGATGGAACAGGTTTGCCACGAGCTGGAGATTCCCACCAAATCCAATCGTGTGGATATCGGCGTACGGGTTGAGTTGCCTGCTGCTGTGTTTGCTCACCTGACTGACGAGCTGTACGAAAGCAAGATTGTCTATCGCACGGAAAAGTATGGCGATCTGGTGCGTACCTTCTGCATGAATCCCAAGGGTGCCGTTGTGAGCGAAAACACCAACGGCATTGTCACCGTAAACGGCCACAGCTATGAGGATCCTTCCCGGCAGACGGAGAATACAAACTTTGCCCTGCTGGTTGCCAAGCATTTTTCCGAGCCTTTCAAGGACTCCAACGGCTATGGCGAGAGCATTGCACGGCTCAGCAACATGCTGGGCGGCGGTGTCATTGTCCAGCGCTTTGGCGACTTGATCCGCGGACGCCGCTCTACAGCCAGCCGCATTGAGGAAGCCTTTATCACCCCTACGCTCAGCGCAACCCCGGGCGACCTGAGCCTTGTGCTGCCGAAGCGCATTCTGGACGGCATCATCGAAATGATCTATGCGCTGGATAAAGTTGCCCCCGGCACGGCAAATGAAGATACGCTGCTGTATGGCGTGGAAGTTAAGTTCTACAACATGGAAGTGCAGGTAAACGATAAGCTGGAGACCCGGTATCCCGGGCTGTATATCATTGGCGACGGCAGCGGCATTACCCACTCCTTGTCCCATGCCTCCGCCAGCGGCGTGCATGTGGCGCGTGCCATCGTTGATGCCGATGAAGCCGAGGCACAGGCGTAACAGGAAATGCAAACATATGCTTGACACAAGGCAGATTGTGTGGTAAACTTCCAGACGCAAAAGTAAACACCTTATCATGAGTGGCTGAGGGATGGGCCCGATGACGTCACGGCAACCGGCAGATTGGCTGCTTGGTGCCAATTCCCACAGCGCGGCACACCCCATCATGAGCGCTGACAGATAAGGACGATCGAAAGATTGATTCCCGCCTGGTTCGTGTGCAGACCAGGCGGGTTTTTTGCGGCTCTGTATCCCAACAAAACGACTGAAAAGGAGCAGCAAGAAAATGAGAAGACTCTTTACCTCTGAATCCGTAACCGAAGGCCATCCCGACAAGGTGTGTGACCAGATCAGCGATGCTGTGCTGGATGCTATGCTGGCACAGGATCCCAACGCTCGTGTGGCCTGCGAAACCTGTGCTACCACCGGTATGGTCATGGTCATGGGTGAAATTACCACAACGGCTCAGGTTTCCATTCCTGATGTGGTGCGGAATGTGGTGCGGGATATCGGCTATACTTCTGCCGATCTTTGCTTTGATGCCGACAGCTGTGCCGTGCTGACCGCCATTCATACCCAAAGTCCCGACATTGCCATGGGCGTGGATGATGCCATTGAAACCCGCGGATCTGCCGTGGAGGAAACCGGTGCCGGCGATCAGGGCATGATGTTTGGCTTTGCCTGCGATGAAACCCAGGAATACATGCCCATGCCGATTGCTCTTGCCCATCGTTTGACCCGTCGGCTGGCTCAGCTGCGGAAGGATGGCACACTCCCCTACCTTCGTCCCGATGGCAAGAGCCAAGTGACCATCGTCTATGAAGACGGCCGCCCGGTAGCTGTGGACACAGTTGTCATTTCCACCCAGCACGCTCCTGATGTAAGCCAGGAACAGCTGGCCAAGGACGTAAAGGAACAGGTTATTCGTGCCGTCATTCCTGCCGAATTGCTGACGGCTGAAACCAAGTACTTTATTAACCCTACCGGACGCTTTGTACTGGGCGGCCCTGCCGGCGACAGCGGACTGACCGGCCGCAAAATCATTGTGGATACGTACGGCGGATATGCACCCCACGGCGGCGGTGCCTTCTCCGGCAAGGATCCTACCAAGGTTGACCGCAGCGCAGCCTACGCCGCTCGCCATGTAGCGAAGAACATTGTGGCCGCCGGGCTGGCACGGCAGTGCGAAATTCAGCTGGCTTACGCCATCGGCGTTGCACAGCCGGTCAGCCTGCTGGTAGATACGAAAGGCACCGGCACCATTGCTGACGATAAGCTTGCTTCGATTGTGGCTGAACTGTTTGACCTGCGTCCTGACGGCATCATCAAGCGGTTTGACCTGCGCCGCCCGATTTACCGTCAGACGGCTGCCTACGGTCATATGGGTCGTACGGATGTTGAGCTGCCTTGGGAACGGCTTGACTATGTGGATGCATTGAAGGCAGCCGCCGGTCAGCTGTAACAAGCATAAAAAAACAGGAGGATGGTTTGCTGCCGTCCCCCTGTTTTTCTGTGCTTCAAAGCTTACGCATTCAATTTTTTCTCGATCAACTTTGCTATCGTGTACACATCCTGGTCCATTTCTTTTTGATCAGGGCCTTCAATCATGATGCGGACAAAAGGCTCTGTGCCGCTGGCTCGCACCAGCACCCGTCCACGACCTTCATACTTCTTATCCAGTACCTGAATCGCCGCAAGGATTTCCTCATCCTTGTCAAAGTCATACTTTCGGGCATCTGTTACCTTGGCGGCATACTGACTTTGAGGAAGGATCTCCATGATCTGCGCTAAGCGGGACAAACTTTGCTTGCTCTCCACCATGACTGTCAGCAGCTGAAGTGCCGTAATCAGTCCGTCTCCGGTGGTGTTGTAATCCAGGAAAATCACATGACCGGATTGCTCACCGCCAAGGCTGTAGTGGTTTTCCAGCATGTTTTCCAGCACATACCGATCCCCCACCTTGGTCTTCACCTGCTGAATTCCCAACTTTTTCAGTGCCAGATCCAGCCCCATGTTGCTCATGATGGTTGTGACCAGTGTGTTGCCGCGAAGTCTGCCCTGACTCTTCAGATGATTGGCGCAAATGCACATGACCTGATCACCGTTTACCAGCTTGCCGCGCTCATCCACAGCCATCAGCCGGTCTGCATCCCCGTCGAAAGCCAGCCCCACATCGGCACCCAATTCACGCACCAGTTCGCACAGACGTTCCGGGTGGGTAGAGCCGCAATTTTCGTTGATGTTGGTTCCGTCAGGCTCATGATAATACACACTGACGTGTGCGCCAAGCTCTGTAAGCACCGTAGGCGCCACCTGGGAATTAGCCCCCTGGGCACAGTCAAGGACAATGTGCAGGCCATCCAGCCGAACGCCGGTGGTTTCCTTTACAAAGTCGATATATCGCCGCTGGGCATTGCGCTGGCGAACCGGACGCCCCACCTCTGCACCAATGGGCAGCGGACGATCCTCCGGCAAGCCGGTGCGGATGATTTCCTCAATGCGATCCTCCACGGCATCCGGCAGTTTGTAGCCCTTGTTGTCGAAGAACTTGATGCCGTTGTACTCCACGGTATTGTGACTGGCTGAAATGACTGCCCCTGCATCAGCCTGATAATAACGGGTTAAATAAGCAATGGCCGGCGTAGGCATAACGTCTACCAATACGGCTCTCGCACCCATGGAGCAAATGCCTGCCACCAAGGCGCTTTCCAGCATTTCACCGCTGATTCGGGTATCCCGTCCCACAAGGATGGTGGGACGATGTACGTTGCTCGCCAGTACGCATGCACTGGCTTGGCCAAGCTTAAATGCCAATTCACAGGTCAAGTCGCGATTCGCAATGCCGCGAACACCGTCTGTACCGAATAATCTGGCCATTTGAATCCTCCGTATGATCCTGATTTTAGCACGCCTCATTGCATGCCCAAATCAGTATACACCTCTCCGAAACAAAAGGCAAGAAAAATAACAATAGCATACAACTTTCAAAGTTTATCTTGCACAACCACATTCTGTGCGCCAAAAACCGTCTGCAACTCTTTGATGGCGTCAGCTTCTGCCTGTGTTTGAGAGGTTTCCTTTGCTCTCCCAGGTGCCTTAACCTCAAAGGTACACGGAACACCTGTCGCCTGCGTCAGTGCCTCTATGATGGTATCAATGCCCTTCTTTACTATTACAATATACACATCCCTATCCTTGTTGACCTCCCAAACGAAGTGATCATCTACACCACTAATCAACTTGCCATTTTCAGCAACTGCAAGAATGCTATATAAACCGGTAGAAGTTCTCTCTAATATTTTCAAAGCCGCTTTCCATGCCTCCTGTGCATCTTTTCCGGCTGCAGGTGCGGTCTTTGGCTGAGCAGGTGCTGCCTCTTTCACACTCATTTTCTTCACTTTGCTCTGTTCAACGGCAGGTGCAGCGGAAACGAAAGCACCGCTGTTCAGCTTTTGCGTCAGTTCAGCGAGCTGCTTTTCCAGTGAACGAATTCTGTCGTTCAGGGCAGCGGCATCCGTCTCTCCTGTACGCAGGCAAGCCTTCAGGGCGGCGTTTTCGAGTGCCATTCTTGGCGAAGAAGCGGACCGAAGATCGGTCTCCACGGACATGAACAGTTCCAGCATGTTCATCAGTCTGGTTTGGGTCATGCCTTCTGCCTGACCGATGTATTCCGCAGCATCCTCTTTCGTCAAATCCAGCAGGTTGGCCAAATCATCCGGGCAGCTTTTTGCAATCAGCAACGCCCGCAGGTGCCGGCTGACATCCTTGGCAAACACAATGGGATCCCTGCCGGAACGCATCAGTTCATCAATCAGCTGCATCAATGTGGAAGGGTCTTCATCCCGGAGGGCATCTGCAAAATGAAACAGAAAAGACCGGTCTGCCGTACCCAGCACATTGCGGACAAGCTTTTCCGTTACGTCGCTTTGATAACCGAGGCACATGTCCAGGATGCTCAAAGCGTCACGCATGCCGCCTTCTGCAGCGCGAGCGATCATCTGTAATGCCATGTCTGATGCCGTTGCTCCTGCGCCTTCCACCGCTTCTCGCAAGCGTGCGGCGATTTGATGAACAGGAATCCGGCCAAAGTCAAACCGTTGGCAGCGGCTTAAGATTGTAGCCGGAAGTTTCTGAGGCTCCGTTGTGGCAAGGATAAAAATTACGTGCGCCGGCGGCTCTTCCAGCGTCTTCAAAAGTGCATTGAAAGCAGCACCGGAAAGCATGTGCACTTCGTCGATGATATAAACCTTATATTTTTGATTTTGCGGCGGATACTTAACCGTCTCCCGCAGGTCACGAATTTCATCAACGCCGTTGTTGCTGGCAGCGTCGATTTCCATCACATCCAGGCTTTCCTCTTTCAGCAGACGTTGGCAGCTTTCGCAGCTGCCGCATGGATTGCCGTGATCCGGGTGCTCGCAATTCACGGCACGAGCCATGATCTTTGCAGCGGAGGTTTTTCCTGTGCCTCGGCTTCCGCAAAACAGGTACGCATGGGCAATGCGCCCGGATGCCACCTGATTGCGAAGGGTGGCAACAATCGCCTCCTGCCCCACCATCGCGTTGAAATCCACCGGCCGCCATTGCCGATACAGTGCCTGATATGCCATGATGTTCCGCCTTTCAGTTGCAATACTTTACGGATTTGCATCCTCCTGAGCAGGAGAAAAGTCCAGCCAGGGAATCAGTCCGCTCAGTTTCTTTTCACCAATTCCCCGGACGGTAAGCAAATCCTCCGGGTAATAAAAGGATCCGTGAGCATCCCGCTCATCAAGAATATTCTGCGCCATAGTCTCGCCAACGCCGGGCAGCTCCTGCAAATCCTCAGCGTCTGCCGTATTGATTGCAATGGTGCCGCTTGTCTGTAAGGAAATCTGCGTAATCGCCGGCACTGACAGTGACTTGCTTTCAAACTCGACAGGGGCTTTCTTTGCGGCCGGCCAAGAGGTCACAATCATGCCGAGCATCAGGAGAAAAGCTATAACCATGCCGGCAATGGTCTGCTGTTTCTTCACATCAGTCTTCTTCATGCTGCTGATCCTTTTGGAGATCGTCCTTCACGGCACATGCATGGTCGCACATGGTGCAGCCTGACTCTTCCGTCTGCTTGGCAAGACATTCCTCCAAATGGCGGACTCTCTCACTCAGTGCCTGCATTCTTTCCAGCATAGGATCCGGCAAGTTAACTTGATCCAAATCCACCTCGTCTTTTCTGGCAGGCTGCTTTTTATGAACCATACGTCCGGGATTGCCAACCACCGTGCAGTTGGCAGGTACATCCTTCAGAACAATGCTCCCGGCGCCAATTTTGGAATTGTCACCAATGGTGATGGGTCCCAGTACTTTCGCACCTGCGCCAATGGTTACCCCGTTGCCGATGGTGGGATGCCGCTTGCCGGTCTCCTTGCCCGTGCCGCCTAAGGTAACGCCCTGATAAAGGGTCACGTTGTCCCCAATCACGGTGGTTTCACCGATCACCACCCCATCCCCATGGTCAATGAAAACACCATTGCCGATCACAGCGCCGGGATGGATTTCAATGCCTGTGCGGTGTCTGGAATGTTGGCTGATGATCCGTGCCCAAACAATATGACCACGTTCGTAAGCCCTATGGGCACGCCGGTGGGCACGGATAGCTCGCAGCCCGGGATAACACAGCAGCACTTCCAGCTTGGACTTTGCCGCCGGATCTCGTGCCAGAATCGCTGCCATGTCAGCCTTTAACTGCTTAAACATCGTCACACACCTTCACCTTAATCATGATTTTCCATCTCAGGAGACGTTTCTTCCACGGTTTTGCCGTAAGGCACAAGCCGCTCCTGCGAATTGAGACGCTCGCCGGAACATTCATCCCGAAGAGGCGTCCACTCCGTGCCGTGAAGCATCCACGCTTTCGCCGTGTCCAGCTGCTGCAGGTGTAAAACACCCATGACCCGTTCCCTTACCTGCGGATCCAGCACGGGGAACATCAGCTCAATACGGCGATCCAGATTTCTGGGCATCCAGTCCGCACTGGACAGATAGGTTTCGCTTTCTCCATCGTTGTAGAAATGGAAAATACGGGCATGCTCCAGGAAACGTCCCACAATGGATCGAACAGTGATATTCTCTGAAAATCCGGGGATTCCTGCCTGCAAACTGCAAATGCCGCGAACGGTCAGGTCGATTTTCACCCCGGCCTGTCCTGCCTCATAGAGGGCTGCAATAATGTCAGGATCCAGCAAGGAATTCATTTTTGCTTCAATTCCCGCCTTACGACCTGCCTTCGCATGGTCTGTTTCCCGGCGAATGAGCCGCATCAGTTCCGGCCGCAGCTCCTTGGGGGCAGCCACCAAGAAATGCATACCGGGGGTTTCACTGTAGCCGGTCACCATGTTGAAGAAGTTGCCTGCATCCTCGCCGATTTCCTCACGGGCGGTTAAGATACCCATGTCCGTATACAGGCGTGCGGTCACATCGTTATAGTTGCCGGTACCCAAGTGGGTGTAGCGGCGAATGTGTCCATCCTCCCGGCGAATGACCAAGGTAATCTTGCTGTGGGTTTTGAGTCCGGGAAGGCCATACACCACGTGGCATCCGGCCTTTTCTAGCTCATGACCCCAATGGATATTGTTTTCTTCATCGAAACGCGCTTTAACTTCCAGCAGCACCGTTACCTGCTTGCCACGTTCTGCCGCCTCCGCCAAGGCAGCTACAATGGGCGAATGGCCGGATACACGGTACAGGGTTTGCTTGATGGCCATGACCTGATCATCCCGGGCTGCATCCCGCACAAAGCGGACAATTGGCTCAAAGGAATCATAGGGATGATAGAAGAAGCGATCCTTCTGTCGAATGGCCGCAAAGATGTCACTGCTCTCCATATCGGGATCAATTGTTGCGGTGTATGACGGGAACCGCTCTTGATCAAAGCCTTCCAGCCCGGAAAGCTGCTTCATGAAGAAGTCAAGATTCAAAGGCCCGTCAACCTTGAACAGCTTCTCATCATCCACATCCAAGGCTTTTCGAAGGATGTCCAGCAGGCGTTTATCCATATCCGGGTTACACTCAAGGCGAACTACGGCGCCCCACTTGCGCTTTTTCAGGCTCTTCTTAATCTCCTGCAACAGATCAGCCGCCTCATCTTCATCATAGGTCAGGTCAGCATTGCGGGTAATGCGATAGGGATGGCATACCAGCACCTGACGTCCCGGAAAAAGCCGATGAATGTTCATGGTGATGACCTGTTCCAGCAGCAGGAAGGTCTTTTCACCGGATTGGGTCGGCAGGAATACGACTCGGGGCAGAACGTTGGGTACCTGCACCGTGGCGAAATCATTTTTCTTGCCATTCTTGCCGGAAAGCAGCACAGCAAGGTTCAAAGACTTGGACAAAAGCAAAGGGAAATGATGACCGGCATCAACAGCCATGGGCGTCAGCACCGGGTAAACCTCCCGTGTAAAGTAATCTTCCAGATACAGTGCCTGCTCCCGTGTAAGGCTTTCCGGACGTGCCATGCGCACACCGCATCTTGCCAAGGCAGGCAGCAGGTATTCATTCATAATCTTATACTGCCGCTTCACTTGGGTACGAATGCGGGCCGTCAATGCTCGCAGCTGCTCCTGAGGCTTCATGCCGGAAGGATCCTTGCCCTTGGCACCGGAAAGTACCAGATCCCGCAGGGAGCCGACACGAATCATAAAAAACTCATCCAGATTGGATGACACAATGGAAAGGAACTTCATTTGTTCAAACACAGGATTGTCGGGATTGCATGCCTCCATCAGAACACGCTCATTAAACTCCAGCCAACTGAGTTCCCGATTGGTATAGTGCTCCATACACAAAGCAACCCCTTTCATGGTAGGTGAATCACGACAAGTGAATCACTCTTCTTCGGAAATTATACCAAATTACCCCGGTAAAATCAACGCAGCTGCAGGGCATGTTCATAGTGCGCTGCAGTTCTTCCGATGTCCATTGCATGTCTTTCTGTTTCTGGGTTGACAATCCATCTCTCCTTTGCTACCATAGCAGGGTTGATTCAAAGAAAAACGAGGTTCATCGGTCTATGCATGACGATTCCACGCTGATGACAGAGGGGGCTATCAGCAAAAAAATCATTCGGTTTGCGCTGCCTGTTTTCTGGGGGAACCTTTTTCAGCAGCTGTACAACGTGGTTGACTCTTTGGTGGTTGGCAACTTTATCGGCAGCCAAGCCCTTGCTGCAGTTGGCTCATCGGGCAGTTTAACTTTTTTGTTGGTCGGTCTTGTTAATGGCATTTTTCTTGGTGCCGGTGTAGTTGTATCCCGCTATGTAGGTGCCAGGGATGATGAAAACATCAGCAAAGCCGTTCACACTGCTGTCGCCTTTGGCCTGGTTTGCGGCCTGCTGCTGACGCTGATCGGCGTATCATTAACGCCTTCGATCCTTCGGCTAATGGGTACGCCGGACGATGTACTGCCTACCTCCATCACTTATTTGCGCATTTACTTCATCGGTGTGCTTGCCAGCGTGATGTACAACGTTTCCAATGGTATCTTCAATGCTGTTGGGGACAGCAAGCATCCCCTGTATTTTCTGATTCTGTCTTCTGTCATTAACGTGGTACTAGACCTTTTGTTTGTTGCTGTGCTGCAATGGGGCATTGCCGGTGCGGCGTGGGCAACGGTCATTTCTCAGGCTGTAAGCGCCTTCCTTGGGCTTAGGCTGCTGTGCCACGTTACAGCTCCCTGGCGCTTGTTTCCCCGCAAAATCTTCCTGCATCGCGCAACCTTGATGGAGATTCTGAAGCTGGGCGTTCCCTCCGGGCTGCAAAATTCCATCATTTCTTTAGCCAATACAGTGGTGCAGAGCAATATCAACGCTTTCGGCTCCGCTGCCATGGCCGGATGCAGTGCCTATTCCAAGATTGAAGGCTTTGCATTTTTGCCGATTACCAGTTTTGCCATGGCCATGTCCACCTTCATCGGTCAGAATCTAGGTGCCAGGCAATATGACAGAGCTAAAAAAGGAGCTCGTTTCGGCATTATCTGCTGCATTCTTCTCTCGGAGTTGATTGGCGTTATCTTCTATGCCCTTGCGCCCATTTTGATTGGTGCTTTTGACAGTGATCCTTCTGTCATTGCCATCGGCGTGCAGCAGGCACGGACAATCACTCTGTTTTACTTTCTGCTGGCATTTTCCCACGGTGCTGCCGGCATTCTGCGAGGGGCAGGCAAGTCTACCGTGCCCATGTTTGTGATGCTGGGTTGTTGGTGCGTTATCCGCATTACCTATCTGGTAATCATGGTGCCTTTGTTCCGAGAAATGCAGACGATTTTCTGGGTGTACCCCTTCACGTGGAGTTTATCCACGGTTTGTTTCACGGTGTATTATCTGAAGGCAGACTGGATTCACGGATATGAAAAGTCATAAAATCGCATAAGTGAAAACGTCCGGCAGTCAAAACCCATCAATCCCTGTTTGCAGCAATGCGAGCGAGGATTGATGGGTTATTTTACGGAGAATTTTACAGTCTGCCTTTTGCCTAGGGTTTTCTGTCGACAGCGTATCATCGGTTTATCCCAATATCGTACCATTCATTTTGCCGACAAGTGCATTCAGGCAAAAACAAGCCAAAGAAAAACCCCACCGAATCTTGCGAAACGGTGGGGCAAGTGGAAAACGAATTACTTCTTAGCAGCCATCTTTTCCAAGATAGCAGCATGAGCAGCAGCCAGACGTGCGATCGGCACACGGAAAGGAGAGCAGCTCACATAGTTCAGGCCAACCTTGTGGCAGAACATGATGGAGCTCGGATCACCGCCGTGTTCACCGCAGATGCCCAGCTTGATGTTGGGACGGGTGGAACGGCCAAGATTTGCAGCCATTTCAACCAGCTTGCCAACGCCATCGGTATCCAGACGAGCGAAGGGATCGCTTTCGAAAATCTTGTTGTCATAGTAAGCACCCAGGAACTTACCGGCATCGTCACGAGAGAAGCCGAAGGTCATCTGGGTCAAGTCGTTGGTGCCGAAGGAGAAGAACTCAGCTTCCTCAGCGATTTCATCAGCCGTAACTGCTGCACGAGGAATCTCGATCATGGTGCCCACATGGTAATCCAAGGTAACACCCTGCTCTTCAAAGACCTTCTTGGCAGTTTCGTCCACAATGCCCTTTACGAAAGCCAATTCCTTCTTGGAGCCAACCAGAGGAATCATGATTTCGGGCACGATGTCATAGCCGCATTCCCTCTTCACGTTGATGGCAGCCTGCAGTACTGCACGGGTCTGCATCTCAGCAATTTCAGGATAGGTAACGGCCAGACGGCAGCCACGGTGACCCATCATGGGGTTAGACTCGTGGAGGGCGTTGATCTTCTGCTTCACCTGATCAACGGTGTAGCCCAGATTCTTAGCCAGCTCTTCAATTTCTTCGGTCATGTCCAGATGGGGCACGAACTCATGGAGCGGCGGATCCAGGTAACGCACGGTCATGGGACGGCCTTCCAGAGCCTTGTACATGGCCTCGAAGTCACCCTGCTGCATGGGCAGAATCTTTGCCAATGCCTTTTCGCGCTGTTCCTTGGTGTCAGCCAAGATCATCTCACGCACGGCAGCAATACGGGTGGATTCGAAGAACATGTGCTCGGTACGGCACAGGCCAATGCCTTCAGCACCGAAGGCAACAGCCTGCTTGGTGTCACGAGGCGTATCGGCGTTGGTGCGAACCTGCAGCTTACGAGCCTTGTCAGCCCAGCCCATGAAGCGAGCAAAGTCGCCGGAGATAGAAGCTTCCACAGTGGGGATCAGGCCGTCATACACGTTGCCGGTGGAACCGTCAACGGAGATGCAGTCACCTTCGTGATACACCTTACCAGCAATGGTCACGGTGTTGTTGGCTTCGTCAAACTTCAGATCGCCGCAGCCTACAACAGCTGCACGACCCATGCCGCGAGCCACAACAGCAGCGTGGGAAGTCATACCGCCGAATGCAGTCAGGATCGCCTGGGAGAAGTCCATACCCTCGATATCCTCAGGGGTGGTTTCCTTACGAACCAGGATGACCTTTTCCTTGTTCTTGCCATGCTCAGCAGCAGCGTCAGCGGTGAAGTAAATAGCACCTGCGCCTGCACCGGGGGATGCGGGCAGACCCTTTGCAATCACGGGAGCCTTCTTGATGGCAGCAGCATCGAAGTTGGGGTGCAGCAGGCTGTCGAGCTGCTTGGGCTCAACCTTCAGCACGGCTTCTTCTTCGCTCAGCACGCCTTCGTCCACCAGATCAACGGCGATCTTCAGAGCAGCCTGAGCGGTACGCTTGCCGTTACGGGTCTGCAGCATGAAGAGCTTGCCACGCTCGATGGTGTACTCCATGTCCTGCATATCACGATAGTGATCTTCCAGGGTCTTGGCGATCTTCACGAACTGGTCATACACTTCAGGCATCTGCTCATGCAGCTGAGAGATGGGCTGAGGCGTACGGATGCCAGCCACAACGTCCTCGCCCTGAGCGTTCAGCAGGTACTCGCCGTACAGCTTCTTTTCGCCGGTAGAGGGGTTGCGGGTGAAGGCAACGCCGGTGCCGGAAGTTTCGCCCATGTTGCCGAAGACCATGGACTGCACGTTAACGGCAGTGCCCCAGTCGCCGGGAATGTCATTCATGCGGCGATAGTAAATAGCACGAGGATTGTCCCAAGAACGGAACACAGCCTTGATGGCCTCCATCAGTTGTTCCTTAGGATCTTGAGGGAAGTCTACGCCCTTTTCTGCCTTGTAGATTTCCTTGAAGCGAACAACAACTTCCTTCAGGTCATCGGCAGTCAGGTCGCGGTCGAACTTCACGCCGCGCTTTTCCTTGAACTCATCCAGAACGTCTTCGAACTTGCTCTTCTTGATTTCCATCACCACGTCAGAGAACATGGCAATGAAACGACGATAAGCATCGTAGGCGAAGTGCTCGTTGTCGGTCAGCTTAGCCAGACCCTTTACGGACACGTCGTTCAGACCCAGGTTCAGGATGGTATCCATCATGCCGGGCATGGAAGCCCGAGCACCGGAACGCACGGAAACCAGCCAAGGATCATGCTCATCGCCGAACTTCTTGCCGACGATTTCTTCAGTCTTGGCCAGTGCGGCGTAGATCTGCTCCTCAATGTCGGAAGCAATGACCTTGCCGTCAGTGTAGTAGCGAGTGCAGGCTTCGGTGGAAATGGTGAAGCCCTGAGGCACAGGCAGACCAATGTTGGTCATTTCGGCCAAGTTGGCACCCTTGCCGCCCAGCAGCTCACGCATGTTTGCGTTGCCTTCCGTGAAGAGGTAAACATACTTCTTCTCCATGGGAAACTCCTCCTTGTTCACTTTTCGCAGGACGGAATCCTGCGACTGCCGATGCGGTTCTGTTACCGCATATGGGCAGTTCTTTCACATATCCCTTGGATTATACAATCTTTTTCCGCTTTTTGCAAGACCGTTCGGCTTCCTTTTGGTCATATTGCAATAAAAGCACGAAAAAACATCTTCAAACCATCACTTTACTGCCGATCAATCAAAAATCTGGAAAATGCCGCACTTCAGGTACTGTGTTTCAGGTGCAGCCGGCAGAATAGGATGATCCTTCCCCTGCGTGCGATACTCCACCTGTCGCAGCTGCACGTGAGCATCATGCGCAGCGTCACGCACAATGTTCATGAACGCATCCGGCAGAATATGCTGACTGCAGGAGCAGGTGATCAGATAGCCGCCCGGCTTGATCATCTTCATGGCACGCAGGTTAATTTCTTTGTAGCCGCGAGTGGCGCTGGCAATAGCGGAACGGGTTTTCGTAAACGCTGGCGGATCAAGGATGACTACATCGTACTTGGTGCCGTCCCGGCTCTGCTGACCCAGTAAATCGAAAGCGTTGGCTTCCACGAAGTGCACCCGGTCTTCCAAATGATTCAGCTTTGCATTCTCCGTTGCAAATTCACAGGCAAACCCGGAAATATCCACGCCGGTTACTTCCGCAGCGCCATAGTATCCTGCATGCAGGGCAAAGCTGCCTGTATGGGTAAAGCAGTCCAGCACCGTTTTGCCCTTAACAAAAGGCGCAATGGCAGCTCTGTTCTCTTTTTGATCCAGGAAGAAACCGGTTTTCTGTCCTTCCTTCACATCCACCCAGAAATGCACGCCGTTTTCGACCATCTCCACCCGGTCGGGAACTTCTCCGTAAAGGAGACCGGTGGTCATTTCCATGCCTTCCAGTTTGCGCACAGGAACATCGTTCCGTTCCCAAATGCCCGCAGGATGCACTTCTTCCACCAAAGCATCCACTACATCCTGCTTAAAACGCTCCATACCGAGTGCCAAACACTGAAGCACCAGCACATCGCCGAAGCTGTCAACGATCAGGGCAGGCAAGCGGTCACTTTCCGCAAAAATCAGCCGGCAGGAGCGAAGGTCGGCAAACGTACGCCGGTAGTCTACTGCTTCCTTGACACGCCGGAAGATAAATGCACGGTCAATCGGCTCATCCTTCAGGCTCATAATCCGAAGAGCAATCTGTGACTGAGGGTTGTAATAAGCCTTCGCAAGGAAGCGTCCTTTGGCTGACATCACGTCCACAATATCGCCGGGGACAAAATCCCCTTCTACTTTTGCAATGTCACTGCGGAAGATCCAGGGATGCCCGCTGTACACTCGCTTCTCTTTTCCGGGAATAAGAATTGCAGATGCCATGATTGCCTCCACGCTCAGTGCTTTGCAGCCTTGATGAAGGCTGTGAAAAGCGGATGTGCCTTATTGGGGCGGGAAATAAACTCGGGATGGTAAATAACGCCTACATAGAAGGGATGATCAGCAAGTTCAAATGCTTCAGGATAGTCGCCCTCCACGGCTTGAGCGGTGAAGTGCATTCCCTTGTTTTCCAGCATGGAAACGAACCCTTGCTCTACCTCATACCGGTTGTCGTGGCGTTCGTGAATAACGTCAGTTCCGTAAATGTCATGAAGTCGGCCAGGAAGCAGGCGAACATCCATGCCGCCTACACGGGCAGCCTGCCGACTGTCGTTCAGTGCCGTCACTCGATCATCCGGGATTCGCACAACAGCCGGATCACAGTCATGCTTCACTTCCGTGGAGTTTGCGCCGGTCATGCCAAGCAGATGCCGCACAGCCTCCACGACACCAAGCTGCATGCCAAAGCCGATCATCAGGCAGGGCTTCTTCTGCTCCCGCGCATAGTGAGCCGTAGCAATGATGCCTTCAGCCCCGCGGTCGCCGTAGCCGCCCGGCAGCAGGATGCCATCATATTTGGCAAGTTTCTCCGCTGCATTTTCATCCGTAATTTCTTCCGAATTGATCCAGTCCAGATTGACGCTGGTAAGGTTCGCAATACCTGCGTGGGTCATAGCTTCCGCCACGGACAAGTAGGCATCATGAAGCTCCACATATTTACCCACAAGAGCAATAGAGACTTCGCCCTCAGGATGGGTATAGCGCTGCACCATGTCTTTCCATTCAGTCAGATCAGGAACGGTTACCGGCAGTGCAAGCTCCTTGCAAACGATATCCGCAAAGCCCTCCTTTTCCAGCATCAGCGGCACATCGTACAGGGTGGGGGCATCCGCATTCTGCACCACGTTGCCTGTTTTCACATTACAGAAGAGGGCAATCTTATCCTTAGCCTCTGTGGTGATGGGCAGTTCGGTGCGGCAGACGATCACATCCGGCTGAATGCCAATGGCTCGCATGGTTTTTACGCTGTGCTGTGTAGGCTTGGTCTTCATTTCCCCAGCAGCATTCAAATAAGGCAGCAGGGTAACATGGACGAAGCAGGTATTATGCTCCCCCACTTCCCACTTCATCTGGCGAATAGCCTCCATAAAAGGAGAAGATTCCATATCGCCCACAACACCGCCGATTTCAATGATGGCAATATCTGCGCCGCTGTTTACCGCTGCCAGCTTGATTCTGCTCTTGATTTCATCCGTCACATGAGGAATCACCTGCACGGTACCGCCATGATATTCGCCGCGCAGTTCCCGCTCCATAATCCGCTTATGCACCTTGCCGGTGGTGACGCTGGCTTCCCCCCGCAGATTCACGTCAATAAAGCGTTCATAGTGACCAAGATCCAAGTCTGCCGCCACGCCATCATCCGTAATAAAGGCTTCGCCATGCTGCAAAGGAGACAGAAGCCCTGGATCTACATTGTAATAAGGATCGCACTTCTGCATCGATACCTTATATCCCCGTGCTTCCAGCAGCCGCCCCAAAGAAGCGGCTGTGATGCCCTTCCCCAAGGAAGAAACAACGCCGCCGGTAACAAACACATATTTGGTCGCCATGGTCAACGCTCCTTATTTCATCCGATTCATGATTCCTTCTCCATTGTAAAGGTCGGGTTCCGTTCTGTCAAGGGTGGAGTGTCCGTTCAAAAAGAGGGAAAAGATGACGCTTCTCTCCCCTCAAATGACTCAAACATATCGTATTTTTGCAGGCTTGCCGAGCTTTTGCAGGCACTCGGAAATATCCTTGACCAATCGCAGCTTGATGGACAGCGAAATGGGCATATCAGGATTTTGGTGTGCCGGGTTCAGTGCCCGGCCAACGATAAACTTGACGGAAGTACATTGCTCCACCAGAATCTCTGTCAGCAAATAGGCACCGTCTTTTTCTCTTTTCAGTACAGTTGGATCCTTGGTGGCACTGTACTCTTCCAGAAGATCCAACACTTTGCCGATGGTTACAACGCCTTCGGTAATCAGGTCAATGCCTTCCATGTGGGCAATGGGCGGCACATCCGGCGAAATGTAATCCAGGTCAATGGTCATTTCCCGACCCAACTGCTTACTGACGATTTGCGAAGTGGTGCCACCGCAGATCACCCGAATGCCAGGGCAGCTCATGAGCTCATTCACCACATCATCATCGTCTTCCGGGTTCACGGGAGGTCCGACCATGACGCAGCAGGGTACAGGCTCTGTAATCCGCAGCACGGCCACGGTGGTATCATCGCCGCATTGGCCATGATAAAGCTCGCTGCTTTTCATCAGCAGTCGATGCTGCACATCAACAGCCTTGTCATCCGGCCGACTTGTTTCCTCCAGAAACTGTACCACGTTTTCATGCTGCCAGCCGAAGTTAAGTGCCTGCCCTACCCCTGCATGAATCACACCGTCGGAAAAGGTAATCACAAAGTCGTTCAGCTGCAGCTTCATGTGAGCCTGACGAATTTGCTTTCCGGCAATATTTTCTTCGACCCACGGGACAAAGACACGCTTGCCGTTTCGCAGAATGACCAGCGATGGATTATCGAATTCCACGAAGTAGGCGTTTCCTGCCCGGTCTACTTCCATCATGGTGAAGGTCGAGTAAGCCACATTGCGCACTTTGCATACCGGCAAAGTGGAGGCGATGGTTTCCACCACGTCACGGATGTCCGTTCCGGCGTCCACCATGGAGGTAATGATTTTGCTGGTGAGAGAGGCCAAGATATTTGCTTTCACGCCGCTGCCAAGGCCGTCAGAGAGCACCATCAGGATACCTTTATCCCGCTTGACAAGATCCACCTTGTCGCCGCACAGCTCTTCACCATAGTGGTTCAGGCTGTCCCAGCTGGTTTCAATGAAGAAATTCATCCTTGCCCACCCCTGTTCATGCTGTCTTTCAGCTTGAGAAGGGCTGCCTTGGTTTCACCGGTGGTTTCACCAAGGAGGCTTGCAATTTCCTGAGCAACACGCATCTGCTTGTCAATCACCTGCTGAGCGGTATCAATGGTTTCCTGCCGCATCTTCTTCATTTCTTCGATTTTTTCTTCTTCGGCAGTGATGTCCTTCAGCAGCACCAGGTATTCCTTATCCGGCACATGAACAATGCTCTGCTCCACCATCACATCATAAATGGCAGTCTTGCAGCGGACGTTCATGACATTTTTCCCGTCCTGGCGGATCCTGCCTAATTCATCCATCACCAGGAAGGTGCTCACATCCATGCCAAGGCAGGAATTATCCAGATTCAGCATTTCCGCTGCTGCCCGGTTAAACTTCATGATGCCGAAATTCTCGTCCAGCAGCAGCAGGCCGTTGGGGGTGTTGTCCAGAATGGTGTTGGACATGGACTCTGCCCGCTGACGCATGTAAGGAAGGCACATCTTCAAATTAGCCTTGCCTTCATAGACAGCCAGTGCCTTGTCCCAGCAGGTATCGTAACCGCAGGCGCCGCAATTCAGCAAATCTGCCTGCGTGTACTTGCCGATGGAGCGGAGAATTTGCCAGATTTCTTCCGAAGACGGATTCGGACGCTTATGCACCCCGGATTGATCGGTATAGGATGCACGCATATCCACCTGCAGCTGTTCGGTAAGCGGTGCCTCTCCCTCCACCTTTTGCCGTGAAAAACTGTAAACCCGGTCTTTGCTGAGCAGGAACGGATGAGTGATATCATGAAGTCCGGGACCGCCTACGCAGGAGTCCACGCAGGCGCTCATTTCCAGCACATAGCCGGTAATGTGATGCTCCCGAATGTCCTTCAACATCTGGATGCAGCGATCCATCCCGTCTACGGCCACTGCCTTGTAATGAACACGCTTTTCCAGCGGAATCGTCTTCAGAATGCCGCCTGGCACCGGATACACACGACCCAGTGTTGTGTGCATTTCCCGGGCATGGTCATCCTGCATTTCGCCCAGCGTGATTCCTTCGCGCCGGAACCAGTCCCGCACCTCGTTGAACATGAGAACGGCATCCATTTGCCCGGAAGTCAGGGCTTCCTGTTTCTTAGAGATGCAAGGGCCGATAAAGCACACTTTGATGTCTTCTCCGTAGGCCGCGCGGAGCAGTTTCGCATGGGCAACTGCCGGAGACGGAACTTTTGCAAGCTGAGGAAGCAAATCTGGAAAATACTTTTCAATCAAGAGCACAACCGTGGGACAGCAGGTGGTAATCAGATTCTCCGCTTCCTGCCTTTCCAGAATATCGCAGTAAGCTTCCGATACACGAGTCGCCCCGATGGCTGTTTCTTCCACGCCTGCAAAGCCCAGCTTCTTCAAACCGGCTGAAACGGCGGCAAAGGTGCTGTCCGGGAATGCAGCTACAAAGGAAGGTGCAACAGAGGCATACACCTTCTCGCCCCGGTCAATCATGGCATGCACCTTTTGCAAGTCAGACTGAATCTGCTTCGCGTTCTGCGGGCAGACCAGCGTGCAGGTTCCACAAAGCACGCATTCATCTTCCAGAATGCGTGCCTGATCGTCATGAAAGGTGATGGATTTCACCGGGCAGTGACGAATACATTTATAGCAATTTTTGCAATTGGCTTCTTTCAGTTGAATGATGCTCATGGCGTGCCTCCGTGGTCATGCGTTTGCACGCGGGATGATTTCCTCCTGAATGAGACTGACCACACGATCCTTGTCAACATGATGGAACTTGACACCATCCACCTTCACACAGGGACCGTCCTTGCATTCGCCCATGCAGAAGCTGGCACTCAACTCCACCTTGTCCTGCAGCCCTGCTTTAGCAATCTCATCCTGAAACAGCTTCGTGGTGGCATAAGCGCCCTTCATGTGGCAGGCCGACCCAACGCAGATGCTTACCTTGACCATTTTCTTTTTCTCCTTATCCTGATCCTGCGGATGAGAACCAGTACCGAAGCACATGGCTGCTTCTGCCCTTGCGACATACCGCTTCGTTTTTCATCGACAGTCCGGCATGTACAGCCTAAAGAAAGCAGCTCCGCCGCGTGCCTCGGCAAATGCAGATTCTCTTTGCAGGTCATTTATTCCACAAGCAAGTATTACCTGCTGTGATGTCCTTTAATCATTGCCCAGCACATCCAGAATGACCAGCGAATCATCAATGCGCTTTTCCAGTGCCAGGCGGCCGTACTTATCAACCTCAGCCTTTTCCTTAACACCGTGGGTCAGGCAGCCGGGGCCGCCGATGCATCCCTGCTCGCAGGCCATGCCTTCGATAAAGTTCTCCGGCAACAGACCCTTGGAAGCCTTCAGCAGTGCCAGCTTACACTCTTCCAGGCCGCTGCAGGAAATAGCCTTCAGCTGGAAATCTTCCGGCGCAACGCCCTGTTCCTTCAGTGCCTCCACCACGGCATCCTTCAGGCCGCCGCTGCGGGCGAAAATCCGTCCGAAGTAGGACGCATTGTTCAGCACATCATCCTCCATGGACTTGAGGTCGATGTCGTAAGCATCGATCATGGCCTGCAGCTCTTCAAAGGTGATGGCCACATCCACCAGATCCTTGACCCGATCCTGCTTGACCTCCCCCTTCTTGGCAACGCAGGGACCCACAAAGACCACATGGCTGTCCGGATGAGCTTTCTTAATCATCTTGGCGATCATGGCCATGGGAGAAAGGTTGTGGGAGATATGCTCCACCATGGTGGGATAATTCTTCTTGATATAGGTGACGAAGGCGGGACAGCAGGAACTGGTCAGGAATCCTTTCTCAACAAGCTCCTTAGCCTCCATATAGGCTACCATGTCGGCGCCCAGCGCCGCCTCAATGACCGTGGTAAAGCCCATGGCCTTCATGCCGGAGACTACCTGACCGGTGGTTACACCTTCAAACTGACCGGAAATGGAAGGTGCTACTACGGCGTACAGCGGACCTGCGCCTTCCTTCTTGGCGTCCTTCAGCAGCCGGATCACTTTCGTAATATAGCTCTTGTCAACAATAGCACCAAAGGGGCACTGGTACACACAAGCACCGCAGCTGACGCATTTTTCTTCATTGATGTGCGCCTTCTTGTTGGCATCCATTTTAATGGCGCCGGGCTTGCAGGCACGTTCGCAGGGACGTACGTTCTTCGTAATAGCGCTATAGGGGCAAGCAGCTACGCACTTACCGCAGGCAATGCACTTGCTGTGGTCGATAAATGCATGATGGTTCGGGAAGGAAATTGCGCCCTTCGGGCAGGCATTGGCACAGCGATGAGCAATACATCCACGGCAGGCATCACTGACTGTCACCTGGCTTACGGGGCACTCGTCACAGGCAATGGGCAGCACTTCCACTTCGGTGGTATGCTCAGGATGACCGCCCAGCGCCATCTGCACACGTTCCTGCACAATGGCACGCTCTTTATAAATGCAGCAGCGCATGGTAGGCTGCGGACCGGGAATGATTTTCTCTGCAATGGTGAGCAGACCCTCTGTCAGTCGGTCATCTTTTGCCAACCGAGCCACTTCTCGAAGAACCTCGTACTTCAATTCCTGTACGTTCGTATCAAACTTAGCCAAAGCGAAGCCCCCAGTAATTGTTATTGTTTTGACTATCCTTTTTTAAGTTTCGACATGCTTTCTTTCTTTCCTTTTTCTTTTTCATATTTTTTAACAAGAAAAGAAAAACTGTCACACCGTCATGTTTCGGTGGGCTATTCTTGTGCGTTATGACGATGGAAGCAGTTTGCAGAGAACATGCGAATGGAAATCAACATAAGAAGGCGAAAGAGCCTGCCGCCCGTTCTCACAGGCAGCAAGCTCTTTCATCCGCTTGATTACGGTTTTCTTCAGTTTTGCAAAGCAACACCGGTGTGCGGAACTCAGGCGTTCGCAGCAGGCTTTGCCGCTTTCTTCACGTCCGGTTTGATTTCTCCGGCCTTGGTTAGGGCAATCTTCGTAATCACAGGACCCGTCAATTCATAAATCAGCGTACCTGCCAGCACAACAGCATTGATTACCGTGCCATACTCCGGCAGAGAGGTCTGGCACATGCGAGCCATACCGATGGCAACGCCAGCCTGCGGAATCAAAGTGAATCCCAGGTACTTCACAATATTTGCGTCGCATTTTTCAAGCTTTGCGCCAATGGTTGCGCCCAGTGCCTTGCCCACCGCACGGGTCAGCACATAGGCAATGCCCACAACGCCAACCGTCGGCAGGACGGCCAGGTCAAGGTTGGCACCACTGAGCACGAAGAACAGCAGGAACAGAGGCGGCGTAAAACGGTCGCACTGCTCCAGCATGGTGTCGCTTTGGCGGCACAGGTTCACCATGGTTGCGCCCACCATCATGCACACAAGCAGTGAGCTGAGACCCCACATGTCACTCAAGCCAACAGCCGCAAACACCACCATGATGGTCAGAGACAGCTTGTTGCCCCGGGAGTGGAAGAAGCGCAGCACATACACCAGTACCAGGCCGATAACCACACCCAGCGCCAGGGAGCCCACAATCTCCACCAGCGGCTTTACAACCAGCGTCATCACGGTCAGCACTTCGCCCCGCTCAATGGTGCGTGCCAAGGCAATCATCACTGCGTAAAGAATCAGACCCAACGCATCGTCCATGGCCACCACAGGCAGCAGCATTTTGGACACAGGGCCGTTTGCCTTATACTGACGAATGACCATCAGCGTAGCGGCAGGCGCCGTAGCAGCGGCAATGGCACCCAAAGCCAGGCACAGGGGCAGCGGCTGCCCGATGAGGAACAGCACCAGGAAAACCAGCAAGGAAGCCGTGCAGCCCTCAAAAATGGTGATGATAATGGGCTTGATGCCGATTTCCTTCAGGTAGGACATTTTGAATTCGCCGCCGATGGAATAAGCGATGAAGCCCAGCGCCACATCGGAAATAATGGACAGCTGAGTGTTCATTTCCGGCGTCAGTGCATTCAGCACATAAGGGCCAACCACCAGACCTGCCAGCAGATAGGCCGTAACGTTAGGCAAATGAATATACCGAATCAGCCGACTGAAAAACAACCCCATGGCAAAAGCAATGGCCAACGCTAGCAGAACATTCATGCTTCCTTACGCACACCTTCCACAAAAGATACAGGCAGAGAGAAGGCAATGCCCGTGTCCGGCTTGTCCAGTCCGCCGGTCTTTTCATTGATAATCTTCATGACCTGATCACGCTTATCGTCATCAATCAACGTGAAGAGGGTCTTCGAGGTCTTCCGCTCAGGGCTGTAGAAGTGGCGAAGCAGACCCAGCATAGGCAGATCCACATTGTCATCTCCGTCCAGCACACGCATCATGCCTGTGCTGTTCAGGATGGTAGCGCCGCTGAAACCGGCTTCAAGCATGCCTTCCAGAATAGGCTCCAAGCATTCTTCACGGTTGAGCACCAACACAAAAAATTGCATCCTGTATCCTCCCTCTCTGTGGCACGTTCTTACCTGCCAACGAATGATTTTATCACTTTCGAACTGTTTGTCAATCCGTTTTTCATCATTGCTTGCAGGCACACATTCCAAATATCTCAAAGTCCGCCGAGCACGCGCAGAAGCACCATATACGTGATGGTGCCGATGGAAATGGAAAGAATCATCTGCTTCTTCCACAGGTGCACGGCAGCTGTTACCGCAACACCCAGCAGTGCCGGCAGCCAGTTGCAGGCTTCCGTAAAGGAGACATCCTTCAGGCAATAAATCACCAGCATGGCCATGACAGCCCGAGGCAGCTGCTTTCCCAGCCATTGCACAAAAGCCGGGACTTTTCGTCCGTTCGGAAAAAGCAAAAAGGGGGAAAAACGGATAGCAGCGGTGGTCAAGGCCGACAAAGCGACTGTGATGCCGATTTCCAGTGTTGTCATGCGTTCTGCCCTCCTTGCTCCAGCCGATATTGTCCAAAGAAGCAAAGCAGCATTAGAGCCATGGCAGCAAGAAGAAAACTGCTTTTCCCTACAAGCAACAGACACAGCAGTGTCCCTCCTGCACCCAGGAGCAAAGGCATCACAGCTTCCTGCATACTCATTTTCTTTGCCTTCACCGCTGCGACGGCGTCAGATGTCTGCTCCGTAACGATAACCGTGAAGAGTGCTGTCATGGCAAAGTCAATGCCGGTCAAGTCGAAAGGAATCACATTGGTTGATTGTAAAATGAAGTTGGACACTTAAAAAGAAAAATCCATAGTGATG
>JAUMVT010000084.1 GCA_030529995.1 Clostridia bacterium
GCTGACTTTCCTTGCAGCACCGAACGTTTTCCCTGCCTCCTCGCCGGCCATGGCGGTGGTGGCGCCTTCGCTGATGCCCTCGGTGCTCTCTTTGGTGAAGAGAATCAAAACCGTGGCAAAAATGAGCTTCAGGTCCGCCATGATGCTGGGGCTGGCGATGTACATCAAGTCCATCTGCAGCTTGTTGTAGGGGCTGGTGTTGTACTTGCCGTACACCTGTGCATAGCCGGTGAGCCCGGCCTTGGCCTGCAGCCGCAGACTGAACTCAGGCATTTCCTGCTCGTATTGCTTGGCGATTTCCGGCCGCTCCGGCCGGGGACCCACCACACTCATGCTGCCTGCAAGAATGTTGAACAGCTGGGGCAGTTCGTCCAGCCGGCAGGCACGAATCACCCGCCCCACGGGGGTAATCCGACTGTCCTTTTCGCCGGTGGAGAGCCGGGGAATGCCGTCCTTCTCCGCATCCACCCGCATGCTGCGGAATTTCAGGATCTTGAATTCCTTGCCGTCCTTGGTCAGCCGGGTTTGCTTGTAGAGCACCGGCCCGCCGTCCTGTGCCTTCACGGCAATGGCGACCACGGCCATCAGAGGACTGGTGACAATGATGGCTGCCGCGCTGGCGAGCACGTCAAAGATGCGCTTGACCAGCAGGTATTCCGGGGAGGGGCTGTAGCGTGCCACCTGCAGCAGGGGCAAGTGGAACATGTGCATCCGCTTGGCACCGCTCATGATCACGTCCCCGATGCGGGGGATGACGTAAACGCAGATCCGATTGGCGACGCAGTACTTAAGAATCTGGTTCCGCGCATGGCTCTGCACACCGCTGAGGAACACGGCATCCATGCCCTTCAGCATCTGCATGTGCTCCTGCAGGCATTCCTCCGCCGTGCAGGTGGATACCACGTGAAACTTGCGATTCAGCCCGTACTGACCGAACAGGTCTTCCAAGCCCCGCTCCAGATCATACACCACCACGGTTTTCTGCCCGGCGAAGTGATGGAAATACCAGTGGTGAGCACACCTGCACCAGACAAGGCTCAGGATGATCTGCCCTGCCAGTGCCCCCAAGGCCGGGAGCATATCGGGAAAGCTTCCGCTCATGAGCCACAGGATCAGGAACATGAAGCCGTCCGCCATGATGATGCTCATCAGCTGGCTCAGGAACACATCGGACAGCCGCTTGATGCTGAGAAGGAATGCGTCGTATACCCGGGCAAAGAAGCAATACAGCACCATGAACATGCCGATGACCACCGTCGACCGGATGGCCGAGGGAAACATCAGCACCTGATGGGTGTAGTACAAAAACCAGCAGCAGCCTAGCGGCAGGGTCATGAGCAGCACGTTCAGTATTTTTACAAAGCGAACGGATACATCATGCCACAGCCCGGTTGCCGGCCGTTCTGAACTTCTTTGTCCCTTTGATGCGCGCATAACTTTCGCAACAACCCCTATCATTCCATCAGCATTTCTGCCAGATAACCGTTTTTCTTGCCTGAGAGGGCTTCGATGCTTCCCTGCTCCACCACTTTGCCCTCTTCAAGCACCACCGCATAATCCGCCATGGATACGGTAGAACCATGGTGGGCAATGAGCACCACGCCGGCATCCTTGCCCAGGGAAGCGATCACGTCATGGAAGGCGGTCTCGCTTTCGTAGTCCAAGGCGCTGGTGGCCTCGTCCAGCACGATGAGGCTGGGATGACCCAGCAGCACCCGTGCCAGCACAATCCGCTGCCGTTCACCGCCGGAAAGGCGGATGCCCCGGTCGCCCAGGGTGGTGTCCAATCCATCCGGCAGCTGGGACACAAAGCCCCACGCCATGGCCTTCTTCAGGGCGGCAATGAGGGTATCATCATCTGCCCCCGGATGGAACCGGGTCAGGTTCTCCCGAACGGAAGCATTCAGGATCAAGGGATCCTGTGGCACGTAGCCCACTTGCTTCCGCCATGCACGAATGTTGGCGGAGGTGAGCTGCTTGCCGTCCACCTCGATGCCGCCTGCCTTGGGAAGCAGAAAGCCCAGCAGCAGGTTCACCGCCGTGGTCTTGCCTGCACCGTTGCGCCCCAGGAGCGCCAGCTTTTCCCCGCGCTTCAGGCTGAAGCTGACCCCTCGCAGGGTTTCCTCCTCAGCATCCCGGTAGGAGAATCGCACGTCCTTGAAGCAGGTTTCCTGCCAAGCGGAGAAATCTTCCGCCGTCTCAGCTGCATCCGTTTCCGGCTGCATTTCCTGCAGGGCTTCGGTCAGCTTCTCATAGGCAGGCACACAGCTGTTGATGCCCTGAATCCGCCCCTGAAAGCCGGAGAATATCGGCCACAGGCGAGCGAACACGTACACCAGCACCACCAGCCGGTCGGTTTCCACCTTCATGCCCAGGGTGCACACCAAGTACACCAGAGCAATCATCACCGCTGCCGCCAGGGAATACACAACCCCGGGGACGGAGCTTTGCCGCACGTACTTCATGCGGGCAGTCTTGAAGGATTCGCTGATGCTGCGGAACAGTTCGGCGTGCTCCTGCTCCACCCCGTAGGCACGGACTTCCTTGATGCTGGCCAGCTGATTCTGCAGTTCGCCGTAAAACTCCCGGCTGATGCGGATCATCTCATCCCCGTAGGTGCGGGATTTCTTCCGCAGGGGCTTGAAGATCATCAGCATGCAGGCACCCATCAGACACACCAGCGCTGTAACCGGCAGGCTCATCATCAGGGCAATGGCCAGCTGCACCGCTGCGGATACAATGCTGGCCAAGAAGTGAATCACTTCGGCAATGCCGTAGCTTACCTGTCCGCACTGGGAAGTAAACAGGTTGATGATGTCCGTGTCCTTCCGTGCCGTCAGGCTCTCCCAGCTGGCGCCGGATACCGCCGTGTACAGCTTTTCACGGAGTGTCATGCCGGTTTCCTCAATGAAGGCATTTTCCCGGATACTGAGGGAGCGGGAAAGCAGCGCCTTCACCGTGACCAGCAGCACGTAGCCCACCAGCAGCATGCCCACCTGCATGGGATAGGAAAAGGCCATGAACCATGCCGGCAGGCGGCTGTCGCCGATTTGCAGCATGTTCAGCAGGGGAATGAGCATCACAATGCCGATGCCGCTGAGGATGGACACGCCGATGTTCCAAAAGAGGATGGTGAGGAAGGACTTCCGATCTGTTTTCCAGATTGCCTGAAGCAGTGGTTTCATTCAGGGGTTACTCCTCCAGCAGACCCAGTTCACGGAACTTGCCGAGAAGCACATCCAAATCCTTGGCGGCCGTCTCTTCATCCACGTCAAACTCGGCCAGCATGGCAGCCAGCAGATCATCCCGGGAAACATCATTCTCCAGCTGCCGGAACACGAAGGCAGAAACCTCGTTGAGCACCGCCGTGCCGTCGAACTTGGCAATGTTGTCCCCGGTGGGCATGATCATGTACTCGTCCACCACACTGCGCAGGACGAAGCCCTTCTTGATCTTCATGTCTTCTTTTTCCTCTCTGATTTGCTCCGGGTGATGGACGAGCACATCGTAAATCACTTGTGCGTCCTCGGCCGTCATGCCGCAGAACACCCGGTACACAGGCACCAGGCGAATCATCCGCCGGACGTTAGCCAGTGCCAGGGCAGCCGTATCCGTATCCCACATGGGGATGAAGGTCTGCTGTGCCAGCACCTGCCGTGCCTGATGAGGGGTCAACTTGCGGATGTAGTTGGCAGGGGATCGCCGCACCTCCAGAATGCACTTAAGGGGCACTTCCGTATTGCGGAAGATTTGTTCCTTGCCGTCCCAGGGCACGCCGCAGGCAGTGCAGCCACACCGCTCCAGCCGAATGGCCGGACGATCGCCGCTGATCCAGCTTGCACCCAAGCCATCCACCCATGCGCCTGCACGGGTGGACTTGCCCATGCCGCTCCTGCCGGTAAAGGCTACGGCAAAGCCGTCCTTTTCCACACAGGCCGCATGGAGGGAAACGATGCCCTCATGGCAGAAGCGGCACTCGAAGGCCGTGCGCAAAAGGAAGCGATAGTTTTCAATCGCTTCCTCTGTCAAGCCGCCAAGGCACTTCTCCATGTGCCGGTAATCAGGGCTGACCTTCAGCCCAGCCGGAACAGGGCTGTTCTTCAGGCGGTACAGCCAGTTGCCGTCAGCATGGCGGAAAATCGAAATTTCCGATGTTTCGGCGATAAGCCCATAATCATTTCCGCTGAAGTCAGGTGCTACTACAGGCAAGGAACTCATCTGACTTTGCAGGATTTGAAACAGGCTCATGTGTACACGCTCCATCAAAGAAGTTTTGCAAACAGAAACTTTTTCCGATAACCTTGTTGATAAGATACACCGAAAAGCATCACCTGTGCTCGTTAATTTGTTCTGCCAGTTGGGCTCCAGTCGCGGCAAGTCTCATCGCCAGTATGACCGCTGAACTCGGTACATCCACTCCGCGCAACCACCTGGTCGCTATACTGGAACTTCACAACCTCCACACTGGGGGTTTCATAGGTTTTCTTCATATGCAAGTCCCTCCTCACCTTTCATGCATGATGGGTTAGTTATCTTGATTATGCAAAGCTCCGTCATCTTATTGACGAAATTCGTTTAGCATATCAGTTCAGCGGACGGATAGGAGTTGGGTCGCTGCAAGGGTTGCCTTCGAGCCTGTATTCGATCTGGCATCCACCGCTCTGCGCAACCACTTGGTCGCCATACTGGAACTTCACAACTTCCACGCTGGGGGTTTCGTAAACCTTCTTCATGGTGCGTTCCTCCTTTGTACCATGGTTCTATTCAAACCGTCTTATGACGGCATGAAGTCTAATCGTTATGTGGGGACTTTCAGCAAGCCTTCCGCCACCATTCGCTTGCCCCATTGGCAAACGTTGGGGCTAGCATGTCCCACCGGTGCGCTAACAGCGTGCTCGGCCACGCAGTGCTTGCACACGTCGTGATAGTAGCAGCCTTCACACTCTGTCGGCCTCTGAAAGTTCAGCGCAATCTTGTTGATGCGCCGCCAGCTTTCCGCAAAGCCAAGTTGCTGTACATCTGCTGGCTCACAAGGGAAAGTGTTGCAGGGGCGCATCTGCCCTTGCCAGTCCACTGAAAAGGAGCTTCGGCCCGCTCCGCAGCGCACGCCTTTTGCAGCGGCTGTTCCGGCGGAAGACGGATCGGGCAGGCTGTCCGGGTCACACTCCGGCTCGATTTCCCTGCCGGAAAGGGCTCGCTGGAGCTTCAGCATGGAGACGTAGGTCTCTACATCGGCATCTGCCGTCTTGCGCCCGGTTTCTTCCCGTGGCGCGATGATCCCGGAATTGATGCTGAAGTGAAAGCCTTCCTTGTGGAGCAGGCGAACCACTTCCAGCCCGTCACTCATGAAGGCATTGGGCGTTACGGCAATGCTCAGGGGAATCTGCATGTCCTGCAGTCGGTGAAGGTTCTCCATCACCCTGCCGAACATTCGATGACCGGTGACCTGCTCGTAAGCATCCTCACTGGCACCGTACAGGGTTACCTGTATGCCCGCCGGAGGATGTGCCTTGAAGAAGGCTGCCATGTCTGCATCGATGAGGATGCCGTTGGACAGCACAGCGGTTTCCACGCCCATGTCGGCTAGGTACAGATACAGCTCCCGAAAGCCGGGATAGGTCAGGCACTCGCCGCCTGTTACCCGGGCGTACATCATGCCGGCATCCACAGCCTGACGCATGATGGATTTCCAAGCATCTGTGGGGATCAATTCTGCGCCGTGCATCTGCTCCTTGTGCAAGTGCACATAGCACATCTTGCAATCCAGATTGCACAGGGGCGTCAGCTCAAAGGTGCCGGAAATGGAGACGTTCTTCTCCCTGGCCTTGAAGTTTAGGAAGCGGCGAACCGCATCATACCTGCGGTAGTCCGTAATGCCCTGGGCATCCAGCTGCGCCAGCACTTCCCGGAGGGATTGGGGCTGCTGATTTTTCTCCATGGGCATCACTTCCTCCATCCAAGCTTTCGCAGTACACGTCCTGCCAGTGACTTGCATTTCCACCAAAGCCGCCGCAGGGGCAGGCCTGCCATCCAGACACGGCCAAGGCCTCGGGCAAAGGGTGTATGCAAGGGAATACGCCTGCCGTTCCGTTCGGCTTCCGTCACCAGCCCAAGGACACAGTCCTGAGGCATCCACGGGTCAGGGTTCCAGCAATGGTCGCCCAAGGTCTGCACACGGTCTTTCTCCATGCGCCGAACCCGATGCACCACATAGCGTCCGGCAGGGTACTCAAAGAGCACCACGTCGCCGCGCTTCACCGGGCGAGTCAGCGGAATGATGGAAACCAAGTCCCGGTTGCGGCGGATGAGGGGGCGCATGCTATCCCCATCCAAGGGGATGCGCATGGGCAGCACCGTTCCGCTCTGCGCTAATGCGTGCCACTGGGCAATGGAGATGCGCCTTGTTTCTTCCCGGAAGGAGTGACTCACAGCCTGCTGCGTTTCACCTGCACCTTGAATCGTGGACAATCCTTCTCCTCTTCAGCACATTCCTTCATTCAGGAAGATGGGAAAACCGCAAAAGCGGAGAACCTTTTCGGCGCATGGAGCTTTCCAATCCGGCGCTGCCTATGGCTTCGCCCTCCGACTTTCAGGCTGTTCTTTCGCACAAACCTGTCTCGGCAATCATTGCTCCATATGCCTCATCGTTCTCCGCACCGCTGAACCCAGACGTGTGTTTTGTTGGATGATTTGCAATTTTGTCACAATCAACTTGCAAACTGTGACAAATGCGGTCGAAGGAATACGGATGTATTCCAACATACCGTACTATCATTATACACAAAAAAAAAAGCATGTCAAACATGTGGAAGCTGTTTTTACAACAATCGGCGAGTGATTTCTGAACATGATTCATTTTGCCTGCAAGCCAGAAAAGTCAAGATGCAAGTATGGCAAGCATTGGAACGCTAGAAAGAATTTATGCCGCCGAGACAGTGCTCCATGAGCTCATGACAGTTAGCTTCAATAACAACTTTGGATTCTCTTCACCAAAGAGAGCACCGAGGGCATCAGTGAAGGCGCCACCACTGCCATGGCCGGCGAGGAGGCGGGAAAAGCACCGGGGACGGCAAGGAAAGCGGTT
>JAUMVT010000021.1 GCA_030529995.1 Clostridia bacterium
CGCGATTGCCGGACTGCGAATAGCCGAAGAAACGAAGGGTCACACGGCCGTACATGCCGCTGTAAATGTCCTGCGGGGCGAGTTCGACGTTAATGTTGTCGATGCCCACAACCTGCGGCTTCTGCTTGGTGGAAGCAGTCAAAACCCAATGCCCCTTGCACTCCGGGCCGAAAGGCAGACCGTTCTTGCGCGTACCATCGCCGTCCCACACGACGGAATCGAAACGGGGACGCACACCGCCCCACAGCTTCCCCGTGGCATCCCGCGCCGCAGCCTCAATGGAAGCGTCGATGTCTGCTTTGGTAGCAACGTCGGTCTTGGGAATGAGGATGGTGACGGAATACTTTGGGTCACCCTGCCCGCTTATGGGCATACGCGCCTGAATCAGGTTGCAGTAGGAAAGGCGAACCTCGCCGGTCAAGACTTTCTGAGCATCATTCTGATACATGATAGAATCCTCGCTTTCTCAATTTACAGTTCATTTTGTAGCATTCTCACAGCTTCATTGTACCTTTTTATCGACACCCTGCCACTCGTCCACGGACAGCATAGTTCACGCTCCTGCGCATCCGCCAGCACGTCCAGTACGTCCTGAATGACGCGCTGATAATGTTCTTGCAGTTTGTAAGTGCGGTCGCATTCACCGGGACACAAGTCAGGGTCAAAGCACAGATTTGTCACGGTGTCCCGGAAATAATCAGCGGCATCACCGCCCAGTTTATCTTCCAACAACCACGCAAAACGTTCCGGGCAATCAATGTGAACCGTTTCGCCGCCCACGTTAAGTACGAGGTTTTCCTTCCGGTAAAGCGGCCCGTCTCGCACGTCAGCCATCCTGCGCCACCTCGGCAAAGTCCACGACAGCGGAGCTATACGCCGCACGCGGATCCTTCTCATCCGTCAGTGTAGCCTTGCCCTTTGGCTTCACGATCTGGTCTCCGAGCAGTTCGGCAAAGCGCTTTGCACCCACGAGCTTTTCAAGCTGGGCAAGCGTTTTCGGCTCGTAGTCGTAGATAACCGCCTTATCGTATCCCGAATCCATCAGCTTTTGCAGCGCCGCGTCCGTGTCGCGGAAAGCGCGAACACTGCGCCCCTCAACCACTTTATAGCCGGGGATCTCTTTCCCGTCCAGAATCGCTTGCAGGGCATAACTCCGCAACCCTTCGTACCATTCGACCAGATTTGCGCCTCTGGTCAGCAGGTCACCAACCTCCGCATCAGTCAGAACGGGCGGCAGTCCCAGCACTTTTCGTGCGGCGGGGTCGAGCGGATTCTGCGCCTTATCCGGCGTGATGCAATCCTTGAAATCCTCCAAGGCGGTATTGAGCTTTGCCCGTGCTGGGCAAACGTCGCGCCCGCGGCAGAATTTACAGTGCGCACCTGAGCAGAACTCGCCCTCGCCGTTGAAAGCCTTTTGCGCCGCAGGCTTGACCACGTTTTCTCCCCATGCCAGAAGCTCATCCACGGTCATCTCGCATTCTTTCACATCCTGCGTGACGCGAGGCTGTACAATCGCCATAGACACCCGCTTGATTTTGTCCCCGAAAACAGGTGTATACCGTTTCAGCGCTCCCAGCGCGTAAAGCATCATCTGCGGATTGCCCTCCGCCTCCACGACAACGCCCTGACCGTGCTTGTAGTCAGTGATGTGCAGGGTATCGTCCCCGATAATGATGCAGTCGCAAGTGCCAAAGCCCTGCGGCACATAATCCGACAAGTCAACCCGGACTTCCATATTGATGTGCGGCATCCCTTCGTACCGCATACAGACTTCGTAAAGATACAGGGCGTATGCTTCTGCGGTAGTCAGCATTTCAGGCTTGTAGAGCGGATGCTCTTGCAGCTTTTTCAGTTCGCTGTTGAACTTCCGCGTGCTCATGACGGTGAACTTCTTGCGGGCATACAGCTCGCAAATACTGTGCGCCAACGTCCCCTCCTCGGCATACTCTGACGTTTTCGGGGGAAACTGCATTTCATACGTCGGCGCGGCCGTGCATTTCAGCCAACGATGAGCAGCAGACGCGCTAAGTAGCGCGTGCTTTGCTGGAGTGGCCATCAGTCTTTCCTCCCTTGCCGTTAAATGGTAGCGCCCAGCGAGCGCAGGCAGTCAGCAAAAGACGCATACTGATCCTCGCGGAGCTGCGTAATGGCAACCGCGCCGAAGCTCTTGAGCGCGTTGATGACCGCATCCATCTTCCCGGCATCAACCAGCTTCGCACCGGCACGGGACAGGTCGTTCAGGGTAATGGGTTTCGCCGCCGTAGGCGCTTGCTGCTGTTCGGGAGCGGATGCCGCGGGTGTTACAGGGGTCACAGGAGCCACTACGGGCGTTGTAGGCGCGGGAACGGGCGCAGTCTGCACAGGCGGCTGAATGGGCGCTGCGGGGGTCACGGGGGGCTCTACGGGCGCGACAGGTGCGGACACCTGAACGGCAGGAGCTTCCTGCTTCACGGTCTCAACAGCCTGAGCAGCAACGGGCTTCTTATCGGCGATAGCCTGCGCAAGATTGTTGATGGCCTCAGTCATGCCGGGAATTTCAACAGTCACTTTAATCTCAATCATCTTTCAATTTGCCTCCTTGAGTCTTTTTCTCGGACAACCATGCTTCAAACCGCTGCTGATTTTCAGGATTCTCGTAGAAGCGCCGAACAGCGTCAAGCAGGGTGGCGCATAGCACTCGCGTGTCAGCAGCGGGTAACAGAACCTCAGCCCTGTCCATCGTTATCAGCGGCTTCGTGCTCCAGACGAGCCAGAGCATCCATGATCTTTTTCTGCGTCGCGCTGTCACCCTTTTTACCGTGAAGCACGGTGGACAGGTAGCTCTCCGTATAGCCGCACTCAGCGGCCAGCCGCTTACCAGTAATCTCGGCAACGTGCATCCTGCCCACCACGTCGGCGATCCACTTGTCTAACAAGCCCTAAACCTCCTTTTCGCAAAAATTTTTTTATCTGGACAGTTGAAAAAATTTAACTCTTGCGGTATAATCAAATTGCCACACCTGATGTCACCGCTGAAAAGAATCCTTCTTGCGGGGGCTTCTTTTTCGTAGCCAAATTTCTTTAGCTGTCTTCTGCATTATAGCGCAAGAAATTTAGCTTGTCAAGTGTTCTGGCAAAAAATATTTTGCTGGCGGAGGAAGTATAAATGACCTTCTATGAACGGTATGAGGCGCTATGCCGTGTACGCGGCATCGAACCGTGCTCTCAAAGTACCGCTGAAAAGTTGGGGACAACCCGCTCTAACATATCTTACTGGAAAAAGGGTACGAAGCCGAATGTCGAAATCGTGCGCAGTGCAGCGACTATGCTCCAAACATCCGCTGACTATCTGCTGGGTCGTACTGATGACGATACGGATTACACAGTAGCGCAAAAGACAGGCCCGTCTCTGCCAGAGGATGTTACCACTATGCTTTCTGGGCTTGACAGCGCGGACCTCGAAAAAGTTATGATCTACGCCCGCGGTCTGCTGGACGGGGACAAGTATCAGAAACGCCGTCCGCGGTAAAGCAGAAAGTGCTTCTGGCAACGAAATAGAAAGGGGCAGACAATGAGAGTATCCGTAAACTTAAACGCACAAAAGCCGGATACCACGACAAACGCCGTCATTTATGCCCGCTACTCTTCCCATGGGCAGACAGAGCAGTCCATAGAAGGACAGCTTGCAAAAGGGCACGAGTACGCGGCAGCGCAAGGATATACCGTCGTACACGAATACATCGACCGTGCCATGACAGGTCGAAACGACAACCGGGAGGCTTTTCAGAAAATGCTTTCCGACACTGGAAAGCATCAGTTTCAGGTCATTATTGTCTGGAAGGTTGACCGGTTCGGCCGCAACCGTGAAGAAATTGCGTTTAATAAGCATACCTGCAAGAAAAACGGGGTAAGGGTGGAGTACGTCGCGGAAAGCCTCCCAAACTCACCAGAAGCCGTTATTCTGGAGAGCGTACTGGAGGGTATGGCGGAATACTATTCCATCCAGCTATCACAAAACATCCGTCGCGGACAGCTTGAAAGCGCGAAAAAGTGTCAGTGCGTCGGTGGATCAGTCCCATTGGGATACACGCTTGACAGTGGCAAACATTTTGTTATTGACCCGCAGACCGCGCCCATTGTCAAAAAGATTTTCGACCTGTACGCAGAAGGAGCGACCATTTCGGAAATCACGGGTCAACTAAACGAGCAGGGGATTCGCACCGCCCGGAAGCAGCTATATACGAAAAACAGCCTGACAAAGCTGCTAAAAAATGAAAAGTACATCGGCATATACGCCTACAAAGACGTTGTGCGCGTGGAAGGAGGCGTTCCAGCTATCGTAGATAAAAGCACGTTTGACAGGGTGCAGGAACTTCTCAAGATAAACCGGCGCGCTCCGTCTCACACATGGACAAAAGTCGAATACCTGCTGACCGATAAGCTGTTCTGCGGTCATTGCGGATCCCCGATGGTTGGGGAAAGCGGTTTCAGTCATACAGGCGCCAAGTACAGCTATTACGGGTGTATCAAACGGCGGAGAGAAAAAGCCTGTGATAAAAAGCCGGTGCGGCAGGACTGGATTGAGGCGCTGGTGCTGGACGAGACGGTGAAATTGCTACACGACGACGAGCTGATGGAGTACATCATAGACCGGACATGGGAGTATTACCAAGTCACCGATAAAGTGCAAGAAGAAAAAGCTGTGCTTGAAGCACAGCTTGCGGAGGTAGACAAGGCCATAAACAACCTTGTAAGGGCTATAGAAGCGGGTATCTTCAACGCCGCTACAAAGTCCCGCATGGACGAGCTGGACGCGCAGAAAGCCGCCCTGACCGCTTCTCTGTCCGATCTGGAATTGACCTCCGGCATCCGCATTACGCGAAACCATATCAAATACTTTCTCCTACGGTTACGGAATCTGGACATTAAGAACCGGGAGTGCCAGAAGCGCCTCGTGCAGACCTTCGTAAACGCCGTTTTCGTGTACGACGACGGGCGCGTTAAAATCAGCTATAATTATTCCGGCAGGTCAAACGCCGTCACGCTCAATCAGATTGACAGCGCGGAAAACAGTGACGGGTTCGTGTGCCGCTTGCCGACTTCCACATGTCTCCACCGTGATTTCGACAGAAGGACGGTGGAATTTTTGTATTCTTTTCATTTTGCATTTTCCTTTTCGCTGGATAAATCCGCGGAAATGTGGTATACTGACAGTAGCATGTGGTAAAGTGCGAAATTGTGCGACGAAATGGGGGATGCGGCAATGTTCACGCCCAAGATCAGGACTGAGCAGACTGATCTGCTGATGAAGGCGGTGCTGGAACTCAAGGATGAAGAGGACGCATATCGCTTTTTTGAAGACGTGTGTACCATTACGGAGCTGAAGAGCATTGCCCAGCGGCTGGAAGTGGCGGTTATGCTTCGCAAGGAAACCACCTATCAGGTGATTGCCAAGGAAACCGGCGCATCTACAGCCACCATCAGTCGGGTGAACCGGGCGCTGACTTACGGTGCGGATGGCTATCACCGGGTGCTGGATGCCATGGAAAAGAAAAACGAATTGCCTGAATAAGCGCAGAGAATCCGGGAAGCAGGCGATGCGTTTTCGGCATCGTTTGTTTCTTTATGGGCTTTGCCTTTCGAATGCGTTTTTTTGTGTTATGTGATGTGTTGGGGAAAAAGAAGGTAGGATGAGAAAATGGATCTTTCGATGCTGAATCAGGAGCAGCGGCTGGCTGCTGAAACTTTGGAGGGCCCGGTGCTGATTCTTGCAGGTGCCGGCAGCGGCAAAACCAAGGCGCTGACCTGCCGTGTGGCCAACTTGATGGATCACGGCGTGGAGCCTTGGTCGATTTTGGCGCTGACCTTCACCAATAAAGCCGCCAAGGAAATGCGGGAACGTATCAAGCAGCTGGTGGGGGAGAAGGCAGAGGATGCATGGATTTCCACTTTCCACTCCACCTGTGCGAAAATTCTTCGCCGGGATATTGAGAAGCTTGGGTATACCCGCTCTTTTGTGATTTATGATGATGACGATCAAGCGGCAACCCTGAAGGAAATTCTGAAGCGGCTGAACGTGGACGAGAAGTTCCTGCCACCCAAGGAGATCCGTGCGAAAATTTCCGATGCGAAGAATCAGCTGATGGGGCCTGACGAGTGGTTTCAGCAGAGCGAACGGGACTATCGCAGTCAGATGATTCATGATGTGTTCCTTGAGTATGAAAATCGGCTGAAGGCACAGAATGCGCTGGATTTTGATGATTTGCTGGTGAAGACGTTGACCTTGTTTGCGGATCATCCTCCGGTGCTGGACAGCTATCGCCGCCGTTTCCGCTATGTGATGGTGGACGAGTATCAGGATACCAACTATGCCCAGTATCAGCTGGTAAGGCTGCTGACGGCGGAAAGCCGCAACCTGTGCGTGGTGGGCGATGACGACCAGTCCATTTACGGCTGGCGCGGTGCGGATATTCATAACATTCTGGACTTCGAAAAGGACTATCCGGATGCTACGGTGATTAAGCTGGAGCAGAATTATCGCTCCACGGCCAATATTTTGGATGCGGCCAATCAGGTGATTGCCCACAACGTGGGACGCAAGGAGAAAGCCCTGTGGACGGAAGCCGGTGAGGGAGAACCCATTAAGCTGTTCTGCGCCGGTGACGAACGGGAAGAGGCAGCTTGGGTGGCAGACCGGATTCGTCAGTTGTCCCGGCAGGGTGAACCCTACGGCAATGTGGCAGTGCTTTACCGTGCCAATGCTCAGAGCCGTGTGCTGGAAGAAATGCTGATGCGCTCCGGCATTCCCTACAAAGTTTTCGGCGGGCAGAAGTTCTATGATCGCCGGGAAGTTCGGGATGTGATTGCCTATCTGCGTGTGATTGTCAACCCGGCGGACGATGTAAGCCTGCGCCGGATTATCAACGTGCCCAAGCGTTCCATCGGCGACAGCACGGTGCTGGAGCTGGTGCGCCATGCACGGGAAAACGAAATGCCCCTCTTCAGCGCACTGACGGACATGCCCACAACCCTGTCGGCACGGCCGAGAAAGTGCGTCACGGATTTCGCTACCATGATGACCATGCTTATGGCCATGAAGGAGACCATGCCCCTGAGCGCGTTCGTGCAGGAGCTGGTGGATAAAACCGGCCTGCTGGCGCAGTATCAGAAGGAAGATACGGATGATGCTCAGGCACGGGTGGAGAACATCCAGGAATTCCTCGGTGCTGTAGAGGAGTTCGCTCACGCGGATGAAAAAGCCACGCTGGAGGATTATCTGGAAAATGTGGCGCTGGTCACGGATTTGGATCAGGCAGAGGACGAACGGGGCTATGTAACCCTGATGACCCTCCATTCCGCCAAGGGTCTGGAATTTCCGGATGTGTTTATCCCCGGCATGGAGGAAGGAGTTTTCCCCTCTGGCCGCAGCCTGACCAATGATGAAAGAATGGAAGAAGAACGGCGGCTGTGCTATGTGGGCATTACCCGGGCACAGAAGCGGCTGTTCCTCTCCCGGGCAAGCCAGCGAATGCTGTACAACCAGATTAATCACAATGCTCCCAGCCGTTTCCTGACAGAGATTCCTGAGCGGCTTTTGCAGGATGACTGGGCGGAAAAGAAGCAGGCCGCATTCCGCAACGCTCCTCAGCCTACTCGGACACGGGGGGCTGCCAGCGGCTACGGACTGCGCTCCACGCCGGAGGTCAGCAAGCTGGGTCAGCCGAAACTGACCTTCCACGGGGAATCCCTGAATATTCCTGGGGTGAGCAAAGGGTTTGCACCGATCCAGACCGTTCCCACCGGTGCTATGCAGAGCCTGTTCCGGAAGGGCGACCGGGTGATGCACCGTAAATTCGGCGAAGGCAATGTGGTGGAGGTTCGGGGCAAGGGGTCTGATGCCCGCATCCTGATTGAGTTTACCGCTTACGGCGTGAAGGAATTCTCTCTGTCTATCGCACCCATTGTGAAACTGGGGGACGACGAATGAATGCGCTTGAATCGCAGATGCAGGCACTGGTCGACCGGCTGAACGAAACGGCCTATGCCTATTATGTGCTGGACAAACCGGAAATTTCCGACATGCAGTGGGATCAGCTCTATGATCAGCTGGTCAAGCTGGAGAAGGAAACGGGTGTGGTACTGCCGGATTCTCCCACCCACCGGGTAGGCGGAGAGCCGCTGAAGGGCTTCGAGCAGCACACCCATCTCCACCGGCTGTGGAGCATGGACAAGGTGCAGTCCATCGGCGCACTGGAAGACTGGATTCGCCGCACGGAGAAACTGGCAGGCCAAACGGATCTGCAGTATTATGTGGAGTATAAATTTGACGGCCTGACCCTGAACCTGACCTATAACGACGGCAAACTGGTGCAGGCGGCCACACGGGGCAACGGTATTACCGGCGAGGCGATTCTGCCCCAGGCCAGAACCATCCGCACCGTTCCGCTGACGATTCCCTACAAAGGATTGCTGGAGGTACAGGGTGAGTGCATCATGCGCCTGAGCACGCTGGAGGCGTACAACAAGACTGCCGCCGAACCTTTGAAGAATGCTCGCAATGCCGCCGCCGGTGCGCTGCGGAACCTTGACCCGGCAGTCACGGCAGCCAGAAAGCTGGATGTGTTCTTTTACCAGATCGGCACTATTGAAAACCCTCCTTACAGCACTCAGCCGGAGATGCTGAACTTCCTGCGGCAGAACGGCTTCCAGGTGAGCCCTTATCTGGGCACGCCCCATTCACAGGCGGAGCTGGAAGACTGCATCCGGGAGATTGAACAACAGCGGCCTACGCTGGATTTCCTGATTGACGGTGTGGTCATCAAAATCGGTGACTTTGCTCTCAGAAACCGCATGGGCTTCACGGAGAAGTTCCCTCGCTGGGCGGTGGCTTACAAGTTCGAAGCGGAGGAAAGCGTTACCATCCTGCGCCGGGTTACCTGGGAACTTGGACGTACCGGCAAGCTGACGCCTTTGGCGCATCTGGATCCGGTGGATTTCTACGGCGTTACGGTGCGGAAGGCAACCCTGAACAATTGGGGCGATATTCAGCGCAAGCAGGTAGCCATCAATGCTCCGGTGTGGATTCGCCGATCCAATGACGTGATTCCGGAAATTATGGGTCGTGTGGGCGAAGCGGAACCGGGGGAAATCCCGATTGAGAAGCCTACCCATTGCCCTGCCTGCGGCGGCAAGCTGACGGAGCGGGGTGCCCACCTGTTCTGCATGAATCGGGTCAGCTGCCGCCCTCAGGCGGTTGCCCGGCTGGATCATTTCGCCGGCAGGGATGCCATGGATATTGACGGCTTCTCGGAGAAAACGGCGGAGCAGCTGTATGACCAGAAGAATGTGCGGGATCCTGCGGACTTGTATCACCTGACCCGGGAAGACGTGCTGTCTCTGGACGGATTCAAGGACAAGAAAGCGGACAATCTGCTGAAAGCGCTGGAAAAGAGCAAGGACTGTGCTTTAGATGCTTTCCTTTTCGCGGTTGGCATTCCGAATGTGGGGCGAAAAACGGCACGGGATATTGCAACGACTTTCGGCACCTTGGAAAAGGTGCAGGAAGCCACCATGGAGCAGCTGATTGCCATCCCTGATGTAGGGGATATTGTGGCGCAGAGCATGCTGGAGTTCTTCTCCTTTGAAGAGAACCGGGTCATGATTGACCGGCTGCTGAAGGCCGGCGTTAAGCCTCGTCCCATGCAGGGCAAGGCGGAAGGCGTGCTCAGCGGCAAAACCGTGGTAGTCACGGGCACCCTGCCCAATCTTTCCCGGAAGGATGCGGAAGAGCTGATTCGCCGCCATGGGGGCACGGCTGCCTCCTCGGTCAGCAAAAAGACGGCGTTCGTGGTGGCGGGAGAGGCCGCCGGCAGCAAGCTGGATAAGGCGCAAGCACTGGGCATCGAAGTAATTGACGAAGCGGAGCTGCTGCGCCGAGTGGGAGAAGACTGAACACAGGTTCAATTGCCCATGGAAAAAACAACAATTTTCTGACAAAGTATGATATAATCGTGGCGGTGATTTCCTGCAGGGAGTTGCCGCCATTTTGCTTGCAAAGGAAGATCAATCGATGGAGAATGTAAAGGGTACCTGGAAGACCACGGTTACGGAAGAAGTGACGGCGAAAGCCATGGGCAGCGGCTCTTTGCCGGTGCTGGCAACTCCTGCACTGGTGGCACTGATGGAGCATGCGGCCTGTGAAGCACTGGCAGGCTCGCTGGATGAAGGCATTACCACGGTAGGCACCAAAATGGATGTGGATCACGTAGCGGCAACCCCTGTAGGTATGGAAGTGTGGGCGGAAGCAACCCTGACTGCTCAGGAAGGCCGGGGCTACACTTTTGATATCACTGCCTATGATGCCTGCGGCGTGATCGGCACGGCCAAGCACCAGCGTGTAAGCGTGAAGGCGGAAAAGTTTGTTGCCAAGGCAGAAGCCAAGAAGGGTTGACGATAAGAAGAAAGGCAGGGACGACGAGAAATGAAAAAGAACATACTGAAGCGAGGACTCCTTTTCATGCTGGCGTTCCTGCTGCTTTTTTCTGCGGCTGCGGCAGAATCGGAAGATGTGGACACACAGGCGGAGAAAATCTTTCGTGCCCATAAGACCACCGGCGGTACGGTGCTGGTGGCCAAGGATGGGGAAATCGTTTACCGAATGAATTACGGGTTCATGAACAAGAAACAGCAGATTCCGGTGGATGACAGCACCCATTTCCGTGTGGCTTCGGTCACCAAAATGGTCAGTGCCATGTACGTGATGCAGCTGGCAGAGCAGAGTCTGGTGGACTTGGATGCGGATGTATCTGATTATCTGGGCTTCTCCATGCGAAATCCTCACTACAAGGATACGCCGATTACCCTGCGGATGCTCATGACCCATACAGCTTCCATTTCACGCAAAAGCGGAATCAGAGGACGTACGCTGGAAAGTCTGCTGGGCACCAAGTCTGCGTCTCTGTATTTGGATGCCATGCCGGGGCGGAAATATGTCTACTCAAATTTAGGAGCCGGCATTATGGGCTCCATCATTGAAAGCGTTACCGGAAAGAACATCAACGATGCGGTGACGGAAGGCATTTTCCAACCTCTGCAGATGGATGCGGCCTATCATCCTTCCTTGATTCAGGATCAGGACAGCATTACCAATGTGTATGATAATAACTGCACCCTGAAGACGGCGGCACAGAAGCTGATTGAGGAAGAATGGGATGACGGCGTCGATCCCGCACACCATTACAACATTACCGTGGGCAGTCTGTGGATTACGGGGGAGGATCTCCTACGCATTGGCATGCTGATGTGCAATGGCGGAACGCTGGATGGTGTCCGCCTTTTGCAGGAGGATACCGTGGCGGAAATGATGGCGGATCAGCAGGGCAAGGGCAGCATTACAGCCGATACGCCTTACGGCCTTTGCGTCAATCGGAATGATACGCTGATTGAAGACCGAATGGTCTATGGTCATCAGGGCATCAGCGGCGCCATTGCGGCCAATGTGTATTATGAGCCGGAAAGCCGCTTCGTGTTTGTGCTGATTACCAATGGATGCAAAAACGGCATGAACAATCGGGTATGCGCAATTTCGAGAAAGATGTTTACCCTCATGTGGGAAAACTTTGGCGAAGAATAAAAGCATTTTGACCGGATGGGAGTTGCTTGAGCAATGACGGATGCATTTCTGCGCAGAACATGGATTGATATCGACTTGGATAAGCTGATTGCCAACTATGAAACCGCGAAAAGCCTGACCCAAAGCACGGTGACCTGCGTGCTGAAATCCAATGCCTATGGTCATGGAGCGGTTCGTGTTGCCCAGGCCTTGCAGGAGGACGGCTGCACAAGCTTTGCGGTGAGCTGTGCCCGGGAGGGCTTTCAGCTGCGGCAGGCAGGCATTCGGGGTGAAATTCTGGTCATGGGGCTCACGGAAGAGGCTGCACTGCCGGAAAGTATCCGGGAAGGTCTAACCCTGACGGCAGCCTCGGCAGAGGATTTGCAGCTCATGGAAAGGATCTGCGCAGAGAAGCACCTGAACGCAGCCGTTCATCTGAAGGCAGATACGGGCTTTCACCGCTTGGGTATTGACTGCACGGAAGAGGCAGCGGAGAAAATTGCGGCGGCGGCAAAGAACCTTCCGCATGTCCGCATTGCCGGGCTGTACAGCCATCTGGGGCTGATCAACCGGGAACGGGACGAAATGCAGTATCAGCAGCTGATGACCATCAAGACCCTGCTGGAGCAGAAGGGCATCACTGTGCAGGATGTGCACCTGTGTGACAGCATCGGTCTGGTGCGGTATCCCCAGTGGCATATGAGCCGAGTGCGGGTGGGCGCCCTGCTTTTCGGGGTTCGCCCTTCCAGAAGCCAGCATATGCCTTTCGAGTGTCTGGAGACGCTGACCTTCCGCACCACGGTGGCACAGGTACACCGAGTGGAGGCCGGAGAAATTGTGGGCTATGGGGATGATCAGATTCTGACCCGTCCCTCTGTCATCGCCACCTTGTGCGCAGGCTACGGGGACGGTTATCCCCGGCATCTGTCCAACGGCAAGGGACAGGTCATGATTCGGGGACATCGTGCGCCGGTGATTGGCTTGGTCTGCATGGATCAAATGATGGTGGATGTGACTGATCTTCCGGAGGTTCAGCCGGGAGATGTGGCAGAGCTGCTGGGGGGCGGCATCGGGTACGGCGAAATGGCGGACTGGGCGGAAACCAACCGGAATGAATGCCTGTCCATTCTGTCGGCCAGACCCATTCGTGTTTATTGGCAAAAGGGGAAGATTGTTACGGTAACGGATGATTTGCTCCGAGAAAGAAGGAATTTTGCATGAAGCTTTCGGATTGGCAGGAAACATTGAAGGATATCATGCCTCAGGTGATTGCTATGCGCAGAGAACTGCATCATCACCCGGAAAGAAGCGGGGAAGAGGCATGGACGCAGGCCTATATTGAGGAGAAGCTGACGGCACTGGGACTGGAGATTCATACCTTTCAGGATTGTCATGCGGTGATGGGACTGATCCGCAACGGAGAAGGCCCCTGCGTGGGGATCCGTGCTGACATGGATGCGCTGCCTGTGACGGAGAAGACGGGTCTGCCCTTTGCTTCCGCTCAGAAAGGCACCATGCATGCCTGCGGCCATGATGCTCATATGGCGCTGGCACTGGGCAGTGCCATGTGGCTGAGCACCCACAAGGATCAGTGGCACGGCACGGTGAAGTACTTCTTTGAGCCGGAAGAGGAAACCGAGGGCGGCGGCAAAATGATGACCGAACAGGGATGCATGGAAAATCCCCATGTGGATGTGGTCATCGGACAGCACATGAATCCCCACTACGAGGCAGGCGACTTCTACGCTAAGCCCGGCTATGTCAGCGGTGCCAGCGATGAAATTCGCCTGACGGTACGGGGCAAGAGCTGCCACGGCGCCTATCCGGAAAGCGGCGTTGACGCCATTGTGATTTCCGGGCAAATCGTTGCCGCCCTGCAGACGCTGGTCAGCCGCACCCTGTCCCCCTTTGATCCGGCGGTGGTGACCATCGGCACCATTGAAGGCGGACAGGCTAACAACATCGTCTGCGGTGAGGTGCACATGCGGGGCACGCTTCGCACCTTGTCGGAAGCCACACGGGAAAAGATGAAGGCCTTGATCGTCCGCACTGCCGGCGGCATTGCGGAGGCCATGGGTGGACACTGCGATGTGCAGCTGATCCCCAGCTATGGGGCTGTGTATAATGACGATGGCTATTATGCCGTCATCGAAAAAGAAGCGGAAGAAATTCTGGGCAAGGACAAAATTGTCCGCCAGGAGGCACCCAGCCTCGGTGTGGAAAGCTTCTATTACTTTGTCCGTAAAACGCCTGGGGTGTATTACGATATTGGCAGCGGCATCGGCACGGCCTTGCATACGGAAACGTTCCTGGTAGATGAAGCCTGCCTGCTTCCCGGGGTCGCCATGCAGTGCGCCTCGGTGCTGGCACTGATGGAGGAAATCAAAGCATGAAACTGTATCTTTCAGCCGACATTGAGGGAACCTGCGGCATTGCCGCCTGGGATGAAACGGAAAAGTCCAAGCCGGAATACGCTCACTTTGCCAATCAGATGAGCCGTGAGGTGGCGGCCGCCTGCGAAGGTGCCAACGCTGCCGGAACGGAATCCATTCTGGTGCGGGATGCCCATGATTCCGCCAGAAACATTCTGCCGGGCATGCTGCCGGAAAACGCCTGCATTTTCCGGGGCTGGGGTCGTGAACCCTATGCCATGATGAGCGGACTGGATGACAGCTTTGACGGTGCTATGTTTACCGGCTATCATTCCGGCGCCGGGTGGGCCAGCAGTCCCTTGAGCCACACCATGAACCTGAACATTCACGGCGTATGGGTGAACGGGGAACCGTGCCCGGAGCTGATGATGAACTGCCTGACGGCGGCCATGCTGGGCGTGCCCACCCGGCTGGTAACAGGGGATGAAGGCATTTGCAGCTGGTTTGAACGCTATGTGCCGGGAGCCATGACCGTGCCGGTAAGCCGGGGCGTGGGCAACGGCAGCATTTCCATCCACCCGGATAAAGCAGTACGGCTGATCCGGGATGCTGCGGAGCAGGCCATGAAATTGCCCAAGGAAAGCTGCATGTTCCCCCTGCCGGAGCATTTTACGGTGGAGGTCAGCTATGTCCGGCACGAATCCGCCAGACGGGCAGGATGGTATCCGGGGGCGGAACAAACGGATGATCGGACGGTACGCTTCTCCTGCGATGCGTGGATGGACGCACTGACCTTCTTCCATTTCTGCCTGTGAGGTGACGAACATGGTGTATCCCAAGCCTTTGCATCCCGGAGATACGGTGCGGTTGATCGGCGTGGCAAGCCGCATTGAAGGAGACGATTTGCCCCTTGAAGTCCGCAAACGGGCAGAAATGCTGGAAGCACTGGGCTTCAAGGTGAAGGTCGATGCAAGCTGTTACAGGAAGTACGGCTACCTTTGCGGAACGGATGAAGAACGGGCAAAGACCTTGATGGCTGCCTTCGATGATGATGGTGCGGATGGTGTGTGGTGCATTCGAGGCGGCTATGGCTGCCTTCGGCTGCTGCCGCTGGTGGACTGGCAGGTGATTCGTGCCAATCCCAAAGCCTTTGTGGGGTACAGCGATATCACGACCCTGCACATGGCCATCAATCAGCGGTGCCATCTGGCCACCTTCCACGGACCGATGCCGGGGAATCTGCCGGAAGCCACTTGGGCAAAGCAAAGCCTGCTGGCTGCCCTTGCCGGAGATGCGGATGAGACGCTGAGCCCGGCAGAGCTGCCGCCGCCGGAAGTGCTGCATCCGGGGGTTGGCACAGGCGAAATAACCGGCGGCAATCTGTCACTGGTAACGGCCTCCCTCGGTACGCCGGATGAAATTGACACGGAGGGCAAGCTACTCTTTCTGGAGGACGTGGGGGAGAAAGTCTATGCGCTGGATCGTTATCTCTATGAGCTGAAGCAGGCCGGGAAGTTTGCGGCCTGTTCTGGGGTGATACTGGGTCAATTCACCCATTGCCCGGCAGAAGAGGACGGCTTTACCCTGCAAGAAGTGCTGCGGGATGTGTTTGCGGATGTACACAAGCCCATTGTGAGCGGCCTATGGGCAGGTCACGTTGACAATTCCCTGACTGTACCCCTGGGCCGGAAATATTGTATAGACACATGCAGGGGAAATGTCTATCGTTGTGAATAACCTGGATGGGAAGGAGTGCGAAAACTCTTTCCCATTTTTCCGGTTTTGGGGTGGATATCGTTAAATAATGTACAAAGTAGGAAAAAAACATCCCATAGATTGCAAATTCTATGGAAAAGGGGATTGCAAGAAACCATTGCATCTTGTATAATAGAAAGCGAATTAACATGCAGATGGGAGCGTTTAGCGTCATGTTGCGGTGCAAACTGAGCTTGGAGAGACGGGGCGAATGAGGCTGCGATGCAGTGCTTGTTCGCTTTTTCTCAAAATGCGGTTTTGCTTACGAAAACTGACGGCGTCTTCCATACTCATGGAGGAGGAAAAAGATAATGAGCACTGTTCACGTTTTTGACCACCCTTTGATTCAGCACAAGCTGAGCATTATGCGGGACAAGAATACCGGCGTCAAGGAATTCCGTGAGCTGCTGGACGAAATCTCTATGCTGATGATTTATGAAGTGACCCGTGACCTGCCCACTGAAGAAGTGGAAGTGGAGACCCCCATCTGCAAGTGCAAGACCCGTATGCTGGCCGGCAAGAAGCTGGCCGTGGTGCCGATTCTTCGTGCAGGCTTGGGCATGGTGGATGGCGTGACCAACCTGATCCCTGCTTGCAAGGTGGGCCATATCGGCCTGTACCGTGATCCGCAGACTCTGGAGCCTGTGGAATATTATTGCAAGCTGCCTGTGGACAGTGAAAATCGTGAGCTGCTGGTGGTTGACCCCATGCTGGCAACCGGCGGCAGCGCCAGCGCAGCCATTACCTTTATCAAAAATCGGGGCTGCCACAATATTCGCCTGATCAACCTGATTGCTGCACCGGAAGGCATTGCACGCATTCAGAAGGATCACCCGGATGTGAATATTTATGTGGCCGGCTTGGATGATCATCTGAACGATCATGGTTATATTGTTCCTGGCTTGGGCGATGCAGGCGACCGCCTGTTTGGCACAAAATAACGCAGGGGAGGATTCATCCCCGACGGAAAGGTGGTGATTAGGTTGTCGCTGGAAGTATTAAGTCGTATCCGTGAGGCGGAAGAGCAGGCGGAGGGCGTGAAGCAGGATGCACAGCGGGAGGCACGGGACATCATCAAGTCCGTGGAAGCTGCCTGTGCTGCTGCGGAGCGTGCCGCTGCGGTAGAGCAGCGCGGTATGTATCAGCAGCTCATGGAAGGCAAGCGGCAGACGGTTCTGCTCCACTTGAAAGAAAGCCGTGAGGCTGCGGATGCACAGGTGGCTTCAGAAATGAAGCAGGCTGAAGGACGGCTGGATCAGGCGGCAAGTCTGATCTTCGAAAGGGTCGTGAAGCATGGCAATCGTTGAAATGAAGCGAATCAATCTGCTGGCCATGCGGCAGGATCAGCGCAAGCTCTTTAAGGCGATGCAGCGGATGGGATGCGTGGAGGTTTCGCCGATTCGGGAAGAAGAAGCCGAAGCGTATCGGGTGAAGGACTCGGGCAGGCTGGCTCAGGTGGAAGATACCATGAACCGGCTGACTTGGGTCATGAACCACCTGGGTCGCTATAACAAGCAGAAAGCACCCTTCATGGGCAATCGACCGGATGCCCCGGAAGATGAGGTTGCCTACATTGCAGCCCATGAGGACGAGCTGACGGCTTTGCTGGATCATGCGGATAGCCTGGAAAAGCGAAGCGGTGAGTACAAGGGACAGCTGGCACGGATTGCTGCCGAGCAGGAACAGCTGACGCCTTGGATGAGCCTTGATATCCCCGTGGAGGAAATCAAGAGCACCAAGGATGTGTTCCAGCAGGCAGGTACCATGAACAAGTCCGCCGTACAGGCGCTTCAGCAGGCATGGAACGGCCGTGAGGTGTGCCTGGAGGTGCTCTGTGAGGTTCGGGAAAGCGCCTATGTTTGGGTGGCTGCCCACGCTTCCGTAAAGGATGAGTTCCTTGCTGACCTGAAGGCTGCGGGCTATGCGCCCCAGTCCTTTGGCGACAATCGTGGACTGATCCGTGACCGGTATGAGGCGCTGAGCCGGGAGACGGAGAAGGTCAAAGCCGGTCAGATCACACTGGAAAAAGAATGGCAGACCATGGCGGAAAGCCTGACACGGCTGAAGATCTGGTACGACATGCTCTCTGTGGAGAGAGACAACCTGCAGGCGGCGGAACGCACCATCGGGACAGGCATGACCTTCCTGATGCGTGGCTGGGTGCCGGCTGCATTGAGCGAGAAGGTAGCGGCACGGTTGGTGGAGCTGTCGCCCTCGGCAGTGGTGCAAGTCACTGACCCGGCTGAGGATGATCCGCCGCCTGTGCAGCTGCACAACAACAAGTACGTTACACCCTTTGAATCCATCATCGAAGGCTTCGCCCTTCCTGCACCCGGCAGTATCGACCCCACGGCAGTCATGGCACCCTTCTATGCACTGCTGTTCGGCATGATGCTTTCCGATGCAGGCTACGGCCTCGTCATGGCCATTGCCATTCCCCTTTTGGTGAAGCTGAAGCAGCCGGCCAAGAGCAATCAAAAACTGCTGTGGGTGCTGTTCTTCAGCGCATTGGCCACGGTGGTGTGCGGTGCCGTGTACAACACTTGGTTCGGTTTCAACCTGCCCATCAAGAGCATTCTGGATCCCATCAATGATCCCATGCCGGTCATGATTGTGTGCATGGGCATTGGCGTGATTCACCTGTACGCAGGCCTTTGCGTAGGCGCCTATGCCAACATTCGCAAAGGGAAACCGCTGGATGCGGTGTATGACCAGCTGAGCTGGATGCTTGCCGTGAGCGGCGCCATCATGCTGGTGCTGGATGGCATTGCGGCGGAAATCGGCAAGTGGATGGCCATTGCAGGCGTTGCACTGATTGTGCTGTTTGCAGGCCGTGAAAAGAAGAATCCTTTCGCAAGACTCATGGGCGGCTTGGGTGCTCTCTACGGAGCTACCAGCTGGATCTCCGACATTCTCAGCTACATGCGCTTGTTTGGCATGGGTCTGGCCACCGGCGTCATCGGCATGGTGATTAACCAGCTGATCGGCATGGTCTTCAGCGCAGGCATTGTGGGTAAGATCATCGGCAGCGTACTGTTCGTCGGTGCGCATGCCTTCAACTTGGGCATTAACGCCCTGGGCGCGTACGTCCATTCCTGCCGGCTGCAGTACATCGAATTTTTCGGCAAGTTCTACGAGGAAGGCGGCGTTGCTTTCAAGCCGCTGAACTACAATACCCGGTATGTCAACTTCAAAGAAGTTTGAACATTGAAGGAGGAAATGAAACATGGAATTGCAATGGGGATTGATTCTGGCTTTCGCAGCTGCCGCTATCGCAGTGATTCTGCCCGGCATGGGCTCTTCCAAGGCTGTTGGTGCCTGCGGCGAAACCGCATCCGGTGTTTCTACCGAGAATCCTGAAGTGAACTCCAAGCTGCTGGTGCTGCAGCTGCTGCCTGCTACCCAGGGCATTTACGGCTTCCTGATTTCCGTCATCATCATGATCAAGACCGGCATCCTGTCCGGCAACCTGGCCAACGTTTCCCTGCTGCAGGGCATTGAGTTGGTGATTGCCGCACTGCCTATCGCCGTTGTGGGTTACTTCTCCGCACTGAAGCAGGGTCAGGTTGCTTCCGCCGGCATGCTCATGACCGGCAAGCGTCCTGAAATGAGCGGCAAGGGCATCACCATGACCGTTATGGTGGAAACCTACGCCGTGCTGTCTCTGCTGGTTTCCTTCCTGGCTGTGAATGCCATCAACGTGGGTTAAGGAGCGAATGCTCATGAATGCAACTGCGATCCTGGAGAAAATCCAAGAGGATGCAAAGGCGAGTAGGGCCGCCATCCTCCAAGAGGCCAAAGATCGCGCTGAAAAGATGCGCACTGCATCCGATGCCAAGATTGCATCCGCCAAGGCTGACATGGAAAAGAAGGCCAAGGCTGACGGCCTGGTGGAGGAACAGCGGCTGATCCGCATGGAAGAGCTGGATGGGCGCAAGCGCGTATTGGCGGCTAAACGCAGCCTGATTGAACGTGCTTTTGACGGAGCACTGCAGAAGATGGAGGCCATGCCTGCCAAGGAAGCCCGCACGTTCCTGCTGGAGATGATTCGGCAGGTGGCGGAAGGCGATGAGCAGATCATCGTAGGGGCTGACCATGACGCATGGTTTGACGATACCTTTGTCACTGCGGCCAACGAGGCACTGAAGCAAGCAGGACGGAAGGCTGAACTGACGGTGGCTGGTGAAAAGCGAAGCGGCGTCAGTGGCCTGATTCTTGCCAAGGATGATACGGAAATTAACTGCGGCTATGCCTCCATTCTGGACAGCAAACGGCTGGAAATGGAAGCGGAGGTTGCGCAGGTTCTTTTCCCGGAAAAGTAACGAATCCGATGAAAGAAGGGAGGGCTGGCCATGCCACAGGAAAGCGTGGGCTACGCCGTAGGACGCATCAGCATGCTGCGTCGTGACGCGCTGGACGCCAGTCGCCTGGAAAGACTGCTTTCCACGGCAAGCTATGCTGAAGCAAAGCGTACCCTTTCGGAAATCGGATGGACTGCCGCTGAAGAGGCGGATCATGAACAGCTGGCTATGGAGCGGGTTGCGGAGGCGAGCCGCATTGTGCGTCAGCTGTCCACCGATGAAAAGGTCACGAATTGTTTCTTACTGAAGTATGATATTGCCAATCTGAAAATGCTGCTGAAGGCAAGGTGTCTGGGCATTTCGGCCGACTACCTGTCGGACAGCGGTACCATGGCTGTGGATGCTTTGCGGCATGCCGTGGCGGATCACAACTACAAGCAGCTGCCTGCTCCCATTGCACAGGCCATGGAGGAGCTGGAAAAAGAGCTTGTGGTCAGCGTGGATCCCCTTGCCATTGACGTGAAGCTGGATCAGGCCATGTTTCGGCAGATTTTTGCCAGTCTGGAGAAGACCAAGTGCCGCACGGCGGTCACCTACTTTCAGGCACGGGTTGACCTGCTGAACGCACTGGCCATGCTCCGCAGCCGGCAAATGAAAAAGGATACGGCCTTCTTCATGCATGTACTGCTTGCAGGCGGAACCATTGCCGATGAAGCGTGGCAGAAAACCTTCACCAAGGTGGAAGAGCTGCCGAAGCTTCTGAGCAAGTACGGCGCATCCGTGCAGGATGCGGCCTACCGTGCGGTGAATGATCCGGCACATCTGCCCGGGCTGGAAAAGGCCATGGACAATGAGCTGCTGAAGCTGTTCCTGCCATACAAGTACAACAACATGAACCTGGAATTCATTCTCAGCTATCTGCTGGCCACGGAACGTGAAGCGGCAGCAGTGCGGCTGGTGATGGCCGGCAAGGCCAACGGCTTTGCCATGGAGGCCATCAGGGAAAGGCTGCGTGATCTGTATGGCTGAGATGAAGAAGATGGGCGTCGTAGGGGAGCGGGATGCGGTGCTGGCCTTCAAGGCGGTAGGCATGCGTGTCATCGATGTTTCTACGGCGGAAGAAACCACGGCAGCGCTGCATAAGCTGGCCTGCGAGGGTGTTCCGGTGATTTTCATCACGGAAACCATGGCGGAGCTTGTGCCGGAAGCACTGCAGAAGTATAAGACCATGCCGGGCACGGCGGTAATTCCCATTCCCGGCAGCCAGGGCGTAAACGGATTCGGCCTGGGGCGCGTGAAGGCTAATGTGGAAAAGGCCATCGGCGCAGATATTTTGTTCAATAACAAGAAAGAGGGGTAATGACCATGGCTCAGGGAACCATTGTAAAGGTTGCCGGCCCCTTGATTGTAGCGGAAAACATGGCCGACGCCCGGATGTATGACGTGGTGCGGGTGAGCAAGAGCCGCCTGGTAGGCGAAATCATCGAGCTCCGCGGCGACCGTGCATCCATTCAGGTGTACGAGGAAACCTCCGGCCTTGGCCCGGGAGAACCTGTGGAATCCACAGGCGCACCCCTTTCCGTGGAGTTGGGACCCGGCCTGATCGAATCGATCTTCGATGGTATTCAGCGCCCGTTGACCGCCATCCGTGACAAGTGCGGCGAACGTATCACAAGAGGTGTGGAAGTACCGAGCTTGAACCGTGATAAGGAATGGGCCTTTGAGGCAAAGGCTGTGAAGGGCGATAAGGTGCAGCCCGGCGATGTACTGGGCACGGTGCAGGAAAGCGCTGTGGTTGAGCACCGGATTATGGTGCCTTACGGCCTGAGCGGCACGGTGGAAAGCATCAAGTCCTGCGGCGCAAAGCTGGAAGACACCATCGCCGTGATCCGGGATGAAAAGGGTGAAATGCACAACGTAACCATGCTGCAGAAGTGGCCTGTTCGCCGGGGACGTCCCTATCGGGAGAAGCTGGCGCCCACCATGCCCATGGTCACGGGACAGCGTGTCATCGATACCTTCTTCCCCATTGCATCCGGCGGTGTGGCGGCTGTTCCCGGTCCCTTCGGTTCGGGCAAAACGGTGGTGCAGCATCAGCTGGCCAAGTGGGCGGATGCGGATATCATTGTGTACGTAGGCTGCGGCGAGCGTGGCAACGAGATGACGGACGTGCTGATGGAGTTCCCGGAACTCCATGACCCCCGCACCGGCGAGAGCCTGATGAAGCGTACCGTGCTGATCGCCAACACCTCCGACATGCCTGTGGCAGCACGTGAGGCTTCCATCTACACGGGTATTACCATTGCAGAATACTATCGGGATATGGGCTACAAGGTGGCTATCATGGCTGACTCCACCAGCCGCTGGGCAGAAGCACTCCGTGAAATGTCCGGTCGTCTGGAGGAAATGCCCGGTGAAGAAGGCTACCCGGCTTACCTGGCATCCCGTATTGCAGAGTTCTACGAGCGTGCCGGCTATGTGAAGTGTCTGGGCAAGGAAGACCGCTATGGCATGATTTCCGCCATTGGCGCCGTGTCTCCTCCCGGTGGCGATATTTCCGAGCCTGTCAGCCAGGCAACCCTGCGCATTGTGAAGGTCTTCTGGGGCTTGAGTGCCTCGCTGGCCTACAAGCGTCACTTCCCGGCCATTGACTGGCTGCAGAGCTATTCTCTGTACATTGATCGGCTGAGCGGATGGTTCTCCGATCACGTCAGTCCCGAATGGAATGAGCTGCGTGCCAAGGCCATGCGGGTGCTGCAGGAGGAAGCGGAACTGAATGAAATCGTTCAGTTGGTGGGTATCGATGCACTGAGCTGGAAGGATCGGCTGACCATGGAGGTGGCTCGTTCCATTCGTGAAGACTATCTGCATCAGAACGCCTTTGACGAGGTGGATACCTTCACCAGCTTGCCCAAGCAGTTTGCCATGCTGCGCCTGATCCTGACCTATCAGGAGAAGGGACAGCAGGCGCTGGACGCAGGCGCCAACCTGTCGGATGTGATCAATCTGCCGGTACGTGAGCGGATCGGCCGCAGCAAGTACATTCCGGAGGACAAGATCAAGGAATTCGACACCATTGAAAGTGAACTGAGCAGCCAGACGGCGGCTCTGATTGACCAAGGAGGGCAGGCCTAATGCTCAAGGAATACCATACGATTAAAGAAGTGGTAGGCCCTTTGATGCTGGTGGAAGGCGTCTCCGGGGTCACCTACAATGAACTGGTTGAAATCACTCAAAGCAACGGGGAAAAGCGCTCCGGCAAGGTGCTGGAAGTGAACGGGGATAAGGCGCTGGTGCAGCTGTTTGAATCCTCCAACGGCCTGCGTATTTCCGATGCCTCTGCCCGCTTCCTGGGGCGCTCCATCGAGCTGAGCGTGTCCATGGATATGCTGGGTCGCGTGTTCGATGGCATGGGTCGCCCGAAGGACGATGGCCCGGAGCTGATTCCTGAAAAGCGGATGGACATCAACGGCGAGCCTCTGAACCCTGCCGCCCGTGACTATCCCAGCGAGTTCATTCAGACCGGCATTTCCGCCATTGACGGATTGAATACCCTGGTGCGTGGCCAGAAGCTGCCTGTGTTCTCCGGCTCCGGCCTGCCTCATGCCCAGCTGGCTACCCAGATTGCCCGCCAGGCAAAGGTGCTGGGCAAGGATGACAAGTTCGCCGTTGTCTTCGGTGCCATCGGCATTACCTTCGAAGAAGCGGATTACTTCATCAGCGACTTCCGCCGCACCGGTGCTATCGAGCGTGCCGTGCTGTTCATGAACCTGGCTAATGACCCGGCTATTGAACGTATCGCTACCCCTCGTATGGCACTGACTGCCGCAGAGTATCTGGCCTATGAAAAGAGCATGCATGTGCTGGTCATCCTCACGGATATTACCAACTATGCGGAAGCTCTGCGTGAAGTGTCTGCCGCCCGTAAGGAAGTTCCTGGCCGCCGCGGATATCCCGGCTACCTGTACACCGACCTTGCCAGCATGTATGAACGGGCAGGCCGCGTGGTAGGTAAGAAGGGTTCGATTACCCAGATCCCGATCCTGACCATGCCGGAAGACGATAAGACCCACCCCATCCCTGACTTGACGGGATACATTACCGAGGGTCAGATCATCCTGAGCCGCGAACTGTACCGCAAGGGCATTGAGCCACCTATTGATGTTATGCCCTCCCTGTCCCGTCTGAAGGACAAGGGCATTGGCGCAGGCAAGACCCGGAAGGATCATGCCGCCACCATGAACCAGCTATTTGCCGCCTACTCCCGTGGCAAGGAAGCCAAGGAACTGGCTGTCATCTTGGGTGAAGCCGCACTGTCTGACATCGATAAGCTGTATGCAGCCTTTGCTGATGCCTTCGAAAAGGAGTACGTGGCACAGGGATACAACACCAACCGTTCCATTGAGGAAACACTGGATCTGGGCTGGAAGCTGCTGGCCATGCTGCCTCGTACGGAGCTGAAGCGTATCCGTGACGATATGCTGGATGAGTATCTGCCCAAGAAAGGGGAGGGTGCCTGATGCCCGCCACACTTCGCGTAAACCCTACGCGGATGGAGCTGACCCGCATCAAGAAGCGCCTTGTCACCGCCACCCGCGGACATAAGCTGCTCAAGGATAAGCGGGATGAAATGGTTCGCCAGTTCATCCTCATTATCCGCGAAAACTACACCCTGCGGCAGGAGGTGGAGCAGGAGCTGTCCGGCGCACTGAAGGACTTTGCCATGGCACGGGCTGTCATGGATCCTCAGGCACTGGAAGAAGCTGTGCTGTATCCTGCGAGACAGGCTCAGTTGGAGCTGGGCACGAAGAACATCCTCTCCGTGCATGTGCCAACCATTCAGGTTAACGAAGCTTCTCTGGAAGAGACCGTGCAGGCCTATGGCTTTGCGGAAACGTCTTCTCAGCTGGACGGCGCTATTGCCACCTTGGCAGATCTGCTGCCCAAGATGGTGCGCCTTGCGGAAATCGAGAAGACTTGCGACATGCTGGCCGATGAAATTGAGAAAACACGCCGCCGTGTGAATGCACTGGAATATGTGATGATTCCTCAGTTCGAGGCTACCATTCGGGAAATCTCCATGAAGCTGGAAGAAAACGAACGCGGTGCTACCACTCGCCTGATGAAGGTGAAGGATATGATGGCGCAGCGGGACGCATAAAAGCAGTTCGCCGGTTGGAGCAATCCGACCGGCGAATGTTTTTGACAGCAAGAAGCCCTGCATCATGATCGGATGCAGGGCTTTCACATTCGTAAGAAGATCAGAACGTGATGGTGATTTCCGTGCCTACATTAGGCTGGCTATGCAGCGTAATGCCGGCGTGATGAAGTTGGGCACCGTGCTTCACAATGGACAGACCCAAGCCGGTGCCGCCGGTTTGCTTGCTGCGGCTCTTGTCCACCCGATAGAAGCGTTCAAACACATGGGCTTGATGTTCCTCCGGAATGCCGACGCCTGTATCCTTCACACGGATGAAGGGATGGCTGTCATTGATACCTGTTTCTACCGTAACGGAGCCTCCGGCCTTGTTGTACTTGATGCCGTTTTCCACAACGTTGGTGATCATTTCCGCCAGCAGGGAAGCGTCTCCCTTGACCCAGGCAGGTTTGCAGTCTTTGATGATGGTCACATCGGCACGTGCGGCGGTGTCCTGCAGCTTCTCCGCACAGTCCTGAGCAAGGGCGGAAAGCTCCACGGGCTTCATTTCCTGGGAAATGCCTTCATCCAGCCGGGACAGCCGGAGAATATCCTCGATGAGGGACAAGAGCCGGTGGCTTTCCTGCTGAATCTTGCTGCCAAGCTTTCCTGCATCATCAGGATTGGCAAGGCCGGAAGCCAGCATCTCTGCGTAGCCGCTGATGGTGGTCAGGGGCGTGCGAAGCTCATGGGATACATTGGCGGAGAATTGCCGGCGGCTTTCCTCAGCGGCACGGGCAGCGGTAACATCCTGGAAGAGGATCACGGTGCCTTCACCGTTCACCGGGCTGAGGGAAATACGGAGCGTCTTGTTGTCTGCACGGAGTTCTCCATCGCCCTGACCGGCGTTCAGTAAGTCCAGCAGCACCTGATGGCGGCTGACGGCAATCAACGGACGTCCCAGAGGATCACCGTGAACCCCCAGGAAGCGCCGTGCCGCCGGGTTCATGGATAGTACGCAGGATTTGGGATCCAGAATAACCAGGCCTTCCTTCATGCCGTCCAGCACGGCATCCAGCTCGGCACGCTGGGCGGTCAGGTCGGCCATTTGCTCCGCAATGCGGTGGTTCTGCTGCTCCATGCGGCGCAGCATGGGGGACAGCTCTTCATAGGTGTCGCTGTCCAGCGGATGATCCAGGTCGATGGCGTTAATGGGCTTCACCATGCGAGTGGTCACACCCCGGGAAATCAGCATACTCAGCACCATGCACAGAATCACGCCTGCAAGCAGCCACAGGGCAACGCCACTGACGGTGCTCAGCACGGTTTTCTGCGTGCCGGCCACACGAAGAACGCTGCCGTTGTTCAGCCTCCGGGCAAAGTAGATGCTGTTTTCCCCCATGGTGTCGGATGCTCGGGTGGCCCAGCCGGAGCCGGAAGCAAGCGCATCGGCAATTTCCTCCCGCTGCAGGTGATTGACCATGCTTTGGTTATCATGTCGGCTGTCGTAGAGCACATTGCCGTCTGCGTCAACCAGCGTTACCCGCTGGGCATACACGCCGCTTTCCAGCAGCTGGGCAGGGTTGTCGGCAGCATTCAGCTGGGCGGACAAAGTATCCGACAGATTGGTCAGGGTGGATTTCAACTGATTTTCCGTATACAGATACATGCCGCTGATGACCAGGATGCTCATCAGCACCGCCGTGCACAAGGCACACAGGGTTAAGCAGGAAAAAAGCTTCTTACGCATGGTCATCCTCCAACTTGTAGCCAAGACCTCGAACGGTGATGATGTGACTGCCGCTGCTGCCAAGCTTCTGCCGCAGGGAGCGGATGTGTACGTCCACTGTGCGGGTGTCTCCGGCGTAGACGGTGCCCCATACGCGATCCAGCAGCTTTTCTCTGGTGATCACCGTCCCAGCATGGGTCAGGAGATAATCCAGCAGCTGAAATTCCATGTTGGTCAGGATCACCGGCACACCGTCGGCAAACACCCGATGCCGGGCACGATCCAACTCAATGCTATCCAAGCGGATGATGTCCTCCGCAGCAACATCGGAGGAGCGGCGAAGGAGCGCACGCACCCGTGCCAGCAGCTCCATAACCCCGAAAGGTTTGGTCAGGTAATCGTCAGCGCCCTCGTCCAACCCTCGCACCTTGTCTACTTCCGCATCACGGGCGGTTACCAGAATGACGGGCACCTTATGCAGATGGGCTTCCCTGCGGATAAAGCGGAGCAGACTGACTCCGTCTTCCTCCGGCAGCATCACATCCAGCAGCACCAGCTGGGGAATGGTCTTGCGCAGTGCCTGACGGAAGGCAGATGGTTCCGCAAAACCTTCCGCCTCAAAGCCTGCCTGCCGCAGGGCATAGAGCTCCAGCTCCCGAACGCCGGCATCATCTTCCACCACGTGGATCATTGCAATTCTTCTCCTTTGTAGAACCCGGTGACCGCATACACCACCCATTCGGCGATATTCACCGCATGGTCGGCAATGCGCTCAAAGTACTTGGCAATCATCAGCAAATCCAGCACTTCCTGAGACAGACCGGGGTGATCGTTCAGCATGGCAACCAGTTCCGTTTTGACACGGAGGAAGGCTTCATCCACCGCATCATCGGCGGCAATGACTTCCTCAGCCAGGGCGGTGTCCCGGTTGACAAAGGCGTCAATGGCACGGTGCACCATGTTGATGGCATCCTTTGCCATGGGACGGAAATGATCAGGCCGGGGCTTGGACAGATCCATCATGGTGACAATTTCGCTGATGTCCGCTGCCTGGTCGCCGATGCGCTCCATGTCGGTGATCATCTTCATGGCGGCGGAAATGAGCCGCAGATCCCGTGCCACAGGCTGCTGCTGCAGCAGAAGATGCAGGCACAGGGTTTCGATTTCCCGCTCCTTGTGATCCACCCGATGGTCGCCGTTCATCACCATACGAGCCTTGTCCAGGTCTGCCGTGCGCAGTGCGTCGCAGGCATCCTCAATGGTCTGCTCTACCAAGGCGCCCATTTCAATCATCCCACGATTAAGGGATTCGATTTGTTCATCAAAATGCCTTCTCATTAGCCGAACCTCCCCGTAATGTAATCTTCTGTTCGCTTATCCTTCGGCATGGAGAACAGTTTGCCTGTTTCTCCGACCTCCACCATGTCGCCTAAGAGGAAGAAGGCGGTGACATCGCTGATTCGCACAGCCTGCTGCATGTTGTGGGTCACAATGGCAATGGTGTATTGCCCCTTCAGCTGCAGGCAAAGCTCCTCAATCTTGGAGGTGGAAATGGGATCCAGTGCGCTGGTGGGCTCGTCCATCAGCAGCACTTCCGGCTTCACGGCCAGGGCACGGGCGATGCACAGCCGCTGCTGCTGACCGCCGGAGAGACCCAGGGCACTCTTGTTCAGCCGATCCTTTAATTCATCCCAGATGGCAGCGTCCCGCAGGGAGGTTTCCACCAGCTCATCCAGCTGTGACTTCTTGTGAATGCCGTGGGTGCGGGGGCCGTAAGCGATGTTGTCATAGACGCTCATGGGGAAGGGGTTAGGCTTCTGGAAGACCATGCCAACCCGGCGGCGAAGGAGGTTCACATCCATATCGCCGTAAATATCTTCGCCGTCCAGGGTGACTTTTCCTGTTACCCGGCAATCAGGCACCAGGTCATTCATCCGGTTCAGGGTTTTCAGCAGGGTGGATTTGCCGCAGCCGGAAGGGCCGATGAAGGCGGTAATCTCTTTTTCGGCAATGTCCAGGTTGATGCCTTTCAGGGCATGGAAGGAACCGTAATACAGGTTCAAATCCTTAATGGCAATTTTGGCGTTCATGCTTTGCCTCCGATCTTCTTGGAAATCAGGGTGGACAGTCCGTTCATGCCAAGCACGAACAGCAGCAGAATGACGGCGGTGGCGTAGGCTTCGCCGATGTACAGCCCTTCGCCGGAGAGTACGTACATGTGCAGGGAAAGGGTACGACCGGAAGAAAGAATGTTTTCCGGCAGCTTGGCCACCGTGCCGGTGGTGTACAGCAGGGCGGCTGTTTCGCCTACGATGCGGCCAATGGCCAGCACAATGCCGGAAAGAATGCCCGGCATGGCAGGAGGAAGAACGATCTTTACCACCGTACGCAGTTTGCCTGCACCCAGGCCGAAGGAACCTTCACGGTAGCTGTCCGGCACGGAAAGCAGGGCTTCTTCTGTGGTGCGGAGGATCAGGGGCAGCACCATCAGCGACAAGGTCAGGGCACCGGAAAGCAGGGACAGCTTCAGAGACAGGGCATTCACGAAGAACATCATGCCGAAAAGGCCGTAAATGATGCTGGGAATGCCGCTCAGGGTTTCTGCTGTAATGCGGATCAGCCGCACCATGACGCTGTTTCGCTTGGCGTACTCCGCCAGGTAGATGGCACCGCCGATGCCCAGCGGAATGGACACAAGCAGCGCCAATGCCGTGATGATCAGCGTGTTGATCAGGGATGGCAGCATGCTTTGATTTTCTGTGGTAAAGTTCAGGGAAAACAGCTCCGGCTTCAGGTTCGGAATGCCCTTCACCAGAATGTCACCAATCAGATACAGCAGGGAGAAAAGGGTGATAATCATGGCCAGGCGGCACAGGATCCGTACCAGGGCACTGAAGGGGTGCCGAATCAGCCGATTCTTTTCTTTCTTGAAGAAAAGCCGAAGCTGGTCGCCTGTGGAAGGCTTGGCAGGTGCGGTATCCTGAGGAGCAGGCTGATTGGACAGGCAAAGACTGCTCATTGGGCTTCCCTCCTTTTCAGGGCTGAGAACAGCAGGTTAATCAGCAGGATGAAGACAAACAGCACCACGCCGGTGGCAATGAGGGCTTCCCGGTGAAGGTCAGCGGCGTAGCCCATTTCGGTGACAATGTTGCTGGTCAGGGTACGCACGCCTTTCAGGATTCCTTTGGGCATCCGTGCCTGATTACCGGCCACCATAACCACGGCCATGGTTTCGCCGATGGCACGGCCGATGGACAGCACTACTGCCGCCAGAATGCCACTTTTTGCTGCCGGAACCGTGGCACGGAACACGCTGCGTTCATCCGTTGCACCCAGCGCAAGACTGCCTTCATAGTAGCTTTCCGGCACGGCACGCACGGCGCTGGCGGTCAGCTGAATCATGGTGGGAAGAATCATCATACCCAGCAGCAGGCTTGCCGTCAGGATGCTCATGCCCTGTCCGCCGAAAACCTTCCGTACCATGGGAACCAAGGTGGTGATGCCGAAGAAGCCGTATACCACGCTGGGCACGCCGGCCATGAGGGCAATCAAAGGCTGCAGCACCTTTTCGACCTTCTTTGGGCAGAACCGAGCCATGTAGACTCCGGCAAGGATGCCGATGGGAGCACCTACCAGCAGGGCTCCTGCCGTGACGTAGACGCTGCCCAAGATCATGGGCAAAATGCCGTATGTGCCGGAGTCACCGTCCCCGGGCGCCCAGGTGGTTCCCGAAAGGAACGACCATAGGTTGTATTTGCTGAAGAACGGAAGACCGTTGGCAAAGAGGAAGACGCAGATCAGCAGTACCGCAGCAATGCAGAACAAGGCCGCCGCCGCAAAGACCCATCGCATGATCTGCTCCTTCCAATGCGTTTTCGCTTGCATTCGTTACTTCATCCTTTCATTGATATGTACAAATGATATGGTAATCCGTGTATGTAAAAGGGTAAGGGGTAATGTGTAAAATCTATGTAAAATCTTGCGCCGGGCAGCGCAGAAACGGGATTTCTTCATTATATAGTCAGGAAAGAATGCCGCCATGGATTTTACATGGGTTTTACATAAGTGCGCTTTTGCTTTTTACACGGGATGGATAGAATACATCTTGTACCAAACAGAAAGGAAGGAAACGAACATGAAGAAGATCGTAAGTTTGGCTCTGTCCCTGATGATGGCTGTAACGGCCACCAGCGCTTTCGCAGCGAGTGAGATCACGGTAATCAGCCGTGAGGCAGGCTCCGGCACCCGGGGTGCTTTCATCGAGCTGACCGGTGTGGAGGCCAAGAACGAGGCTGGCGAAAAGGTTGACTACACCTATGAGGAAGCCATCATTCAGAATGGTACCGCACAGGTACTGACCACCGTGGAGAGCGATGAGAACGCCATCGGCTACATCTCCCTGGGCTCCCTGAATGAAAAGGTGAAGGCTGTTACCGTGGAAGGCGTGGAAGCCACTGCCGAGAACGTGAAGAACGGCACCTATGCCCTGGCTCGTCCCTTCAACATCGCTGTGAAGGAAGGTCTGAGCGAGACTGCACAGGACTTTGTGAACTGGCTGGCCGGTGCTGATGCACAGGCAATCGTGGCCGATAAGGGCTATGTAGCCAAGGAAGCTGAAGAGTATGTTGCTGCCCCTAAGGCCGGCAAGATTGTTGTGGGCGGTTCTTCTTCCGTTGGTCCCCTGATGGAGAAGCTGGCTGAGGCTTATATGACCGCTAACCCTGACGTGACCATTGAAGTGCAGGTCAGCGATTCCACCACCGGCATGACCAAGGCAGCTGACGGTACCTTTGACATCGGCATGGCCTCCCGTGAGCTGAAGGATTCCGAAAAGGAAACCCTCACCGGCATCACCATCTGCCAGGACGGCATCGCAGTGATTGTGAACACCAACAACGCAGTAGAGAACCTGACCATTGAGCAGATTCGCCAAATCTTCGTAGGCGAAGTGACCGACTGGTCTGCACTGAACTAAAACCAAGGTACAACAAAAAAAGCGAGCGGCTCCTGACAGAAGTGTGAGGAGTCGCTCGTTTGACGTTTTGGATTTTCTGAGGGAAAGCGGGAGGACAGTTTACCGTGCGCTGCGAACCTCTGCCCACAGGGCGTTGTACACAGCGAGGAAGGAGCTGTCGATATCGTTGAAGTACTCGCAGTTGGCAAGGTCTTCAGCAGAAGGATTCATGACAGGATTAGAGGTGTACTCTTCACCCATCAGCTCGATGGCACCGCTGTTGGGGGAAGAATACCAGATGGCTTCACAGTTTTTCTGGGCAATGTCGGGGCGGCACAGGAAGTCAATGAACTTCTCCGCATTCTCCTTATTCTTCGCATCCTTGGGAATCACCATGCAGTCCACCCATACGTTGCTGCCTTCCTTGGGAATGGCATAAGCCAAATCAGCATTCAGGTCGATGGCATACTGGGCATCACCGGACCACATGACGGCAAGAGCAGCCTCGTTCATGACCATCTTGTCCTTGGTTTCGTCCACCTGATAGGCCTTCACAATACCGGCCTGCTTCTGCTCAATCAGCTTATCCTTGGCAGCTTCTAGTGCCAGAATATCCCGGGTGTTCATGGAATAGCCAAGGTAGCGCAGGGTAATGCCCATGGAGTCGCGAATGGAGTCCAGCATGAAGACGTTGTTGGTGTACTTCTCATCCCACAGGATGCCCCAGGAATCCACGGCCTCGTCGACCATGGTGGTGTTGTACAGGATGCCGACGGTGCCCCACATGTAGGGCATGGAGTGGGCGTTGTCCGCATCGTAGGAGGGATTGCGCAGGTTATCCAGCAGATACTTGGCATTGGGGATGTTGTCATAGTTCAGCTCGGCCAGCAGATCCTTTTCCAGCATCCGCTCCACAATGTACTCGGAGGGGAAGCATACGTCAAAGGCACTGGGAGAGGCTTCCACCTGTACCATCATGTCCTCGTTGGTGGTGAAGCACATGTAGTTGACCTTGATGCCGGTTTCTTCTTCGAACTGCTTGATGACATCCTCATCAATGTAGTCCACCCAGTTGAAGACGTTTACCACCTCATCGGCCAGTGCACAAACGGGGAGAAACAGAGCCAGCGCCAGCAGCAGAGCAATCACTTTTTTCATGGGACATCCTCCTTCTTGATGATAGATGATTACTTGGCGTTCTTTACGTCATTCCACAGGGCGTTGTAAATGGCCAGGTAAGCAGAGTCCAGGTCGTGAATGGTTTCGCACCGGGCAACGGCGTCGTCCGAGGGATTCATCACATTGTTGTTGGCGTACTCTTCGCCCATCAGCTCAATGGCGGCAGCGTTGGGGGAGGAATACATGATGTATTCGCAGTTCTGCTTGGCAATGTCAGGGCGGCACAGGAAGTTGATGAACTTCTCGGCGTTTTCCTTATTGGCGGCCGTCTTGGGGATCACCATGCAGTCCACCCACACATTGCTGCCTTCCTTGGGAATCACATAAGCAAGGTCAGGATTCATGGAGATGGCATACTGGGCATCACCCGACCACATGACGGCCAAGGCGGCTTCGCCCTGGATCATCATGTCCTTGGTCTGATCCACCTGGTAGGCCTTCACCATGCCGGACTGCTTTTGTTCAATGAGCTTCTCCTTAGCGGCCTCCAGTGCGGTAATATCCGTGGTGGACATGTTGCTGCCCAGCATCCGCAGGGTCAAGCCCATGGTGTTGCGGATGGAGTCCAGCATGATCACATTGCCCTTGTAACGCTCGTCCCACAGCACCGTCCAGGAATCAGGCTCTTCCTCCACCATGGTCTTGTTGTATACCAGACCGGTGGTGCCCCACATGTAGGGAACGGAGTGGGCGTTGTTGGCGTCATAGGTAGGATTCTTCAGACTGTCCAGAATGTACGTCATGTTGGGCACATTGTCATAATTGATTTCGGCCAGCATGTCGTTCTGCATCAGCCGTTCCACAATATATTCGGAGGGAAAGCACAGGTCAAAGGAACCGGGATTGGCTTCCATTTGGAGAATCAGGTCTTCGTTGGTGGTGAAGCAGATGTAGTTCACCTTGATGCCGGTCTCTTCTTCAAATTGCTTGATAACGGCTTCATCGATGTAGTCTTCCCAGTTGAAGACGTTGACCACTTCTTCAGCAGCGGCAAGGGAAGGAACAATGACCAGCAAGGCCAGCAACAGGGCAAGGAACTTCTTCATGTGCATACCTCCGTGATTGCAGTTTTTTTAATTTTTTTCAGCAGTGCGGCGGTTGACAATCAACAGCAGCACCAGCAGACACAGGAACATGAGTGCACTCAGGGCATTCATGGAAGGCTTGATGCCCTTCCGGGCAGCGGAATAAATCAGGGTGGACAGGTTCTGCACCAAGGGGCTGGTGGTAAAGTAGCTGATGGTGAAATCGTCCAGGGACAGGGTGAAGGCCAGCATAGCACCGGTAATAATGCCCTGCTTGCATTCGGGAATCAGCACATGGGTCAGGGCGTAACCGGGCGTGGCACCCAGATCCAGCGCGGCCTCGTAGGTGTGCTTGTTCATCTGCTTCAGTTTGGGCATAACGGAGAGAATCACGTAAGGGGTATCAAAGGTCACATGGGCCAGCAGCATGGTGAGGTAACCCCGCTCCACCTTGGTGAAGATGAACAGCAGCATCAGGGAAATGCCGGTAACGATGTCCGGCATGGTGTTGGGCAGGTTGGTCATGGTCATCATCAGGGATTGGGGGCGCTTCTTCATGCTGTAGATGCCGATGGCGGCTAGGGTGCCCAGCACGGTGGAAATGATCATGGCCAGCACAGCCACCGTCAGCGTCACCTGCAGAGCTCCGAGAATGGAGGAGTCCTGGAAAAGCTCCGCATACCAGCGCAGGGAGAAACCCTCCCACTTGGCACGGCTCTTGCCGGCATTGAAGGACTGGACAATCATCACCACAATGGGGATGTACAGGAATACAAGGATGATGCCCAAGTAGAACCGCTTGAGAAATTTCTTCATACGATCCCGCCTCCTTCACCCTTAGGATCGGCTTTGCGCAGAATGGACAGGCTGATGAGGATCAGCACCATCATGATCAGGCTGAGGGCGCTGCCCACGTTCCAGTTGCCTTCCGTAAGGAACTTTGATTCAATCAGGTCACCGAACATCATGGTGTTGCCGCCGCCCAGCACCCGGGGAATAAAGAAGGTGGTAACGGAGGGCATGAACACCATGGTAATGCCGCTGATGACACCGGGAAGGCTCAAGGGCGCCGTGACCCGGGTAAAGGTGTGCCAATCGTTGCAGCCCAGATCCTGAGCAGCTTCGCCCAGCCGGGGATCCAGCTTGCTCAGGCTGGTGTAAATGGGAAACACCATGAAGGGCAGGTAATTGTATACCATGCCCAGCAGCACGGCACCGGAGTTGTACATGAGCTGCACCCCTTCGAAGCCCATGGCACGGAGCAGGGTATTGATGAGCCCCTGATCTTCCAGCAGGCTCATCCATGCGATGGTGCGCAGCAGGAAGTTCATCCACATGGGAATGATGAACAGCACCACAATGGTGGAACCCATTTTCATGTGCCGGTCAGCCATAAACAGGGCGGCAGGGTAGCCGATCAGCAGGCTGATGGCCGTGCACAGGAAGGCCATCCACAGGGAATAGACAAGGGTATCAACATTCACCGTTCCCCGCACCATGTACTGGGCGGCTTCCGGTCCCAAGGAGGCATAAAGCTGATTCTTGGTGTAGTTGCTGTCCCAGAAGTTGCGGAAGTTATCCAGAGTAAAGGCACCGTTGGTGTCCGTAAAGGCGTAGTAGGCGATGAGGATGACCGGCAGAATGGTGAACAGCAGCATCCACAGGGCATAAGGGGCGGCGAACAGGCTCCGCTTAATGCCCCGGTTCCGGCGGATGGAGATGGTGACCATGGCGGCAAAAAAGGCCAGCCCGATGCCCATCAATGCCCATGCCCACCAGGGCAGTGTCATGTTATACATGGGCGGCATCCTCCATCGGCTTCATGATGTGAATATTAAAGGGAACAATGTTTAGCCCCACCCGGCTGCCCTGAGGCTGCATGGAGGTGGAATGCACCTTGAAGGTGAAGGCGCCGGTATCAATCATCATTTCGTAATGAACGCCCTTGAACAGCACGCTGGTGATGGTGCCCACCATCTGCCCAACGTCTTCGCCTACGATCATGATATCCTCCGGGCGAATGACCACATCCACAGGCACATTCTCGCCGAAGCCGAAGTCCACGCAGGGGAAGTCGTGATCCGCAAAGGAGACAAGCTCGTCCCGAATCATGGTGCCGTGCAGGATGTTGCTTTCGCCGATGAAGTCTGCCACAAAGGCGTTGACAGGCTCATCATAGATCCGCTTGGGGTCGCCGATCTGCTGAATGTGGCCGTCGTGCATCACTACCACCGTGTCGCTCATGGTCAGGGCTTCTTCCTGATCGTGGGTCACATACAGGAAGGTGATGCCCAGACGCTGCTGCATGTTCTTCAGCTCCAGCTGCATTTCCTTGCGCAGCTTCAGGTCCAGTGCCCCCAAGGGCTCATCCAGCAGCAGCACCTGAGGCTCGTTGACCAGTGCCCGGGCGATGGCTACACGCTGCTGCTGACCGCCGGAAAGGGCATCCACATGCCGCTTTCCGTAGCCGCGCAGGTTTACCAGCTCCAGCATAGCGTCTACCTTCTTGGCAATCTCATCCTTGGGCATCTTCTTCAGCTTCAGGCCGAAGGCAATGTTATCAAAAACATTCAGGTGCGGGAAAAGTGCGTACTTCTGAAAGACGGTATTGACCTGCCGCTTATAAGGGGGCAGGTGGGCAATATCCTTTCCTTCAAACAGCAGCTGGCCGGAGGAAGGTGTCTCAAAACCGCCGATAATCCGCAGGGTCGTGGTTTTGCCGCAGCCGGAAGGTCCCAGCAGGGTGACAAATTCCTTTTTGCGGACGTACAGATTGATATTATCCAGTACCGTGACGCCGTCGAACTCCTTGGAAATGCCTTTCAGCTCGATCAGCCGTTCATTCTCCACCATGTATATGTTCCTCCCTGATGATTTCATTCAGTGCCCGTCAAAAGCTGGGCGGTGTGGAAACCCACAGAACCCGGGCACGGGTCTTGCCGGGGTTGGACAGATAATGACTTTCCCGGGGATGCAGGCAGAAGCTGCTGCCGGTTTTCACCCGGGTTTTCTTTTCCCCTACGCAAAGCAAAACACTGCCGGAAAGCACGTAGCCGAATTCTTCTCCCTCGCTGGGGGGCATGGGACTGGTCTGCCCGCCGGGACCGATTTCCACAAGAATGGGTTCCATTTCATTCTTCTGGGCGTCGGGAATGAGCCAGGTAATAGAGCCCATCAGGGTTTCCTCGTCCTCTTTAACGAACATATCCTGAGGGGCGAAGACGGTTTTTTCCGTGGCCTGTTCAGAGAAAAAAGCCTGCAGGGAAGAACCGAGACATTCCAGCATATCCATCAGCGTGGCAATGGAGGGGGAGGCTAAGTTGCGCTCCACCTGGGAAATGAATCCCTTGCTCAGTTCACATCGGTCTGCCAGCTCTTCCTGTGTCAGCCCTCGCTGCAGCCGAAGCTGCCGCAGCTTCTCACCAATATCCATGAAGGTTTCCCCTTTCGTAAGATCAGGGTCAAGCGGTTTAGTTTTGTTAAACCGCCGGTCAATGTTGCAAGTTTAGCAAAAGTAAACCAGCAAACGACATACATTAAACCATAGGTTGAGTTGTGTGTCAATATCTTTGTGAAAATAAAAACGCAAATTGCAAGTGCAAATTGGACACCCCGCATGAATAAAATCTGTTCGG
>JAUMVT010000022.1:0-10391 GCA_030529995.1 Clostridia bacterium
CATCGCCGTCCCCCGGAACCTCCTCCGCCGCCCCGCCGCTCTTTGTTCGGCCCCGGCAGACCGCCCCGGCATTACGGGGGATGCTTCGGGTGCTGCATGTACGTGGTGGGCGCCGCAGCCCTGCTGACCCTTGTGATTTCCCTGCTTGCAGGGCTTCTGTAACCCTTGCAAATCCGCTGATGATGTGGTATCATTGCCCCAATGGCATTGATGGGCCCGGACAGGCCTGTGTCCCGAAAGCGAGCGTGCGGTGGTGGAAGGCACGCATGGGGTCCGCCTGTTCCATCCCAACCCGGAGCTGCGGCCAATCCCCGCCGGTTCGCCACCGTGAAAGGGCGCAATGAGTGAGGATGGGCGTGCCCGTCCTAAGCCGGGTGGTACCGCGAAGCATAACGCCTTCGTCCCTGCACAAAAGCGCAGGCGACGGGGCTTTTTTCTTACCCTTGCAGGCTTTCGCCGCCGGATACATAAGGAGGTTTTCCCCATGGCAAAGGAAAAGAAGCAGGAATTTGTCACCCACATTACCCCCCGCAGCGAGGATTTCTCCCAGTGGTACACGGACGTGATCCTGCAGACGGAACTGTGCGACTATGCCCCTGTTCGGGGCTGCATGATCATCCGCCCCTACGGCTACGCCATTTGGGAGCAGATTCAGCAGGCCATGGACAGCCGCTTTAAGGCTACCGGCCATCAAAACGTTTACTTCCCCATGCTGATTCCCGAAAGCTTGCTGCTGAAGGAAGCGGAGCACGTGGAAGGATTCGCTCCCGAAGTGGCCTGGGTCACCCAAGGCGGCACGGAAAAGCTGCAGGAGCGGCTGGCCATCCGCCCCACCAGTGAGACCATTTTCTGCACCATGTACGCTAAGTGGGTGCAGACCTGGCGTGACCTGCCCCTGAAGTACAACCAGTGGTGCTCCGTCATGCGGTGGGAAAAGGCGACCCGTCCTTTCCTGCGCACCAGCGAGTTCCTCTGGCAGGAAGGCCACACCATTCACGCCACCCCTGAAGAGGCACAGGAAGAAACCCTGACCATGCTGGAAGTGTACCGGGAAGTGGCAGAGGATGTGCTGGCACTGCCGGTGTACGTAGGCCAGAAGAGTGAAAAGGAAAAGTTCGCCGGCGCACGGGCTACCTACTCCATGGAAGCTATGATGCACGACGGCAAGGCCCTGCAGGCCGGCACCAGCCACAACTTCGGCACCAACTTCTCCGAAGCTTACGGCATCCAGTTCCAGAACAAGGAAGGCAAGCTGACCTATGCGCAGGAAACCAGCTGGGGCACCAGCACCCGGCTTATCGGCGCCATTATCATGACTCACGGGGATGATCGTGGTCTGCGCCTGCCGCCCCGCATTGCCCCCATTCAGGTGGTCATCCTGCCCATTGCCGCCCACAAGCCCGGCGTCAACGAAGCTTGCGAGAAGCTGGAGAAGGAACTGAAGGATGCAGGCTTCCGGGTGAAGCTGGACGACCGGGATACGGTGTCCGCCGGCTTCAAGTTCAACGACTGGGAGCTGAAGGGCGTGCCTGTCCGTCTGGAAGTTGGCCCTCGGGATCTGGAAAACGGTGTGGTCACCGTGTTCCGCCGGGACACCTGCGAAAAGTTCACCCTGGCGCTGGACGGCATTGCCGGCGAAATGCAGCAGCTGCTGGACAGCATTCAGCAGGAGCTGTACAACCAGGCTAAGACCTTCCGTGATACCCACACCCGTCCTGTGAAAACCATGGAAGAGCTGGGTGAGGCGGTGCAGGAAGGCTTCGCCAAGGCAGCATGGTGCGGCGACCGGGAATGCGAGGATAAGATCAAGGATCAGTTCAACGCCTCCAGCCGGAACATGCCCTTTGACCAGAACGATGAAGGCTGCAGCGACACCTGCGTGTGCTGCGGCAAGAAGCGGAAGCACATCATGTACTTCGCCAAGGCCTATTAAGAGGCTTCGCCCCATTTTTCCCCTGCGGCAGCATCGCCCCTGCGGTGCTGCCTTTCCCATGCATAGGAAGGAATTCACCCCGGGCATGTCGAATGACTTAGGATGTACAAACAAGAAAGGAAGCAAAAGCATGTTTACGTATATGACCCACGGAACCTGCTCCACCCAGATCGATCTGGAAATCAAGAACGGCATCATTACCTACTGCAAGTTCACCCGGGGCTGCAAGGGCAACACGGAAGGCCTTGCCCGCATGGTGGTCGGCCAGAAGGCAGAGGATGTAGCCGCCCGTCTGGAGGGTGTTCCCTGCCGTGGGGATACTTCCTGCCCGGATCAGCTGTCCAAGGCCATTCGTGCCTATCACGACTGATCAAAGCGGATTGAAAGGAGTTTCCCCTTGGCTGAAGAAACAATATCCATCCCTTCATCCTTTGATGAAATGGATCTCAGCAGCGAAGTGCTGCATGCGGTGAAGGATATGGGCTTCACCGCTCCATCCACCGTTCAGGCCAAAACCATCCCCCTGATGATGGCCTGGGCAGATATTAACGCCATTGCCCCCACCGGCACCGGCAAGACCTGCGCCTTCGGCATTCCTCTGCTGGAGTACATTTCCTTGAAGGACAGCCGGGTGCAGGCTGTGGTGCTGGCTCCTACCCGGGAGTTGGCTCTGCAGATCGGGGACGAATTGACCCGGCTGGCCAAGTACATTCAGGGGGCAAAGATTGCCGTGCTCTATGGCGGTCAGCCCATTGTGAAGCAGCTGAACGCCATTAAGCGCAAGCCCCAAATCGTGGTGGCCACTCCCGGCCGCCTGCTGGATCACATGACCCGGGGTACCCTGCATCTGGATGCGGTGCACACCATGGTGCTGGACGAGGCCGATGAAATGCTGAACATGGGCTTTGTAAAGGACGTAACGAAGATCATCGAGTCCACTCCCAATGACCGGCAGCTGGTGCTCTTCTCCGCCACCACCAATCAGGACGTGCTGACCATCGCATGGAAGTATCAGCATGACCCGGTGGAGATCACCGTGGAAGCCACCAAGGCCGACCGTCCCCAAATTGCCCAGTACGTCATCTCCACCGAGCCCAACAAGAAGATCGACCACCTGCTGTACCTGCTGGATGCGGATGTGTACGGCCGGATGATGATCTTCTGCAACACTAAATTCATGACGGACAAGCTGACCAGCCGGCTGAAAAAGGAAGGCTATCAGGCAGAGTGCATCCACGGGGACATCAAGCAGAGCCAGCGGAACGTGGTGATGAACGACTTCCGCCGGGGCAAGTTCCCCATTCTGATTGCCACGGACGTGGCTGCCCGGGGCATTGACGTGGATGATGTGGAGGCTGTCATCAATTTCGACCTGCCTACGGAAAACGAGTACTATCTCCACCGCATCGGCCGCACGGGACGTGCCCACAAGCACGGCGTCAGCTTCTCCCTGGTCACCTTCCAGGAAAGCGTACGTATGGACGAGATCCTGCGGTACATGATTGCCAAGCCCCTTCCTCTGCACTTCAACGAAGCCGAAGTGCTGTGCAAGGAAGACGGGGAACCCTTTTTCGACAAAGTGTAAGCGTGACCTGCCGGATCAGCTGTCCGGCGGGACTTTTTCGTGATGAAGACCGGAGGATTCCTATGCGAAAGCTTCTATCTCTGCTGCTTGCGCTGACCCTGCTGCTGCCTGCTTTCTCCCTGGCGGAGGAAGAGGAAGTCATTGAGAACGTGCAGTTCTACGATCCGCTGACGGTGGAAGACGCCGCCGCTCCTTACGCTCCTCATCAGGAGGATTATCTGCCGAACAACGGAGGCTATCACGATGATTCTCTGGACATCACCGTGGAGACCTTCTACCGGGAGGATACCCTGGTGTGGGCGGTGCATGTGAAGCTGACGGATGCCAGCCAGTTCCGCACAGGGCTTGCCGGCAAGTATCCCTCCAAGAAGGTGCAGCGTGTCAGCGAAATGGCCAAGCGGTACAATGCGGTGCTGGCCATTAACGGGGACTATTTCAGCCACCACAGTCAGGGCATTGTGGTGCGCAACGGGAAGCTGCTCCGCAACCGTCCCCACAAGGGGCGGGATACGCTGATCGTTGACAACAACGGGGACTTCACCATCATTCAGCAGACCACCAAGAAGAAATGGGAAGCCTATGAGGGCACGGTGATGCATGCCTTCTGCTTCGGCCCCGGCTTGGTGGTCAACGGCGAAGCCCTGACCAGCCTGAAGGACGTGACCATTGACCTGGCCAAGGGGAAAAAGACCCAGCGCATGGCCATTGGTCAGCTGGGCAAGCTGGAGTACCTGATCCTTGCCTGTGAAGGCCCGGAGCAAAAGGGCAGCAAGGGCATGACCCTGCTGGAGTTTGCCCAGCTGTGCAAGGACATGGGCTGCATCAACGCCTACAATCTGGATGGGGGCTCTTCCACCTCCATTGTGCTGAACGATGCGAAGATCAACGGTCTTTCCTCCGGGAAGATTCGCTCTGTGGGAGACTGCATTTACTTTGCCACCCTGGTGCCCTAAGCGCTTCGCTGAAGGAACACTGTTTGCTGGCATAGATTGGCAGAAAAATTCTTTCTTCAGGGCTGGACAAAAGCCGGCGCTTCTGTTATAATAGAGTGCGCTGGATATGCCGATATAGCTCAGTTGGTAGAGCGGCTGATTCGTAATCAGCAGGTCATGGGTCCGAGTCCCATTATCGGCTCCAGTTTTTTATCGAGGTGTAGCGCAGTTTGGTAGCGCGTTTGGTTCGGGACCAAAAGGCCGCGGGTTCGAATCCCGCCACTTCGACATGAAAAAAGAAGCGACTTGCAATAAGGCAAGTCGTTTTTTTGTGCACTTTTTGCGAATATACGCAGACCCGGGACAGGCTGTGGATTTCATGGGTAGAGGAAAATTGGGTAGAGATGGGGCAAACGGATTACTCAGCATCTGGTAAGGGTGCAAGACCGTTATTTTCAACGGGGTTGGGTGCTTCCTGCTGCGCTGATGCCGCATCAAGAAAGGATTGCCAGACACGGGCGGCATCATCGTCGCGGCGGCGAAGCGCATGGGCGTAGACACGGAGGGTTGTGCTTGCGTCTTCATGTCCCATGCGGCTGGCAACAGCTACTGCATCGATGCCGTTGGCCAACAGCGTGCTGGCATGTGTATGCCGCAGATCATGGAAGCGTACACCTTCGAAGCCGTGCGCATCTGCAAAGCGGCGGAACCAGCGGCTGGGCGTGTCATGGTGCAGCTGCACGCCATTCCATGCGTGGATAATCCAGCCTTCGCCGACCCAGAGATGCGGGGCGGCACGCTTGCAATCCTCCTGATAAGCGCGGGTCTGATCCAGCACCGCCATCATGCCGACGGGCAATGCGATGATTCTCTCCCCTGCTTCGCTTTTCGGCGATCCTTCGAAGCTGCCGGTTTGCGGAGTGTACTTCAAGGCGCGGCTAATGTCGATGGTGCCGTGCTTCCAGTCCACATCGCTGAGACGCAGGGCACCGACTTCGCCAAGGCGCAGGCCACAGAGCAGCGCCAACAGGACGGCAGAGCGCAGGCACATGTTCGGCTCATCCTTCAGGAGGCGCAACAGCTCCACTGCCTGCTCCTCATCCAGAAACTTGACACGAGCTTTCCGGGCACGTGGGCGTGTGACACGATCCATGGGGTTACGGTAGATGATTTCCCATTGCACTGCCATGTCCAGCATGTTTTTCAGCGTGTCATAATAATGCTGGACGGTACGAGCACCGAGTGGACGTGCGCATCGGGCATCCGAAGCCAGCCGTGCCGCCGCTGCTGGATGACGTGGATGCGCAAGCTGTGATGCTTCCATGCGTGTGCTGCGCCTGCCATCGTTGCGGACGTATTCCAGCCAATCCACCAGATAGGTGGCAGTCAGCTTCTTCACCGGCATATCGCCCATGTAGGGCAGGATGCGGCTATCCAGAAAATAGCGGTAATCCTTATAGGTCACCGGGGAGCAGTTAGGGCGGACGTGCTTCTCCATCCAGCGTTCGGCAAACGTGCGGACGGTGATGACGTGGGGCAGCGCTTCCGCTGCTTCCGGGTTATCCCTTGCCTGCTGCATCTGCAGCTTCAGGCGTTCCAGCGCAACTTCCGCTTCCATACGTTGGTATGCTTCGGAAAGTCCGGGGGTAGCGTGGAACGTTTCACGCACCCATTTATAGGTGCCATCGCCGTTCGGCATCTGGAAGCCGATGCGGTAGGTATCGGGACCACGTTTTTCAATGGCCACAGCAAACACACCTCCAATGTGCAAAAATAATTCGTGCCTATCCTATGTTCATTTTTTCAGTCACATCGTCACACGGGGCACAAAGAAGCCCGCAAGCCTTGATATACAAGCGTTTGCGGGCGTGACACACTTCTGCATCAACTGGCACGGAAGTGTGATTTTTGTTGTTTGCAAATGTCACAGATCATGGCGAACCACGACAATGGCGCCGTAGTTCTTCCCTGCATCGCCGCCAATGACCTTGAACGCACTGATGGTTGCGCCTGGCTTACGCATGGCATCCATGACGGCAGGGACAGATTTGCTTGGAACATTGCCAATATCATAGCCGTTCACACGCACAGCAATCGCCTGTTCTTCGGGCTTCCCTTCTGCCTTGTACATGTATGGGCGAAGCGACACATCCAGCGAGGCGGAATTTTCAAACGGCGCAAGACCGTTGTCAATCCGGCGCAGATACTCCTGCCTGGGTGTGCCGTCATCAGAATGAAAGGTAACGCCGGCAACATGAAATTCATAGTGCTGATACCTGGGAGCGTCCGGCTGCTTCTCCATAGGGGTATCCGCAAGGGGTCTGCTGACGGCCGAGGAGCTGCGCCGCTGCGGATCTTTGCGCCGTGGGACAGCCGCCGCGCTTGCCTTGCTTCGCTTGCGCAGACGGAGGTTCGGGAAAAGAGACCGTACCGCTACGAAAGCCAACACGAGAGCGATCACAATAGCCGTCACGATTTCGGCGGATTGAGATGCATCCATTTGGGAAATGGCGGCCGCAAAGAGTACTGCGCCGATGGCGCAGAGGATGCCGCGCTTTTTGTGTTTCTTCATGCTGCTTACTTTCCTGTTTTTCCAGTATAGTCGAATGAACGTCTGTGTGTCAAGATGCAGGCAACATATCGGCAATGTCCACGGAGAACGTGCCGCAGTACGGGTCTTCCCCTACGTAGGTATGCTTGCGCGAAAGCGTTATTTCCACCTGACTTCCTTCCCCGTCAAGGATGAAGCCAAGGAAAATCTGCATATCGACCGCACCGGGGGCAATCACTGCCGACTGACTGGTGGAAACGGAAGAGCTGCCGAAATGCTCAGCATTCACCCAGGAAGTGTCCAGGGGTTTGCCGCCCTGCGTGACCGTCACGCCCAAGTCATAGAGGGGCGTCATGGAAGCATCTGTCGGATTGTTTGCCAGCAGGATGATGCCGAGACCGGGATTTCCTTCGCGAGCCGTTCCGACTTCTACCAGCTTCAGGCGGAAAATCACGCCGTCAACAGCAATCGTCTGTGCAGCTTCCGCATCGACACGGCTGGCAATTTCCTGATTGATGGCATTCCGCAGGGCAACCAGCTCATCCGTAGACGCAGCACTCAGATCCTCACCGAGTGCCACGACAGGGAGCAGCAGTGCCACAAGCAAGGACGACAACACTTTACGCATTCTGCTTTCCTTCCTTCTTGCCCAGCAGCATGGCGGGCATTTTTGTCACATCCAGTGCGGCGACGACGGCGGCGTTTGCGCTATCCAGCATGGCCACGGTGTCGCCGCTGCCGGCAAAGCGAAGCGCATCTGTCAGGTGCGCCATGAAATCCTTCCATGCCACGATGGGAGTCATGCCGCAGGGCGCGCCATTGCAAAGATAAGCCACGCTGGCATCCAGCAGTGCCGCCACATCGCTGGCACTAGGGCCTTTGCCATCGGTAAGCTTATTCAGCACGGCGAAGGACTTCGAAATGCCGCCCACGTCGGCATTCCGTTCATCCGTAAGCCCCAGAATGTAATCCAGCGACACACCATAGTAGGCGGCCAGAATGGTGCCGTTTGCTGTGGAGGGGGTCATGCCGGATTCATAATTCGAAATCGTGCTGCGGGAGAGCCCTGTCTCCTGCGCTACGGTGGTCTGCTTTAAGTCACGCTCTTCACGAAGCTGCCGTAGGCGGGTCTTTCCAATCATTGATGCGTTTACCTCCTGACTTCGGAAAAAGTCTACCATGAATGTTGCGCATTTCGAACAAAATGTATGAAATATCAAGGAAGTGGAGTAAATATCTTGACAAAAAAAAAAAAATCAGTAAAATGTACAACATCCGAAACATATTGTAACGGGCACGAGATAAAGAGACAAGGCAACGAATCACGAAAACACCCCGGCAATATGGTGAAGAATCACAAAACGGAGGGGCTGAAAGCGGTGAAAACCAGCGGAAACATTTACTATCAGGCAAGGATGCATGCAGCGGCACGGAATCCGCTGCACGCAAGCCGGGAGCGAACGGCGGCGCTGCTATACATCAGCAAGGAAAGCCTACAAGACTTTGAAACCGGAAAGCGTCTGCCGCCCTGCGATGTGGTGCAGAAAATGGTGGAAGCCTACAGTGCACCGGAGCTGGCAGGGGATCACATCCGTTCCTGCTGCCCGCTGATGCCGGACTACGGCGGCGATGGCAACAGCGAGCTGGCGCAAGCAGCCCTGGAATGGGTGGCCTCCTTTGCCCATGTGCAGCAGCTGGCGGTGCGGTTTGCAGCCGTGGCACGGGACGAAAAAATCACGCCGGACGAGATCCCTGCTGCAGAGGCCATTCGCAGTAAAGCGGTAGCACTGCGGCAGGTGATGGAGGAAACTGTGCTTGCCATCGACAAAGCGATTACGGAAATGGAGGGAAAATGATGAACCTGCAACCGGTGAATCGGGCTAGGCAACTGACAGGCGTGACGGATTACGCCCTGCGCAAAGCGATCCGGGAAGGGAAAATTCAGGTGCTGAAATGGGGCAACCGTCAGCTGGTAGACGTGGATGTGGTATGTGAAGTACTGGGCAAGCGTAAATCGCCGGATCAGTACTGGAGCGCAAAGGAATTAAGCGAAATCACGGGGCTGCGTACAAGCACCATCCGCAAAATGGCGCAGGAAGGTCTCCTTCCCCACGAGAAGATCGGCAACGCCTACTACTTCGACAAGGAAACCATTTTGACAGACATTGCGCAGCGAATGGCGCAGGACAGCCAGAAAGAGTAAGCAGACGGAGGTGCAGGGCGTGGACATTCGGGATTTTTTGAGCCGACTGCACGTGGAACATCACAACAGTGCTTCCGGCGAGTACACCTGCCGCTGCCCGGCGCATGACGATCGGACGGCCAGCCTAACGGTCAACGTGCAGCCGAGCCGGTACAACGGTGCGCCGCGGATTGTGTTCAAATGTCATGCAGGATGCAGCGAAGCGGATGTACTGAATGCCATGGGGCTGAAAGTGCAGGACCTGCGGGATGACAACACACCGCCCAACGGCGGCGCACCCAAGGGCATGACCGTGCATCAGGCTGTTCCGCCGCCTGCAAAGGCTGAACCAGTCAAGACAGAAAAAAAGCCGTCGAAGCCGCTGCCGCCCATCACGAAGATTTACAGCTATACCGATGTAAGCGGCAAAGAGCTATTTCAGGTGACACGGCATGATTACACCGGCGAGGACGGGAAACATGCGAAAACCTTCCGGCAGCGGATGTATGCACCGGAGAACAAGAACGCAAAGAAGGACGGCTATGTGTGGAGCGTGCCGGACAGCATCAAGCTGCACACGCTGTACCGGCTGCCGGAGGTCAACGCCGCCATCCAAGCCGGAAAGACGGTGTACGTGGTGGAGGGCGAGAAGGACGCAGACACGATGGCACGACTGGGCTACGCAGCCACCACCCAGCCCCAGGGTGCAGGCAAGTGGGCGGACAGCTACAGCGAGCTGCTGCGTGGTGCCCATGTGGTGATGCTGCCGGATGCCGACACTGCCGAAAACAGCTACGCAGGGCAGGAACACGGCTGGAAGGTCTGCACATCGCTGACGCACATTGCGAAAAGCATCAAGATGGTCAACCTGAAAGCCTGCTGCCCGGAGTTGCCGCCGAAGGGCGACATTACGGACATGGTGGAGCTGATGGGTGACCGGGCTGCCATGGATGCGCTTGCACGGCAAATCAGTGAGACGTTGCCCTTCGACCCGGCGGGGGTGAAATACTGGCTCAGCCCCAGCGAGCGGGCGGCGCAGCTATTCGGGAAGGTTCCGGGCTACTGCGCATCCGGCGGCTGCATCTGCCGAGTGGCGGCAGACGGCGGCAAAAAACCTATTTGCGATTTTATCGCCATTCCTCACAGTGAAATCATGCAGGATGACGGTGTGAACCGGAGCATGGCCTTCGAGCTGGACGCATGGGCGC
>JAUMVT010000022.1:10491-36671 GCA_030529995.1 Clostridia bacterium
ATGCAGGATGACGGTGTGAACCGGAGCATGGCCTTCGAGCTGGACGCATGGGCGCAGGATGGGCGGCAGCTGCCGAGGACACGGGTGAAGGCATCCGACTTCGGGGGCATGAGCTGGGTGACAAGCGCATGGGGGCTGCAAGCCAACGTAATGCCAGGCAACAGCGCAAAGGATCACGCACGCTACGTCATTGCTGCTGTGGGCAAGATGACAGCGGCGCATATCACCGAGTACAGCCACACCGGGTGGCGAAAGATTGCCGGGAAATGGTGCTACCTGTACCACGGCGGGGCGATTGGGGCAGAGGGCGTGCGGGTTCATCTGGACGGAGGCCTGAACAGCTATCGATTGGACGGCGCAGGGGCGGCAGGGTTCGACAACATATCGGCAGAAGCGGCTGCGGCGGCAAGCTGGAACATCCGAAACGTGATTGCACCCCACATCGCCATTCCTCTGCTGGGAACCATCTACCTGGCACCGCTATGGGAGTTTATGAATCAGACCAACATCAAGCCTTCCTATGGGCTGTATCTGGCAGGCGGAACAGGCAGCCGCAAGAGCACCAGTGCGGCACTTGCACTGAGCCACTTCGGGAACTTTACCAGCAAAACCCTGCCCGCCAGCTTCCACGACACCAGCAACACCATCAGGCGCAGGGCATTCATTCTGAAGGACATGCCTTTCGTGGTGGACGACTTTCACCCAACGGGCAGCCAACAAGAAAAAAGGCAGCTGAAGGAAATTGCGCAAAGCCTGAGCCGCATGGCGGGAGACGGTGCAGAGCGAGGACGGATGCGGCCAGACGGCACACTGCAGCCGGCAACGCCACCACGATGCGTGACCATCATCACAGGCGAAGACATCCCGGACGTGGGCGAAAGCGGCCTGGCACGCTATTACATGGTATCCATTCAACCGGAGGACGTGCCGATCAGCATGGAACTGACGGCCGCACAGGAAATGGCAAGGAGCGGGTACCTGCAGCGTGCCATGCTGGGCTATATCCAGTGGCTTCAAGCCCAGGCAGACGAACTGCCGGAAACGCTGCACAAGCATTTTCTGGACATGCGCACATGGGCCACGGACAAGGCGAAAGGGCAGCACGCCCGTGCACCGGAAACCATTGCCCACATCCTGACAGGATACTATATGATGCTGCTCTACTTCCGGCATGTGGGGCTCATGGAGCAGAGTGCCTGCACGGAAGCTATGGTAGAAGCCATGGCAACGCTGACGGCAACCAGCAAGGAGCAGGCACGCATCATCAAGGAGGACAAGCCGGTGAATATCTTCCTTGACAGCGTGGCGGAGCTGCTGGCAAGCAAAGAGATATTTGTGACGGACATCAGCACGGCTGCGACAGAAGGGGGCAAGCCCGCCACAGCCGTTGGACGGGAACTGGTGGGATGCCGGGACGAAAGCTACTACTACCTGATGCCACGGATCATCTACAAGTGTGTGCAGGAATTGTGCGTCAAGCAGGGCAGCATCTTCCCGATCAGCCTGCGAAGCCTGTACCGGGATCTGCGAACGGCCGGCATCCTGCGCAGCGGCGTGAACTGCACGGAAGAACGCCCCACCAAGAGCAAGCGTGTTGGCGACAGCTCCATCTTCTACCTATGGATCCCGAGAGACAAGATTGACGGCACCCACGAAGACGGCGAGAAGCAGCTGGGCATGGACTTCACGCAGGTAACGCCGAGCGATCTGCCGCCTGAATGGACTTAAAACCAAAAGCGCACACGTGGACGCTTTTCAAGAAAACGAAAGGAGCGAGGGATATGCAAGAAAAGCTGACAGGCAAGGAGCGAACCGCCCTGCTGTACCTGGCTGCGCTGGACGATGAAATGCACAAGGCATCCACCATCCTGCGGGAGAGGCTGCGCACAGCATCGCCCACCGGCTGGCGGAACTGGCGGCTGGTGCAGACGACCACTTCACGGCTGCTGATCCAGCTGGTGGACACCCTGCCGGAGAAGGACGTGCGCTGGCTGAGACACATGCTTGAAAACGGGCGCATGAGCATCACACTGCCGGGGCCTATTGCAAAGCATGACTACCTGATCGTGGATGCCCGGGACATGGCGGACATCAGCCGAATGGCAGCGCGGCAGGAATGCTGGCTATGCATGAAGGGACACAAGGAAGCACAGAGCTGCAAACTGTGCAAATGCCTGCAAAACATTGCGCCTATGCCGGATGGAGAGAAGGTACCGGATACGCTGTACAGCTGCGAATACGCGCAGGTTAACTGGGAGGACGAAACATGAAGCACAAAGACGGCTGCACGTCCGTCTGTCCATACTTCGTTGCGCGGACGGGCTACAAGGGGAAGCATTTCATCAGCTGCCGACTGGGAAACAGCATTTTTCGGCACCGTGAAGCATGTGACCAGCACTACCGGGATTTCTGCTGCACAAGCCGGTGTCATGTATGTGAAGCGACCAAAGCGTTGCGGGAGGGACAAGCATGAGCGAAATCATCAGCAAGGACATTCAGCCCGTGGTCATTCAGGTGGCCAGTGCGGAGGATGCGGCGACATTGGCACGCATTGAGACGGGCATCCGCACGGCTGCGCAGAACGTGGTGCAGGGGTACTTGACCATCGGCAGCTACCTGAACGAAGCGAAGGGACGGAAAATCGTGCCCCATGGGCAGTGGGAGGACTGGGTGCTGTACAACACAGGGCTGAGCCTCAGGCAAGCCCAGCAGCTAATGAAGGCAGCACGGGAAATCCCGGAGGGCAGCGCAATGGCCGCCCTGCCCATGAGCAAGGCACGGGTCATCCTGCACCTGCCGGATGCAGAAGAACGGGAAGCGCTGGCCAAGCGGGCTGCGGAGGAAAATCTGACGGTGCGCACGCTGGAAGAGCAGGTGCGGCAACTGACGGATGACGTTTGTCAGGCACGAAAAAATGAGCGTCAAATGGCGCAAGCGGTTCAGCAGGCGCAAGACCTGCGCACACGGCTGGAGCATGACCGCAGCGAGATGATGCAGGAGCGGCAGGAAAAACAGGCAGAGATTGAGCGTCTGCAGAAAGCACTGGCACAGGCCGAGCAGCAGGGCGGCATCAGCCCGGAAGCCCAGCGGCAGATCGACGCACTACGGCAGGAGGTGGCAGACGCCGAAGACTACGCCGAGCAGCAGGCCGTGCTACGGCAGGAAGCCCAGCGGCAGCTGCTGGAACAGCAAAGCAACACCGTGAGCGGCACCGGCAAGCTGCCGGATGCCCTTGACCTTGCCGCCGCTGTCCGTGTGTTTATCGGTGCGGCAGGCATTTTCCCCCACATGGGCACCACACTGGCAAGCATGGACAGCGGCAAGCGGCAAGAACTGGCTGGCTATGTGGACATGATCGCAGACTGGGTGGACGGCGCAAGGGCAGCACTGAACAGCTGCACGGGCGTCATGTATGTGATAGGAGATGAGATGCATGCATGAACTGACGGCGAAGGTTTCCGAGCCTATGGCACTTCAAAATCCTACACCGACTGAAGCGGCACTGCTGAAGCGGCTGGAAGACTGTGCGGTGGTGATGCGGGGCATGGCGGACATGCTGCGGACAACGAACGAGCGCATGGGGGCACTGGAGCGTGAGGTGCGGATGCTGACGAAGGTCACGCCTGCCCAAGCCACCGCCATCAACGCTGCCATCCGGGAGCGGGCTGCAACACTATGCGCATCCTACCGGGCAGTGGGGTGTGAAAAGCAGGCCACTGCCGCCATCCGCAAGGCCATTCGGCAAACGCTGGGGGTGCAGGCCGCACGTGATCTGCCCCGGTGCCAGTATGAGCTTGTGATGAAGCAAGTGGCAATGTGGGACGACTACAAAACCATGAAGCACATCAAGAGCAAGGGGGTGAATCCGTGAGCGGCATTCATCCGGCTTGCGTGCCGGGACGTAAACCAAGGAACACGATCAGCATGGCCGATGAAAGGAGGCAATGGCATGGAACAGCACGGGAAAAGGATCAAGAGCAATGAGGAAGCGCTGGCTGCCTTCGTGCGAGACAACGCCGAGGCTGTGGCATCAGTGCTGAACAGCGGCGCATTGCGGGAGGCGTTTCAAGCCGCACTGCAGGAAATTCAGGCCAATACCGCACGCCCGCTGGACAGCTTTGCGTCCGTGGCTGCGCATATGGAGGGGGCGGACGGGAAAAATCGCTATCGGGTGGGCGATGTGATTCGGATGCGCCACGATGATTTCGGCTTGATCCAGTGGCGGGTCATCGGCGTGGACGTGGATCAGGCAGCCGGATCCAAGCACACGCTGACGGTGGCTACGGAACACATCGAAGCCTACCGCTGGTTTGCCAATCCCAACGAGGATCATCCCATGGGCGGCAATCATTACATGAGCAGTGCCATCCGATTCTACCTGAACCATGATTTTTTCAGCGGCATGCCGGAGGAAGATGCCGAAACGGTGATGATCACCTGCCGCCCCTGCACGGAACACAACGAAGCAAGCAGCGCATGGGATCGAGTGTGGCTGCTGTCCGCATCAGAGGTGGGACTTGAGGGCGCAGGAATTCCCCACGAAGGAAAGACCTATCCCTGGTACACGCAGGAGGACGGCAAAGAACAGCGCAAAGCCATGGACATGCACAGTGCGAAAGCTGCCTACTGGCTGCGCACCCCGAGCACGGTGTACGACTACTTCGTGCGGTCTGTGAGCAAAGGCGGCAGCCTAGGTCACATCAGTGCGTACGACAGGGGCGGCGTGCTGGCAGCGTGCGTCATCGGATCAAAGGACACAGACGAACGGAGGAATCAACATGAATAAAGCCATCTTCATCGGCAACCTGACCCGTGACCCGCAGCTGCGGAGCGTCAACACATCAAACGGCGCCGTCAGCGTCTGTGATCTGCCGATCGCCATCAATGAGCGGCGTGGCGGGCAAGCCAAAACGACCTATGCACAGGTGACGGTGTGGCGGGCGCAGGCAGAAAACTGTGCACGTTATCTATCCAAGGGCAAGAAAATCGCTGCATGGGGAGCGGTGAATGCTGTTCCCTATCAGGGGCGGGACGGCAACTGGCGGGCGCAGCTTGCCATGCAGGCGGAAGAGGTCAAGTTTCTCAGCGGGAAGAGCGAAGCAGACGACGATGCATCGGAAGGCATGACCCAGGTGGAGACGCCTGAGGATTGTCCGTTCTGACCAGACAGTGAAAAACGCACACGTGGACGCTTTTGGAGGGTGAGAGCATGAAAGCCATTGAAATCCTGAACCGATGCAGGGCAGCAGACGCGGAACTCAGGCGCATTCAGCAGCGCATTGACCAGCGGCGCAGCGCCCTGTACCGCATCACCGCCAGCCCTATGGATGCCAATGGCGGCAGCCACGCCAGCGGAAACCATGACAAGATCGGGACGCTGGAAGCGGACATTGACACCCTGAAGCGGCAGCTTACGGCACGGAAGAGAGCCAAACAGGTGGAAATTGCCGCTGCGTGTGCACTGCTGGACTATCTGGACGCGGCAAGCAGCGACATTCTCTATCGCTATTACGTGCTGGGCGAAACCGCCGCCGTCATTGCCGCTGCATGTGGGTATCAAGACGGAACCGTGCGGGCAAAAAAAGCCGAAGCACTGAAGGTGTTGGCAGAGATGGATAGCGCACGGATTGACGCAACGCTGCCGGGCTGGTACCTGCGCGGCGACAAGGACGGCAGCAACGGCAGCAACTTCGGCAGCGTTGACCTGCCGAAATGGCAGGAGCGAGACGCCCCGCCCGTGTGAACCAAAAACGCTGCCTATACATACCACTGCGCTCTCAATACATGGTGCTGCGGTCCATGTATATTGACCTTCATTGACCTTCGCTCAATAGACTACCAAAAGCGCTTGACCCGTGATAAGATTAGCATAGAAAAACCGGTGAGAGGACAGAGGCACGAAGCCGCTGCCCTCTTTTCCATATGTACGGAGGTGCAGCATGGGATGGACTACAAGCCCAGCGATCCGTTCTATCACAGTGAGGCATGGAAGCGGGCAAGAAAAGCTGTGTTAGAGCGTGACGGCGGCATGTGCCAGGATTGCATGGCACGATTCCGGGCAGGATACGGGAAGAAGCCGCACCGGGCGGACATGGTGCACCATATCCTGTCCCGGGAAGAGCGTCCTGACCTGGAGTTGTGCCTAGAGAATCTGATCAGCCTGTGCAACCAGTGCCATAATAAAAGGCATCCGGAAAAGGGAGGACAGGCCAAGCAAACCAAAGTGAGCAATCCACGAATGCGGATCATCAAGATATAGGAGGCATGTGCAACATGAATGCAGCCATGAAGGAGCAGCATTTCAGCCGAATTAACGACGAAAGGGCGCGGCACGTCTATGAATACCTTTGCGCAAGCTGCGAGATGCGTGAGGGCGGGCTGACGGATGCGGATCAGATGCTGGTGTACGACTACGCCTACGCGGAGCAGGTGAAACAGCAGCTTCAGGACGACATCAAAACCCGAGGAATCGGACGGGAGTACACCAACGGCCGGCAGCGGTACTGGCAGGACAACAAGAGCGTTCCGCAGTTCAGAGCCTACTGCGATCAGCAGCGGAAGACCCTGGCAGAACTGCGGCTGACACCCACAAGCAGGAAGGCGGCGGCTTTAGACCTTGACGACGACTTCACCACCTACTGAGCGAAGCCCCGATCTATCCGGCGTACTGGCACGATGCTACGGCTACGCGCAGGACGCCGCATCGGGGCGAATGGTAGTTGGGGAGAAGGTTCGTCTGGCCTGCCGCCGTTTTCTGGACGAACTTGAAAAGCAGAACAACCCGGATTACCCATGGCGCTTCGATGAGACCCTGGCCGCACGGCCTGTGGGCTTCATGGAGCGCTTTTTGGTACCCACCAAGGGCGACTATGACCGGCTGGAGCTGATGCCTTGGCAGTGCTTCATTGAGTGCAACCTATACGGATGGGTGAACAAGCAGACCGGGCTGCGCCGCTTCCGTGAAGCCCTGATTCTGGTAGGCACCGGCAACGGGAAAAGCACCCTAATGGCGGGCAATGCCACCTTCGGCGCCTGCAAGGATGGGGAGCGAGGTGCGGATATTTATCTGCTGGCCAACAGCAAAGACCAGGCAGGCATCGTGTTCAACGAGTGTCTGGGGCAGATTCGTGCCAGCAAGCCGCTGGCGAAGCGGTTCCGCGCGCTGCGGGACGGGGTGTACTATGACGCCATGAGCGCCAGCATCCGCCACCGTGCCAGCGACAGCAAGCGGCTGGACGGCCTGAATCCGCACATGGCCATTTTCGATGAAATTCACGAGTTCCGGGACTACAAGCTCATCAACATTATCAAGCGGAAAAACGTGAAGCGCCGCCAGCCGCTGATCCTGTACATCACCACCATGGGCTATGTGACAGACGGACCGCTGGCAGACTATTACGGACTGTTTTCCGATGTGCTGATCCCGGGCAAGATTAAGCCGGAGGTGGCCGACCGGCTGTTTTCCTACATTGCGGAGCTGGACGCCACGGACGATGTCGAGGACACCGGCTGTTGGGTCAAGGCAAACCCCGGCCTGGGCGTTGTGCTACACATGCGTGATCTGCTGGATAGCTGGGAGCGGGCAAAGAAGGTGCCCCGAGAGCGGGCAGACTTCATCTGCAAGCAGCTGAACATCATGGTGCAGGCGGACGACATGGCTTTTGTATCGCCGGATGTAATGCCGCGGAATCTGGCGGTCATCCCGGAGGAAAGCCTGCTGGGGCGGCGCTGCTTCGGCGGCTTCGACCTGAGCAGCCGGGAAGACTTCACCGCTGCCGCATTGGAATTTCCGCTGGATGATGGGCGCTATTATGTGCTGCTGCACAGCTGGGTGCCACGCCGGAAGGTGGAGATGGACAACGAAAAGATCGACTACTACGGCATGGCCATGCGGGGGCTGCTCAGCATTGTCGATGGGGAGTACATCAGCCAGGACGACGTCTACCAGTGGTTCTGCGCCCAAGCTGAGAAGTACGAAATCACCGCCATCGGCTACGACCCGGCGAACGCGGTGAAGCTGCGGCAGATGCTTGAAATGAAAGGCTTCAACTGCCAGATCGTCCGGCAGGGGCCGTTGACGCTGAACGACCCCATGAAGGACGTGAAGGAGCTGCTGCTGGGCGGGCGCATTGTGTCCAACGGCGACCCGATGCTGCGCTGGTACACGGAAAACGTGCGCATCAGCGCCCAGCGTCAGCACACGGACAAGGCCAACTGGATGCCGACAAAAAACAACCGTTACCGCAAAATCGACGGCTTCATGGCGTGGCTGGACGCACACTGCATCCAGATGCAGCAGAATCCGGGAGGCGTTCCGGCAGCGCCGCCTGCGGTGTACTCCATCCGGCTGGACAGCAGCCGGGCAAGGAGCAGAAGAACGAGAGGGGGTTAATGAGGCATGGGACTTTTCAGCCGTTTCCGCAACGAGAATAAGGCGAGAGACAAGCCCCGGGTGCAAGTCTTTGACCGGGGCAAGGTGACAAATATCACCCGGCCACGGGCAGATGTGACGCTGCAGGGGCACGAAGCCATCTATGCTGCGGTGACACGCATCGCCAACACGGTGGCCAGCATTCCAGTGCACGTCTACAAGGGACGGGAGCGGCAGGATGCCCATCCGCTGGAAAAGCTGCTGAACCTGTCCCCGAACCCCAGCATGAGCGCCTACATCTTCAAGCAGACCATGGAAGCCTTCCGCAACACGGAGGGCATGGCCTATGCGCTCATTATCCGGGACGGGCTGGGGGAAATTGTACGGCTGGACGTGCTGGATCCGACACGGGTGCGTCCGCTGATCGAGAAGGACAGCAGGGAAATCTGGTACGACATTACCCTGGAAGGCAGAACGTACCCGATCCCGGGGTACATGGTGGTGGCACTGAAGCACATGAGTGCCAACGGCATCAGCGGCATCCGTCCCCTGGACGTGCTGCGGGGAAGCCTGGACTACGATGCGGAAGTGAAGGAAATCAGCCTGAATCAGCTGGACGGCATCAATCACGGCGTGATGCTGGAGGTGCCGGGGCAGGCACTGGACGAAAAACGGAAGGCGCAGATCGTGGATGATTTCCTGGACGCCTACGAGAGCAGCGGCCAGCGGGTGCTGGTGCTGGAAGGCGGCATCAAGGCAACGACCTTCAACCAGTCGCCTGTGGATGCGCAGCTGATGGACGTGGAGCGGATCACACGGAATCGTGTGGCCACGGTGTACAATCTGCCGCCCCACATGCTGGGGGATTACAGCGACACAAGCTTCAGCACGGCAGAGCAGCAGATGCAGGAGTTTCTGCAGCTGACCATCATCCCCATTGTGCAGCAATGGGAGGACGAACTGAACCGGAAGCTGCTGAGCGATGCAGACTACAAGGCAGGCTACCGCTTCCGCTTCGACACGGACAGTCTGGTGCGTGCCGACATGGTGGCCATGGCGAACAAGTATCAGATGGCCATCCGCGGCGGGTGGATGAAAACCAACGAGGTGCGTGAGCGGGAAGGGCTTCCGCCTGATCCCAGCGGGAATGAATTGATGTGTGCACGGGACATTATTCCGCTGCGCATTATGGTGGAGCATCCGGAGCTGCTATTGACGGGCACCATGGCCGAAAAACCGACGGAGAGCTAAGAGAGGAAGAAGCGTATGGGTGTTTACTTTTCGAACGTAAATGACAAGATGAAGGTCACCAACACGACCTTGGATGCAATCAACACCAAACTCGGCCTTCTGGCCATCAGCAACGCCGGAGACCTGAACGACCCCACCACCATGGCACGGCTGGTGCGTGCAGGCCTTGGCGAGGCTGCCTATCCTGTGGGCAGTCAAGTGACCGTGACCCACAGCGTGTATGGCGACCTTGTGTTTGACGTGGCTGCCCACAACTGGCACAAGAAGACCGGGGATGAAAGTGCGCCGACGATGACGCTGCTGATGCACAACACCATTGACGGCATCAGCTTCGACGCGGCGGAGCTGCTGTGGGCGAATACCATCGGATGGGGGCAGAGCTTGCCTGCGGGAACCTATCATTTTACGCTGCGTAAGAGCGATTACAAGTATAACAGCGAAAAAGAAGATGGCACGTATCAGTTTACCACCACCAAGGCGATCCCCTACTATGGGGGCTTCCGGCACACGGCTGTTGGCAAGTCCCAGAGTACCTACAGCCAGGCGAACATTACCGGCGGAACCGTCACAACCTACGATGCATCCGGCAACGAACTGGAATCCGGGCTTGTGGTAACACTGGGGGACGGGGGCACGAACTTGGGCACGACAAGCCGTTACCAGGCGAACATCGTGAACCTTGTGGGCACCTTCAATTCTTCCGTGCGAAGCCAGTACGGCAGCGACAACTGGAAGAACAGCGATGTGCGCCAGTGGCTGAACAGCTCCTCCGCTGCAAACAAATGGTGGCGTCGGCGGACGGTGTTTGACCTGAAATCCAACTTTGTTGATAAGGATGGATTCATGGCTGGGCTCGACACGGCGTTTAAGATGGCGATCGGCAAGGCGGACGTTGTTTCTATGACCAACCTCTCGTTTGAAATGGATCAGCCGCTTTCGAGTACATATGTAACCAGCGATGTATTCTTTATTCCTTCCAACGGTGAGATAGCCGGCGCTACCGGCCCCGGTATGGAAACTGATGTCGAGAAGTTCCCTCTGATCGATCGAGGTATTACAAGCGTCTATAAATATGCGATAGGAACAACCTCACCTGTTGCTACTTACTGGATTCGTTCCGGGGCGGATAATATGGGCTCCGGAAGATTCGACGAGAGCGTTCCAAGTTGCTTGAGTTCGTGTATCTATCAGTATTACATGGCAATGTTTTATTGCAACAGTCTACAAACCGTCTGCCCTGCCTGCGTGATCTGCTAAGAGAGGAGGATGCTTATGAACGCGAACTGGAAGCTGCATATTTGCCCCCACTGCGGTGAGGGGTTCTTTCTGCTGAAGAAGGCAGACGGCACCCCCGAAACCTTCGAGGATGCGGAACTGCCGGAGGATGGGGTGATCCCTTGCCCCTACTGTAAGGAAGAGATGAGGCTGGAAGGGGAAGAGTAAGAAGGTAGGAGTGAGGAGTGAGGAATGAGGAGTGAACTCACCTCCTAACTCCTAACTCCACTCTCAACTCTCCTAACTACTGACAAACCTGTAAGGAGGGAGTGCATGAGCACATTCTGGAACTTTACCCGGGACGACGCCACGGGGAACGGCACCATTCAGCTGGACGGGGAGATCGTGACGGAAAGCGACTGGTGGAGCAGCGGCGGCCAGGTGGTGGCACGGAACTTCCGCAACAAGCTGGCAAGCTGCAAGGACATTACGGTCTACATCAATTCCCCCGGCGGTGACGTTTTTGCCGGGGCAGAGCTGTACACGGCACTGCGGGAGCACACACAGGGCAAGGTGACGGTGAAGGTAACGGGCATTGCAGCCAGTGCGGCATCGCTGGTGGCCATGGCGGGGGATGAAGTCCTCATGTCGCCGGTAAGCTACATGATGATCCACAACCCGTGGAGCATGGCCACAGGCAACAGCGCCGACCACCGGAAGGAGGCTGACGTGCTGGACGAAATCACGGAGGGGCTGCTGGCCGCCTACACCTTGAAGACCGGCAGAAGCCGAGACGAAATCGCCGCTATGTTGGATGCAGAAACCTACATGAGCGCACAAAAATGCGTTGACCTGGGCTTTGCGGACGGCATCCTGTATCAGGAGGGCGATGAGGACGATGACGACGAAAAGGAGCAGCGTCCTGCCAGCGTGATGATGCAGGGCAAGCAGCACGGCCGAGCCGCAGCCCTTGCCCGGGTGCAGCCCAGCCTTGCCGAGCTGCAGAGGCGGGCAGAAATCATTCGCCGGACGAAGATCATCGGCGAAACTATCCACTAAGCCAAAAGCGATCACGTGGTCGTTTTTGAATTTCCACGGAAAAGACGAAGGAGGACAACGAACATGACTCTGGCTGAACTGATGAATGAGATCAATGCGCTGGGGCGCAGCATCCACACCGCTGCCGACCGCCTGATGGTGGACGCGGCAGACAACACCCACGACATGCAGGACATCGAGCGCCAGCAGAACGCCCTGCGGGACATGAACAGCCGCATGGCAGCCCTGCGGCTGGCCTACACCACCCAGGAGGACGCTGAGCGGGGCAACCTGACCACGCCTCAGAGCAGCATCAATCAGGCGCAGGAGCGGAACCTGCACGACATGCTGAAAAGCCGGGAATACGCCAACGCTTTCGCTCACGCCATCCGCACCGGTGCAAAGCCCGGACGTGACCTGTATGCGGACAAGCACAAGGTGCTCTACGATGCGCTGACCATTGCCGGCGGCGACCCTGCCGGGGAGGACGGCGGCTTCCTTGTGCCGGAGGACATCGACTACAACATCCGGGAGTACATCCGTGCCCTGGACCCGCTGGAAGAGCTGTTCAATGTGGAGAGCACCACCTCCAACAGCGGCTGGCGTGTGGTGGCCACCGATCCCACCAAGGGCATGACCAAGCTGACCGGCGAGGGCACGGAGATCACCGGCAGCGGCGAGGAACCCAACTTCAAGAAGGTGACCTTCACTTTGGACACCTACGGGGACTGGCTGCAGGTATCCAACGAGCTGGCAAACGATGAAGTGGCGAACCTGTTCAACTACATTTCCCGCTTCTATGCGCGGAAGTACGTGATCACCACCAATGACATCCTGAAGACCCAGCTGGAAAAGCTGACCGCAAGCACCACTGATACGACCAGTGCACTGAGCGTCATCAAGACGGCGCTGAACGTGGAGCTTGATCCCGCCATCAGCGTGCTGTCTACCATCATCGTCAATCAGGACGGCTACAATTACCTGGATGCGCTGACGGATGCCAATGGCCGCCCGATGCTGATGCCCGATCCCACCAACGCTACGGGCACGATGCTGAAGGGTCGCCCGGTGAAGGTGGTGTCCAACGCTGTGATGCCCACCCGTGAGGTAACTTCCGGCGCCAGTGCAGGCCTCTACTGCCCGATCTACATCGGCGACTTCCGGCAGTACGCCACCCTGTTCCAGCGCCAGCCCTTGGAGCTGACCAGCACGGACGTGGGCGGCACGGCCTTCCGCACCAACAGCATCGAGACCCGGTGCATTGCCCGGATGGGTGCCACCGTGTTCGACAGTGCGGCAGCGGTGCGCAAGGAAATCTACATCCCTGCGATCACCTGATCAAAGGCTCCCTGATCACAGGCGGCAGGGCAGTGTGTTAGACTGTCCTGCCGCGGAAAGGACAGATCCATGGCAACGATCAGCACGGAAATGAGCCAGCAGACCACCGCAAACGTCTACAACGACAAGGGCAGCGATCGGGTGCTGGCGGTATCTGCCACATGCAGCATCAGACCGGGGAAAGGGCTGAACATCAGCATTGACATCAACGACAGCGAAGCCCTGGAAGGCGTGAAAGAGGAAGCTGCGGCAGGGCTGGCTGCCTATCTGGGGCAGGAAATGCAGAAGGCGGCGGGACTGGGCATTCCCATCACGCTGCCGATTGTGCAAAGCGACTAAGGAGGTGCGCAGGTGCCTGACATGGACATGGTGCGGCGGTTCGCCGGGTGCGATGACGACGCAGACAGCGCAGTGCTGGAAGGATGCGTGAACGCCGCAGAAGCATGGTATGCAGCCGCAGGCGTTCCTCAGCCTGATGAGGATGATGCCCTCTATGACTTCTGGGTGGCGAATCTGGCAGCGTGGATGTATGACATGCGAGGGGCAGGTGGGGACAGCACCACCATGCCGCCCTACATCATCACCAGCGTGCACCAGCTTCGACCGGTGAAGGCAGAGGAGGCGGAGGCATGAAGGCGGGCGACCTAAAGCACCGGATCACCCTGCAGCGGGCAGAAACCAACACGGATGAACGGGGCAGGCGCATCACCACCTGGCAGGATGTGGCCACGGTGATGGCCGCCATGGCGGACGTATCCCAGAAGAACCTGTACGCTGCCCAGGCGTACCATGCCGAGGACATCCTGACATTCACCATCCGCTACCGGCGGAGCATCCGGCAGGAGCAGCGGGACAGCTGGCGGGTAACGCACCAGGGCATCAACTACGAAATCGTGCAGGTGAACGCCTTGGGCTATCAAGGGGACTACATGCGCCTACAATGCCGAGCCATCCAAGGCAAGGGGGTGTAAAGGCATGGGTGCCTTTGCAACAGGCGGCATTGCCGCCGAAATGGAGAAGTTTGAGAAACTGGCACGGGGCAGCGAGGAAAGCTGTCGGAAAGCCGTGAAGGCCGGCGGGAAGCTGCTGGCAGAGAAGCTGAGTGACGCCGCGCCCATCAGAACGGGCGGACTGGCGGCAAGCATCAAGGCCGGAGCGGTCAAGTACAGTGCGGCAGACGGATACTACTGCGAGGTTGCCCCTACGGGGACAAACGCCGATGGGGAAAACTACGCAAAAATCGGCAATATCCTGGAATACGGACGGAGCAACATGCCTGCCAGGCCATGGTTCGCCCCCACGGTGGACAACGCTGCGGATGAGGTGAACAGCACCATCCGGGACGTATTCCAGGCGGCGCAGGGAGAGGGGTAAGCGATGGAAGACAGGCTGGAAGCTTTCCTGATGGCGGCACTATCCACCCTTCCCTACCCGGTGAGCCAGCCGCCGGGAGGCGCAGAAAACGAAACCTATGTGACCTTCAACGAGGCAAGCGGCGCCCCTGCTGAGCACGCCAGCGACGCACCCAGACGGGTGAAGCACCTGATCCAGCTGCACGCCTTCAGCCACCGGGAGGACGGAGAGCACCGGCGTGCCTTCTTCAAGGCCATGACGCTGCTGGAAAAGGCAGGCGTACGGGTGCAAAGCTGGGGCCCGGACGACTACGAGAAGGATACAGGCATCCACCACATGGCGGCAACCTTCGCCCTGTGGATGACATGGAACGATGAAAAGGAGGACTAAAACATGGAAGGTTACTATACCGGTATTCTGGACGTCTACTATGCCCTGATTACCACGGCGGAAACGGCCACGACCAAGCCCGTCTACGGAGACCCTAAGGTGATGGGCAAGACCATTGAGGTGACGATCACGCCCAACTACAAGGAAGGCAGCGTGTACGCCAGCAACGTGGCCACCCGCAACGAGAAGCGTGTGGACAGCTACACCGTGAGCGTGAACGTGGACAAGCTGGCCTACGAAGTGCGGCAGGAACTGCTGGGGCGCCAGGTGGATGCCAATGGGGTGCAGATCATCAACGGCAGCCAGAAAGCGCCGGATGTGGCCGTTGGCTTCGCCATCACGCTGGATGATGACAGCAAGGAGCTGTGGTGGCTGTACAAGGGCACCTTTGCGGAGCCTACCAGCACGGCACACACCGCCAGCGACAGCATCACCTACCAGCACCCGACCATCGAGGGCAAGTTTGTGCGCCGGGAGTGCGACAACGCCCTGGCTGCCGTGTGCGACACGGTTGCTGTGAGCGACAAGCTGCCCGCGGCAATCACTACCTGGTTTACGGCCGTCTACGAAGCAGCCGCTGAGGATAGTGGGAAATAAGCGCACATGACACGAAGGGCAGGGGCGGCACTCAAGCGAGTGTCGTCCCTGCTGTTTGCGGCATAGAAGGAGTCTGAAATGGCAGAGAACAAGCAGGAGCTGGGGCGCGACATTGCAGCGCCCCTGGATACGCTGGAAGTCAACGGGAAGCAGTACAAGCTGGCCTTCACCAACGAGACGTTCCGGCTGGCGGAAGACGTGTACGAATACCACTATGGCCGGGTGAAAAACTTTGCGGAAATCGCCATGGATCTGACGCGCAGCAAGATGGGTGCCATTATGGCCATGCTGTACGGCGCCATCATGGCAGCGGCACCGGAAACAACGCTTACCTGGGAGGACTTTTCCCGGGATTTCCGGATTGCGGCACTGCCCGGGGTGACCGACAAGCTGATGACAGGGGTCACGAATGCGCTGCCGGAGACGGATAAGCAAGACGGCGCAAACCCCTGAGCCGCGCCGGGCAAGCATCCCGGTATCCATGGAAATGGCTATACTACCGGGCACTGGCCTGCGGCATGGGCGCGGAAACCTTCTGGAAGAGCAGCCCCCGTGCCGTGCTGCTGATGTATGATGTATACCGGGAAGCCCACGGCGGAAGACCGAAGGCACAGCAGCCGATGCGGCTGAACAGAATCCCGAGATAAAACAAATACGTGTTGACAATACGTATTCATTGTGCTATACTGTTCCTGTCAGGAGGTGGCAGGAATGCCGATGACCGCACAGGAAGCCATTCGACGGCTTCGGCGGGAAGGTTGGCAGGAGGTACGGCAAAGCGGATCGCACAAGCAATTCGTGAAGGATGGCAAGCGAATTACCGTGCCGGATCACCGAGGCGACCTGAAGCCGGGGGTCGAACGGGACATCAAGGCAAAGGCTGGATGGTAAGCATCCGGCCTGCCTCCTGACGTTTTTTGCGAGAAAGGAGCAGAAGCCATGACCAGACCGAGCAAATACACCTTTGCAGCGCTGTTTACGAAGGAAGACGATGGAGGATACAGCGTGCGCTTCCCCCAGCTGGATGGCTGCTATACCCAGGGCGACACCTTCGAGGAAGCACGGCTGATGGCTGCGGATGCGATGAGCCTGCACCTATACGGCATGGAGCAGGATGGGGAAAGCATTCCCACGCCCAAGTTGGACGTGAAGGCACCAAGCGGCACCATGGTGGTGCCTGTGACAGCGTGGATGACCCCATTCCGGGAAGAAATGGAGAACCGTGCCGTGAAGAAGACGCTGACCATTCCTGCGTGGCTGAATGAGGCGGCGGAAAAGCGGGGCGGCGTGAACTACAGCCAGATTCTTCAAAGTGCATTGAAGGATTATTTGGGTGTGTACCACCCGTAAGGGCATTTGTTGATCATCTGAGTTGGAGCAATCCAGCTCTTTTTCTTTTATCGAAATGGAGGGAAACGTATGGCGGACGATGGCGTACAAACGAAAGTCAGCGTATTGGGCGACAAAGAGTACAAGGCTGCACTTTCCGACATCACCCGGCAGCTGACGGTGCTGAACACGGACATGGCCGCCAGCCAGAGCGCCTTCGCCGGACAAGCGGACAGCATGGAAGCCATGCGGAGCAAGCTGCAAAGCCTGCAGGCCATCTATGCTGCCCATCAGCAGAAGGTGGAGCTGATTGCCGAGCAGCTGGCCAAGGCGAAACAGGAATACAGCGCAAACTCCAAGCAGGCCGACAACCTGCAAATCGCACTGAATCGGGCAACCACCGCCATGAACAAGGTGGGTACCGAAATCAGCACAACGGAAACAGCGCTGAACGACATGCAGAGCACCAGCGAGGCGGCTGAAGACAGCATGGACGACCTGGCTTCCCAGACGGAAGAGCAGGCCGACGCCAGCAGCGAGCTGGCAGAGGCAGCGGCTGAAGCCGGGGATGCGGTCAAGGATGAGGGCGATGAGGCCGAGGACGCAGAGGAGAAGAACAGCAAGCTGAAGGAAGCCCTGCAAAGCGCCGGCAGTGCCGCCAGCGGGGCACTGGTGGCCGGATGCAAGGCGGCAGCGGTGGCCATGGCAGCCATGGGCACAGCGGCGGCAGCGGCATTGGCGGCCTCCTTTGACATGGCCAAGGGCGCAGGCACCTACGCAGACGATCTGCTGACCTTGTCCACGCAAACAGGCGTCAGCGCACAGCGGCTGCAGGAATGGAGCTACGCCAGCAACTTCATCGACACGTCCGTTGAACGGGTCAGCGACAGCATGAAGGACCTGTCCAAGCACATGGCGGAAGGGTTTGCCGATACAAGCGGCGCAGCGTACCAGAACTTCGTGAAGCTGGGCGTATCCATCCAAGACTTTGACGGCAACATGCGGAGCACGGAAGACGTGTTCTGGGATGCCATTGATTCGCTGCACAACATGGAGGCCGGCGCCGAGCGCGATGCGCTGGCCATGGAGCTGTTTGGGGACAGCGCACGGGAGCTGAACCCGCTGATTGAGGCAGGCAGTGCGGCCTGGCGGGAAATGGGCAAGGAAGCCCAAGCCATGGGCACGGTATTCAGCGATGAAAACCTTGCCAAAATGGGCGCCTTTGATGACAGCATGCAGCGCTTCACCGCCACGGGAGAAGCACTGAAGAACAGCATCGGTCTGGTGATGATTCCGGCATTTCAGCCGCTGGTGGATACCGCCACCAGCGCCATGGGGCAAGTGGCGGTTGCCCTGCAGGACGGACTGGAACCGGACGAACTGCCGGAGATTCTAAGCGGCCTTTTAGACACGGTCAGCGAAGCCCTGGACGATGTGGCAGGACTCATTGAGGATGCGCTGCCCGTTGTGTCCGCGGCGGTGACGCAGGTGGCCGGGGCACTGGCGGAGAAGCTGCCGGGGCTGCTGACAAAACTGCTGCCTGCCGCCATGCAGCTGCTGAATGGGGTGATCAGCGGCATTACCGCCAACATCGAGCCCATTACGACCTTGGCAACCACGCTGGTGGAGAGCCTTGCCAATCTATTGAGCGAGAACGCCGGTGCACTGGCGGACAGTGCACTGACGCTGATCAGCGGGCTGGTGGACGGCATTGTGAGCGCACTGCCGGAGCTGCTGAGTGCGGGCATTACCCTGGTGGTGAAGCTGGCGGCAGGACTGATTCAGGGCATCCCGAAGCTGGTGGCCAAGCTGCCGGAAATCGTGGAAGCCATCTGGGACGGACTCACATCCACCGACTGGGCACAGGCAGGCAGTGATATCCTGAACGGCATACTAGAAGGGCTGTCTGGCATTGGCGAATTTATCCTTGACCTGCTGGGCATTCCGGAAGACGTTGGCCTGGCTGACGCCTGGGCAAGCTTTTCCGGAGGGATTAGGGACGCCATTACGGGCATCATGAGCGGCGTAGGCGACTTCCTGGGGAGTCTGTTCAATCCGCCGGGAGAGGACGAACAGGGCACAATCGGCGGGCTGTGGGAGAGCTTTGCAAGCACAGTCAGCACGACTATTCGAGGTGTGCTGGACAGCGTGACGGCATTCTTCAGCAACCTGTTTAATCCGCCGGCAGAGGGCGACCAAGAACAGCAAGCGCAGGAATGGGGAAGCTTTGCGGAAACGCTGGTGGACACCATCGGCACTGCCCTGGTGGGCGGCACGGAGCTGATCAGCGGCATCTTTACCGCCGGCCAGGCAGCCATTGAAGCTTTCCCCTGGGAAGACGTGGGCACCAAGCTGGGTGCACTGGCAGGGCAGCTTGCCCTGCTTGCCATGGATGCCCTCAGCGGCGTATTCGACGCAGGTAAGGCAGCCGTTGAGGCCTTCCCCTGGACGGATGTGGGCACCAAGCTGGGGGAGGTTGCAGGAAAGCTTGCCCTGCTGGGGCTGGAGGCCATCAGCGGCGTATTCGACGGCGGCAAGGCAGCCATTGAAGCCTTCCCCTGGGCAGATACCGGCACCAAGCTGGGCACCCTGGCGGGACAGGCCACAGCGATTCCGCTCAATGCCCTCAGCGGCGTGTTTGAAAAATGCAATGCCGCCATTACCAGCATCAACTGGACGCAGCTGGGCGAAAACGTGGGCATTCTGGTGAATGGGGTCACAGGCATTCAGAAGGACGCCCTCAGCGGCATTTTCGCCGCGGCGGAAGAGACCATTAAGAAGATTGACTGGGCAGGCCTGGGCAGTACCATTGCGGACGGTCTGAGCCGGGCATGGGGCATTCTGGCGGGCCTTGGGGATGTGGCTCTGGGCGTAGGCGAATCCGTGGTAGGCGCAGGGCAGCAAGGTGTGAATGCGCTGAAAGCCTGGATCGACAGCTGGAACACCGGCGGCACGGAAAGCGCAGCGGAAAGTGCAGGTAAGAAGGTGGTCACGGACTTCAACACCGGTGTGACCGGCACGAAGCCCGACCTTGTGAAGACGGCGGACGACGCAGCCCAGGCCTTCCTGGACGCCATCAAGGCCAAGCTGAGCTTTCAGACGTTTCAAATCGTTGGGACGGACGCCATGGGCGGCATTGTCCATGGGTTTACCATGCTGGCCGCAGAGGCTGCCACCATGAGCGGCGATGCAGCCCAAGGGCTATGCGATGCCGTGGTGGCGGTGCTGTCTGTGGACACGGGCACCGCCATGGGCGGCGACTGGGCGACAGCCATCGGCACAGGGATCAGCGACAAACAAGGGCAGCTGGTCAGCGATGGGCAGACTTTTGCACGGGCAGTGGCAAAAGCTGTGGAAAACGTGCTGGACAGCAATGGCCGGACAATCGGCGCAGCCTATGCCATTGACATCGGTCAAGGGATCCAGAGCGGACGGAGCAGCGCCGCCAACGCCGCCAGCACATTGGCACGGGCGGTCATGACCACCCTGAACGGCATGAACGGCAGCTTTGAAAACGTGGGGATCAATATTGCCGCAGGCGTTGCCCGGGGCATTGAAAGCGGCAGCAATCGCATCCGATCGGCGGCAAAATCGGCGGCACAAGCGGCCTACCGTGCAGCCTGCGAAACGCTGGACATTCACAGCCCCAGCCGTGTGATGGAGCAGGTTGGTCAATTTTATTCGGAGGGATTCGCCGGAGGCATTACCGATGGCATGGAGCAGGTAAGCCGGGCGGTGCAGCAGCTGAGCGCAGCCGCCGTTGATGAGAGCGTGCAGGGGATGCCGGCACAGCCGGTGAGCGTCGCCGGGCCGGTAGTGGACTATGATGCGCTGGCAGAGGCAACGGTGCAGGCCATACAGCGGGCAGGCGTAGGGGGAGCGTCCCTGTACGTGAACGGGCGCAGAATGAGCAACGAGCTGGAGCCGGACGTGAGCCGGGCAACCTACAACCGTGCCGGACGCAGCGCAAAGGGGCGCACCAGCCGAATGGTACTGGCGTAAGGAGAACAAGGAGGGCGCGGCATGAAGCTGAGTGAAAGCGGATTTACCTTTAACGGGCGGCACTGCCGAAGCGACATGGGCTGCTGGTGGATCGAGAAGGACGGGCATCCCATCAGTCCGGAGATTCAGCGGAACGAATACGAAATTGCCGGCGTGTCAGGCACCATCCTGATGGAGGGGGAAACCCGGAAGGAGCTGACCTTTGCCGGGACGCTGGTGATGGTGCAGGAACCTGAAACCCAGACAGAGGCACAGGCGCAGCTGCGGACGCTGATGGCCTGGCTGGACTGCGGGCGGCAGCAGCTCATCTTCGACTACGAACCGGAGCGGTACTATCTGGCACAGATGGACAAGAGCGCCACCTGGAGCCTGAAAAACTGGTTCGGCGGCGAATTAAGCGTCACCTTTACCGCACAGCCCTACGCCTATGGGGTAACGGCGCAAACGGGCACGACCATCACAGCGGGGACAGACGGGGATGTGACGGTGCAGGTGGACACGTTCCACCCTGCGCCGCTGGTGCTGACCGTGCAAAACACAGGCAGCGCACCCATCACCGGCATCAATGTGATGGACGGCAGGGTGCTCTTCAGCGGCATGAGTCTGGCGGCTGGAAAGCAGCTGGTCATCAGCATGGAAGCACCCATTGACGCACAGGACGATGCAGGGGAGAATTATCTGCCCTATGCGGAGAGCTTCACGCCGATTCTGCTTTCCGCCGGCACCCGGCACATTCCGATTGTACTGAGCTACGGCAGCGGCGAGGCAGGGGCGCAAATCACCGCCAGTGTGCGTGGGAGGTGGTAAGGCATGGATGAGGTAACAGTCTACGACCAAAGCGGCAAACTGCTGGCAGTGCTGGACAACGCAGATGGGGTCAGCTATGAGCTGAAGCACAATGACCTGTGGACGGGCAGCTTTTCTCTGCCGGCAGGAGATCCGAAGAATGCCTATTGCCAGGCGCACAACCTGGTGAAACTGCCGGACGGAACCCGGGACACGGGGATCTATCGCATCATCGGCATGCCCAGCGCAGAGGAAACGGCCACCGGAGGTATGCGAGAATACAGCGTGGAGCACGTGATGGCCACGCTGCTGGATGACGTACTCTTCGGCTATCACGAAATCGGGGGCGTCGGCATTACCACCCGGGAAGTGATGCAGTACATCCTTGACCGGCAGACGGTGACACGCTGGGTGCTGGGAGAAGTGGCGTTCAATGATGAGTTCCAATACAAATTTGAAAACGTATCACTGCTCAGTGCTCTGCTAAGCTTGGGCGAGGTGCTGACGGAAGAATACACCTGGGACTTTGACACCAGTGCCACACCCTGGGTGGTGAACCTGCGGAAGGCAGACACAACGGAGGGCTGCGGCATTCACTACGCACGGAACCTAGCGAGCATTGAAAAGACCATGGACGCCAGCGCACTGGTCACCCGGCTGTATCCCCTGGGATACGGGGAAGGGGTGAATCAGCTGACCATCCGCAGCGTGAATGGCGGCGTGCCCTATCTGGACGCAGACACGGCAGCCACCTGGGGCATCAAGTGCAGCGTGTACGCAGACACCCGCATTGAAGATGCGGCAAATCTGAAAGCACGGGCGGCAGCGGTGCTGGAGGGGTACAAGAACCCGTATATTACCTACACCGCACAGGCCATTGACCTGCACCGCATCACGGGACAGAGCTGGGACAACTACATGCCGGGGAAGAAAGTGCGAGTGATGGACGGGGAACACGGCATCAGCTTTGCGGCGCGGATCGTATCCATCAGCAAAAAAGACCTGCGGGGAGACCCGGGCAGCGTGGAAATCACCATTGCCAACGCGGTGCGTGACGTGGCGGACAGCATCAACACCCTGGCCGATCGTGTGGGGATCGGGGAGCTGTACAGCCAGGGGGCGACACAAATCTTCGCTGTGCCCTTTGCGGACAATGCCGACCCGGATCACCCGGCAAAAATGCGCTTCTATGTGCCCAGCGGGCTGGTGCGCATCAATCGGATGCAGCTGAGCTGGGAGCTGAGTGCCTTCCGTGCCTATGAGACGGGAGCGGCGGCAGGCGGCAGCACTACACAGACCAGCTCCAGCGGCGGCGCAAGCACCGCTACTTCCAACAGCAACGAGGACGTGGCTTGCACTAGCGAAGCGGATGGGGAAATGACCATTTCCCAGCCGATGCGCATCCTGTCCTCTGACGGCGGCGGGACGGCCACGGCTACCAGCGAACTGAGCAACCTGGCCGGATCGGGTTACTACACGGCGGCGAATACGTCCGGGCTGGCAACGGAGGCGGCAGGGGAGCACGCCCACACCATCAGCCACACCCACAGCATCGGGGCGCACAGCCACACGTGCTACAGCCATACCCACACCATCAACAGCCATAACCACAGCTTTTCCGGCAGCCAAAGCCTTGCGTGGGGACATCGGCACAGCTATGGCAGCATTGGCAGCGGCGGCAACACAGGCGGCGTGGTGAGCTACAGCGCAAAGACCATCAGCGTCAGCGGGACAACGGGGGGAAAAACGCTGACCGCCAACGAGGCCGGAGGAGGCGACAGCAGCAGCGTGTCGTTGACGACAGGCGGAGCAAACAACGCAAACAGCGGCGTGAACGGCAGCCACAGCCACGACATTCCATCCCACACCCACAACTTCCAGCATGCGCACAAGGTGGTCTTTTCGATCAACGTGCCGGGGTTCGAGGTGAATGTTCCTGCCCACACCCACAATGTGAAGATCCCGGGACACAAGCACACGGTAGGCATTCCATCCCACACCCACAGCCTGACGCTGCCGGATCATACTCACAACATCACCTACGGCATCTTCGAGGGGACAACGGCACGGAGCGTGCAGCTGCTGGTAGATGGGACGGAAGTGCCCAGTGACGCCATCAGCAACCGGGAGCTGGACATTTCCGCCTACCTGGAAAAGGACGAGGACGGGAAGATCACCCGCAACGCATGGCACACGGTGGAGCTGGTGCCGGACAAGCTGACCCGCATCGAGGCGAACCTGTTCGCTCAGACGTTCATCCAATCCACCGGCGGCGGGGATTACTGACGCAAGCGGCGACAAGAGGGAGGAGAGACCAACATGAATCCACTGCACCTGATCTGGATTCTGCCCAGCGTGTTTCTGCTGGGGTATTTCTTCGGCTGCGCCATCGCAGTAGGAGACGACAGATGGTAAAAGATACGGAAAGGAGCGCATGACAATGGCAAAGCCAACGGGAGCGCAGGTCGTGGCGCAGGCACTTAAGTACGCACAGGAGAAACGGAGCTATCAGGAAATGGACTGTCAGGCCATGATTGAGGCGGCGGTGCGGGCTTGCGGCGGGAAGATGGACTATGCCGGTAGCAACGCCATGGCACGGGCAGTGACAGGGCTGACATCCCTCAGCGAGGCCGAAAAGGCAGGGCTGCAGGTGGGCATGGCACTGTTCATCCACGAAGACGGGGGCACGTATCCGGAGAAGTATCACGGGGATGGGCTGGACAACTTCAGCCACGTGGGGCTGTACGCCGGAGAAAACGCGCTGACGGACGTGGACAAGAAGGGACGGGAACGCACCTGCAACGTGGTGCATTCATCCTCCTCCATGGGTCGAGTGGCCGGGTCCACGCTGGCCAATGGATGGACCCACGCAGGCTATTTCAAGGAAATCGACTACGGGGATGCCGACACATCTGCCGGAGGAACAGCAGACATCCAACAGACGCAAGGCACCGGGGCGCAGCACACCACCCTGCGGAAGGGCAGCAAAGGCACCGAGGTGCGCACCTTGCAGGAGCTGCTGAACACTATGGCCTACGGGCTTGAGGTGGACGGCATTTTCGGCAAGGCCACCGAGGCGGCGGTGCGGGGCTTCCAGCAAATCAGCGGGCTGGAGGTGGACGGCATTGTGGGTGCCAAGACCTGGGCAGCACTGGACAGCACACAGGAAAGCGCAGGCAGCGGCACCTACACGGTGACGATTCAAGGGCTGGACGCAGCGACGGCGGCGTACCTGCTGGAGTGCTATCCGGGCGCAGCCAAGGCGGAAGAGGGACTGGGGTGCCCGCAGGCTTTGCCTGAGTTTTCCCTTTGCCGGAAACGGGTCTGCTGTCTTCAGCCCGATCAGCTGGTGGCAGCAGCCCACAGGCACTGCATCGGAAGCGGTGCGGTGCTTTTCCTTTTCGCTACCAGCTTGCGAAAGCAAGAAGGTAAATAGCTTCGCAGAAAGGAGAAGGACACATGGAGAAGGGGGTTCTCATTGCGCTGGGCAGCCTGCTGGTGGCGTTTCTCACGCTGCTGGTGGGCGCGCGGCGCGACACACGGGGCGATGCCGCAAGCCAGGCACAGTTGATCACGAAGCTGGACAGTATTGCCGGCGGCGTGGATGACATTCGTGTAGAACAACGTGCCATGCGTGAGCGGCTGGACGACTACGCAGAGCGGCTGGCCAGTGTGGAAAGCAGCGTGAAAAGCGCTCACCACCGGCTGGATCAGATGGCGGCGGCGTATCATCCGCCTGACAGCGTGGCAGACGGACATCCGTGACGCAGACACACAAAGGAGGTGGAAAGCATGAAAATCAACTGGCTTGTACGCATCAAGAACAAGGCGTTCTGGGTGGCGCTCATTCCGGCGGTGCTGCTGCTGGCGCAGGCCGTGGCGGCATTGATTGGGGTGAACATTGACCTGGGGGAAATCGGTGACAAGCTGCTGCAGGTGGTCAACGCCATTTTCACGGTGCTGGCGATTCTGGGTATCGTCACTGACCCGACGACCATCGGCACCGGCGACAGCGAGCGTGCACTCAGCTACACGCAGCCCTGGACGGATAGCGACGGGGTGGAGTAACTTCATACGCAAGGCGGCAGTGGCTTCCCTGATTTGGGCGGCGGCTGCCGCTTCTTTTTTTCGTGGGCTTTCAATTTTCGGAGAAAAGAATGCGACAAACAGGGGTGCGGGCGACACGGTTTTAGAGGAAGCGCACGAGTTGGAACGTTTCAGGCGCAGCTGTTCGCATGAAAAGGGGTTCAGCTTGCGGTTGACGGCGAGAGGCTGGGGGTATCCCCCCGGGGAGGAAGAGTGTCAAAGGGGAACGCTACACCGGGAGGAACTCAAGCGTTTACAGCGTGAGCCTTGAAAAATTAGAGGGTGGGCTTAGTCTACGTGACAGTTTTCTTTGAATGTGACAGATAATAATTACTATGTGCCAGTTCCATAGAGGACACGCATATTATGGAAGAAAAAACATACTACGTTTGTGACAGTTGTGACAGGTAGTATATAACGCTGA
>JAUMVT010000085.1 GCA_030529995.1 Clostridia bacterium
GCCGAACAGATTTTATTCATGCGGGGTGTCCAATTTGCACTTGCAATTTGCGGTTAAGGTAAAGAAAAAACAGGCACCCATTTCTGAGTGCCTGCAGAAGAAAATCAAAATTACTTGATTTCCACAACGGCGCCAACTTCGGCGAACTGAGCCTTGATCTTCTCGGCTTCGTCCTTGGAAACGCCTTCCTTCAGGGTCTTGGGAGCGGACTCCACAATCTCCTTGGCTTCCTTCAGGCCCAGGCCGGACACAACTTCGCGCACAACCTTGATAACCTTGATCTTCTCGGAGCCGGCTTCCTTCAGCACGACGTCGAACTCGGTCTTTTCTTCCTCAGCAGCAGCGGCAGCGCCAGCAGCACCAACCACAGCCACGGGGGCAGCAGCAGACACACCAAACTTTTCTTCCATGGCCTTAACCAGATCGGCCAGTTCCAGCACCGTCATAGACTCGACGGCAGCAATGATCTCTTCATGAGTCATGATATTCAGCCTCCTGTTATTTCAAAATGAAAATGGTACGGGAGCAACTGCAACAGCTTGCAGCATCTCCATAGGATTACTCGCCAGCCTTCTGCTTGCGAACAGCTTCCACCACGCGCACAAAGCTGCTGATGGGATTGTTCAAGCTGCCCAGCAACTTGGCCAACAAAGCTTCACGGCTAGGCAGAGCAGCCAGATGCTTGATGGTAGCAACGTCAACTGCCTTGCTGTCCAGCAGGCCGCCGCGAATCTGCAGGGACTCCAGCTTGTTCTTCTCGATGAAGTCGTTCACGACCTTGGGAGCCGCCACAGCGTCCTTCATGCCGAACACGAATGCGTTGGGGCCTTCCAGCAGCTCATCGATGCCCTCGATGTTCAGCTCCTTCAGAGCACGGCCGAACAGACGGTTCTTCAGTACGCAGTAATGCACATCCTGCTCACGGCACTGCTTACGCAGGGCAGTCACCTGCTCCACGGTCAGGCCGGAGTAGCTGCAAATCACCACAGACTGAGCACCCTGCAGCTTCTCAACGATCTCTGCAACCTGCTGAGCCTTAATCTCATGATTCTTGTTCATGCTTTCTTTGCACCTCCTCAACGGTTTAGGAGTAAAAGAAAACCCTTGCGCAGGCGCAAGGGATGTAGCATATGCACGATCCATTACACCTCGGCAGGCGGAGCGAACTCCCTTAAATCCTTACGGATACCGGCTGTCTTTGGCACAGGTTTCTTCAAAACCTAGGCCATTATAGCAAAAGCATTGAGTGTTGTCAATCGCTTTTTCAAAAAATGTTGAGAGCCAGTCCAAGTTAGTCCGAGTATAACGAGCCTAGCAGGATTCATCTTGAGCAAGCTGAACGAGACGGACGGGTACAATCCGCGAGAGCGGGTCGAGCAGAAGATTGAGCAGTACAAGCGGGGCGGCGTGGAGCTGACGGAAGAGGGCGCAGTGGAGGAAATCATAGCGGACAGCATGTTCAGGGTGTTCGAAAATGAGCAGTACGTGCATGACCTGTTTGAACAGCATGAAAGCCTGGGCGAGAAGATCGCCAGCAGGCTGAAGAACTTCGTGCAGGAGCTGAAGCAGCTGGCCAAGAACCTGAAGAGTCCGGAAGCCAGAGCCATGGCGAAGCAGGAAGCGGAAACCGTGAACACGATGGTGAAGCTGTTCAATGATGCGGCGACCATGGCCATGGCATTGCGGTTTAACCAGATGCAGGAGACGCAGGAGCAGAACGGGCAGGAAGGGGCACAGTATCAGCTGAAGGACAGCGATGGGAACATCGTGCAGCTGACAGAACAGCAGATCGAGGACAGCAAAAAGACCGTGGCCAACATGGACACGGTGGCAACCATCACAGGTAATATGTTTGCAACGGGCGTTAAAAACGACCTTGTGAATGATATAGACACCTATTTCACAAGGATCGGCAGAATGGCACGGAACAAGGTACTGGGAGATGTGCAACTGAACAAATCAGGAGCAAAACATCTTGTGAGCAAGGTGGCAACCAAGAGACGGCGTGCACTGATTGAAGCTATTAAGCCGGTGATTGAACACGGTGAACTTGTGCATATTGATAACGAGCACAAGGGAAACAACTTTGACACGGCTATTATTGCAGCACCTGTAGAAATGCAGGAAGGCAAGGGGCTGGTGAAGTATTATGCCGGTGTGGTTGTGAAACAGTCGGGCGCAAAAAACGACAATACGTATTATTTCCATGATGCTGTGCTGGCAGACGAAAAAGGAGGCGCTGTTGCCTTTTCTACAAGAGAGGGGGACTTGTCCGAGCCTCGAGCAACAACGCCTTCTGTGGCCAGTGTACTTGCATCGATTGCAAAATACAATGGACAGAATGGTCAAAATGCACTTTCTATAAAAGAAACCATGACGGAGGACAACACGGGAGATACATTGACAACAGATCAAGCGAAGTATTTTGCTAACAGCCAGATCAGAGACAATCAAGGACGGTTGAAAGTCATGTATCGGGGGGATTCCACAGTCTTCAATGTTTTTGACCGGAAGAAGAGCAAGGGCAGCAACCTATATGGTCGAGGCTTCTACTTCACGGACAGCAACAGCCATGCAGGACAATATGGCGGCACAAGAGCTTTCTACTTAGACGTGCAGCATGCATTGAACGCAGAAACAGCAGCGCGAGAAATAAGCAAGGGTCAGATGCGGGCATACCTTGAAGCAGTAGCAGAAAATGAAGATTACGGGCTGGAAAACTACGGGTATGATGCAACGATTGAAAGTGTTCTGAATAGCTTGTGGGGACAAAGTGACTTTGCTATGCTGCAAGACATCAATGCAACAGCCATAGGCGACTTTGTGGCGGCAATCGAACTGTTCAATGATGTGAATGGCACAAACTACGATGGTGTTGTAACACCTACTGAGACAGTTATATTCAAGAGTGAACAAGCCAAATTGACAAGTAACAAGCAACCAACCGCAAGCGCCGACATCCGCTACAGCCTGAAGGAGTACACCGACAGCGAGCTGGAGAACTGGAAGGACAGCAAGAATATTGAAGTGTACACCGACAGGGTGCAGGGGATGAACTTCATCAACAAAGCCCTGACGGATAGGAACTTCAGGGGAAAGCTGTACTTCGGGAAGATCGACACGGGGCTGGCCGCTGCCATCGAGGAGGCAACGGGGCTGGATGCGGAGGATTACAATCTGGCACTGCATGCGGATGAAGTGCGGAAGATTACGGAATCCCATGGCAACGAGGCAAGCGAGAACCTGAGAGGGCAGGCCGCTATTACGATGAATGATCTGCTGGATATTCCCGAGGTTGTGAAGAACGCAACGAAGATCACAGCAGGAGAATACGAGGGGCATGATGCCATCGTATTCGTGCGGGAGCAAGGCAACAGAACCACGACCGTGACGTATATGGTCAATAAAAAACATGATCTGCGTGTGCAGACCATGTACAAGAGCAACAAAAAGAGAGGCCTATCCACGGCGTACTCTGTACAAGCCGAGCACTTTACGTCCGAAACCGACCCGCGGTACAGCCCCTCTGACGTGAATGTAGCACAGGAAAACAGGAATGTCAAGAATCAATTTTCTTTGAAGGAAGACACGGGGGTGCTGGCCAGCCTGCAGGGGGTTGACAAGATCAACGAGAACATGCGGCAGCAGATCGAGGACAGTGAGGACTTCCGGGAAGTGGTGCGGAAGCTGCAGAAGGTGATGAACAGCCGGGGCGGCATACAGGAGGTACAGAAAAAGTACGTAAACAGCCTGGCCGGGGAGCTGGTGGAGAAGTGGACACCCCAAGGCCTGAGCCGGAAGACGCTGGCGGAGAACTTCAAGTAAAAAGTTAAAAAAATGCTTGCATTGAAGTGGAATTTATGGTACTATAGCTCTTGTGACATACGGGCGGTCCTCTGTCTACTGTTTTGTTGTGTGTCTTCGAGCACCAATGAGTTAGGCACGAACGTCTATGAGGGAAGGAGGCACATTCCATGAGCGAAATTATCCGTTCTATCGAACAGGCGCAGCTCCGGTCCGATCTGCCCAGCTTCAACGTTGGCGACACCATTCGTGTGTGGGTTAAGGTTGTTGAAGGCAGCCGCGAACGTCTTCAGGCGTTTGAGGGTACTGTGATTGCAAAGCGTAACGGCGGTGTCCGTGAAACCTTCACGGTGCGTCGCGTAAGTTATGGCATTGGCGTTGAGCGTACGTTCCCGATTCATTCTCCCCGCGTTGACCACATCGAGGTGATCCGTCGCGGCAAGGTGCGTCGTGCCAAGCTGTACTACCTGCGTAATCTGCAGGGCAAAGCTGCAAAGATCAAGGAAATCAAGCGCGTCTAATCTGTGCGTTTCATTTCTTTGCAAAGAAAGAGAGAGCGTTGTGCTCCCTCTTTTTTTGTTGCTTTTTTCCGAGTATCAAACGCAGCAACGTTTCTCCCCAACCTTGCCCCTGATTTGCAGGAGCAGAAGTACCAGACTCAGCCCCAGCAAGATATGGACAATGCCGGCGATTCCGGAAACGGCACCGTTCAAGGCCGCAGAGAGCGCAATGCCTAGTACCTGCATCACACCTCGAACCATGAGCATCACGCACGTCAGGTTCAAGCCAATGTGATAAGCCACCAGCACACGGTTTGTTTTTGCATCCGAAAAGGAAAAGTTCTTTTCCAGCAAGAGCAGCAGCAGAAAGAAAACCATGCCCAGCAGAAAATAGTGCGTATGGACAATGCTCAGCGTTGTTTTTGCTGTGAAGCCGTTCAACTTCGTAAACTCCCGGTAGAACACGCCGCCAATGATTGCAAGGATAGCATACAGCAGAGCAGCATTCATGTATCGTTTCATGGTTATCGCTCCTTTATGTACATTCTTTCTTCATGGCAAAATAGCCAATGAGCACCGTCCATACATAGGCGCAGGTTTTCGGAATCATCAGCATGCCGATCAAGGGAATTTTGTCAGCCAGCAGCACTACCGGAATATAGAACCCGAAGCTGAGCACAATGGTAAGCCACATCCATCGGAAGGCATGGTCGTCCTTTTCTTTTGCGCTTCGATAGAATAGCAGAATGATCACCAGCCCCATGAGCGCAAAAGGAATGTTCCGATAAATGCCCCAGGCCAAGGGCGCATCCGCTTGCAGCCACTGATTCTGCGGAAACATGCACAGTGCAATGCGGATGGCAGCCAAGGCGTACACGGACGCTGTGTAAATGTGCTGCCCCTTTATCTGATACCGCTGCCGCCAAACATAGTAAAGCAGCACGTAAAAGACTGTCATGGTAACGGAAGTGATCCATTTGCCCAAGCCTAACGGTACAGTGAAGTGCTCAAGGCCTGTGGTACACAGTGCCAGCGCACGAGGAATCAGATGAAAGGAGTCCCCTACCCCAAGCACCACTGCCATCCAGCCGAAGAGCTTGATTTGAGGATTCCCCTTGCACCCTCGGATCATCAGAATGCCAATGGTTATGACGGATACCAGATAAACGGCATCAAAAGTTGTCTCTACAATTGCCTGCATTTTATGCTCCTTCTTTCTTTGCGTGCGGACGATGGCCAGTCCCCCACATCAGCGGATTTTCACTGTTCAAACGAAATGTATGTTATCAACATGAACAGTGTTCATATTGATTATAGGAGAAAAAAGCTGCTCTGTCAAGATAGGCAAGCAAGTTTTCGCAGGTCGCTCCTCGCTGCAGCCTTTTCAATTCTTGACAATCGCTGCACTGACCTTTACAATAAAAGCAAACATAAAGACTCGCAGATGGAGATGTGTGCTTATGCCGTTCCAAATCGTACGTAATGATATTACGCAAATTCAGGCAGATGCTATTGTCAACACCGCCAATCCCCAACCGATCTGCGGCAGCGGAACAGATTATGCGGTTTATCAGGCAGCAGGAGCGGAGCAGCTGCTCGCAGCCAGGCAGCAGATCGGCATTCTGCAGCGAGGCGAAGTGGCCGTAACGCCGGCCTTTGCGTTAAAGGCCAAGTACATTTTTCACGCCATTGGCCCCCGATGGATTGATGGACAATCGGGCGAGTTTGACATCCTCACCTCCTGCTATCAGCGATCATTGGACAAAGCTTTGGAACTTGGATGCAAGTCCATCGCCTTTCCTCTTATGGCCACAGGCGTTTATTGCTTTCCAAAGGATAAAGCGCTGCAAATCGCTATACACGTCATCAGTGCCTTTCTGCTGGAGCATGAAATGAATGTGCTGCTGGTGGTGTTTGACCGGGAATCCTTCGAGCTTTCGGGCAAGATTTTCGATGATGTTGCTTCCTTCATTGATGATACCGAAGTGCATATCAAACATGCGGATGAGTATCGATATTTACCGCCAATGGCTGCGTCCTCAAGGAGCCGTCATTTCGACGGCGAGTCCGTGGTGTGCGAAAGTGCTTCAGGCACAGATGCACTGGATGATTTGCTGAACCAGAACAACGAAACTTTCCAGCAATGCCTGTTCCGTATGATTGACGCCAGAGGTCTCAAGGATTCCGAAGTTTATGCCAGAGCAAATCTGGATCGAAAGCTGTTCTCGAAGATTCGCTGCAATCCCGATTATCATCCGAAAAAGAAAACGGCCGTAGCCTTAGCTATTGCCCTGCAGCTGGATATGAACGAGACCACAGAGCTGCTTGAAAAAGCAGAATGGGCGCTGTCCTCTTCCAGCAAGTTTGACATTATCGTCACTTATTTCATCCAGAAAAAACGGTTGATTGTAAAATGAAGTTGGACACTTAAAAAGAAAAATCCATAGT
>JAUMVT010000023.1 GCA_030529995.1 Clostridia bacterium
CATTTGGGTTCTCTTTTCTTTACCTTTGTGTTACCTATGTATTGTACCTTAACAACCGGGAAAATAAAACAGCGGACGTACCGACTTTTTTCAGCACATCCGCCTTGATTCACTTTCTTTCCAGAACAGGTTTCAGGTACTGCCCGGTAAAGGAAGCCGGGCAGGCCGCCACTTCCTCCGGCGTGCCGGTGCACACCACCGTACCGCCGCCGTCGCCGCCTTCGGGGCCCAGGTCAATCAGGTAATCCGCCACCTTGATCACATCCAGGTTATGTTCGATGACCATCACCGTATTGCCTGCATCCGTCAGCCGCTGAAGCACCGCAATGAGCCGATCCACATCCGCCATGTGCAGGCCGGTGGTAGGCTCATCCAGCAGATAAATCGTTCTGCCTGTGTCCCGCCGGCTCAGCTCCGTAGCCAGCTTCACCCGCTGTGCCTCGCCGCCGGACAAGGTGGTGGACGCCTGCCCCAGCTTCATGTAGCCCAGACCCACATCGTAAAGAGTCTCCAGCTTTCGGCAAATGCCTGGGTGATTCTCGAAGAAGTGCATGGCCTCTTCCACGTTCATGTCCAGCACTTCATAAATGTTCTTTCCCTTGTAGGTAACCTCCAGGGTTTCCCGGTTATACCGCTTGCCCTTGCACACCTCGCAGGGCACGAAAATGTCCGGCAGGAAATGCATTTCGATTTTCAGCAGACCGTCTCCGCCGCAAGCTTCGCACCGTCCGCCCTTTACATTAAAGGAAAAGCGATTTTCCTTATAGCCCCGTGCCTTTGCCTCCGGGCACTGGGCGAAAATTTTGCGGATCATGTCGAACAGGCCGGTATACGTGGCCGGATTGCTTCGAGGCGTGCGGCCGATGGGACTTTGGTCAATCATGATGATCTTGTCCAGCTGCTCCACGCCTTCCATGCTGCGGAACTTGCCGGGGCGGGTCTTGGCACGGTTCAGCACCCGTGCCAGATGCTTGTACAGGATCTCATTAACCAGGCTGCTCTTTCCCGATCCGCTGACGCCGGTGACACAGCACAGCACTCCCAAAGGCACTTTCACGTCAATGTTCTTCAGGTTGTGTTCCTGCGCACCATGAATCGTCAGCCAGCCGGCAGGCGTGCGGCGCTGGGTCGGCACCGCGATTTTCTTCTTGCCGGAAAGATATTGTCCCGTCAGGCTCTCCGGGCAGGCCTTGATGTCCTCCACCGTGCCCTGGGCAACAATGTTGCCTCCGTGAATGCCGGCTCCCGGGCCTACGTCCACAATCCAGTCGGCGGCATACATGGTATCTTCATCGTGCTCCACCACAATGAGGGTATTGCCCAGATCCCGCATCCGCTTCAGGGTGTTGATCAGCTTCTGATTGTCCCTTTGGTGCAGGCCGATGGAAGGCTCGTCCAGCACGTACAGCACGCCCATCAGGGCAGAACCAATTTGGGTCGCCAGACGAATCCGCTGGGCTTCCCCGCCGGAAAGGGTGCCTGCCGCCCGGCCCAGGGTCAGGTAGCCTAAGCCCACATCGATCAGGAAGCCCAGCCGGGCATCGATTTCCTTTAGAATCTGGGCTGCAATCATGGACTCCTTTTCCGTCAGCGTCAGGTTCTGAAAAAAGGCTCGTGCTTCGTGAATAGGCAGTGCGGACACTTCCGCCAGATTCTTGCCGTTCACCGTTACCCCAAGGGCTTCCGGCTTCAGCCGCTGCCCGTGACAGGCAGGGCATTCTTCCTCCGCCATGTATTCCTCATAGGCCTGCTTCATCACGTCGGATTTGGTTTCCATGTACCGGCGTTCCATGGTGGGGATAACCCCCTCGAAGGCCGTGGCATACTCTGCCATGCCCCGAGGGCCTTCATAATGGATGGTCAGTTTTTCCTTCCCTGTGCCATATAGGATAGCCTTCCAAGCTTCCTTGGAAAAATCTTTCACCGGCGTATCCAGGGTAAAGCCGTACTTCTCCCCCATGGCGGTGAAATACTGAGCCGCAATGCCGTTGTCCTCTTCCGCATTGAAGCCCATGGCATTCAGTGCCCCCTGCCGCAGGCTTTTGCTCTGATCCGGAAAGAGAATGTCCGGGCTGATCTTCATCCGTGTGCCTAAGCCGGAGCATTCCGGGCAGGCACCGAAGGGGCTGTTGAAGGAAAACATTCGTGGGGCAAGCTCCTCAATGGAGATGCCGCAGTCCGGGCAGGCGTAATTCATGGAGCACAGCAGCTCCCCCTTGTCGAACAGGTCAAAGATGACCAGCCCCCCGGACTGATTGGCCGCCGTTTCGATGGAGTCCGTCAGCCGCTGACGCATTTCCTTGCCGGAACGCACAATCAGCCGATCCACCACGAATTCAATGGTGTGCTTCTTCTTTTTATCCAGATCAGGGGTATCGTCCAGCTCATACATGGCACCGTCAATCCGCACACGAACGAAGCCGCTTTTTCTGGCCTTCTCCAGCACCGCCGCATGCTCGCCCTTCCGGGCACGCACCACGGGAGCCAGCACCTGCAGCCGTGTCCCTTCCGGGTACTGGAGCACCGCATCCACCATTTGATCCACGGTCTGCTGCTTGATTTCCTTGCCGCAGACCGGGCAATGAGGGACGCCGATCCTTGCCCACAAAAGCCGCAGATAATCATAGATTTCCGTTACCGTACCCACGGTTGACCGGGGATTGCGGCTGGTGGTTTTCTGGTCAATGGAGATGGCCGGGCTTAAGCCTTCAATGGCATCCACATCCGGCTTCTCCATTTGTCCCAGAAACTGCCGGGCATAGCTGGAAAGGGACTCCACGTACCGGCGCTGACCCTCCGCATAAATGGTATCGAAGGCCAGGCTGCTCTTTCCCGAGCCGGAAAGGCCGGTGAAAACCACCAGCTTGTTCCTCGGCACGGTCAGGCTTACGTTTTGCAGGTTATGTTCTCTCGCACCGCGAATGATCAGTGCATCGTTGGACATGGTGTACCTCGTACATTATTTAATGGTAATCAGCTCATACTCTCTGGTGCCCAGGCCGATCTTCTCGCCGTGGGACAGCTGCATCTGCCAATGGGTATCCGGGTAGCTGTTATGGAAGTGATCTTCGCTTGCATGGGGCATTTCGCTCAGGCGGGAGCCGGGAATGGGCTCCTGCTTCAGGCAGGCATCGGCGCAGGCCTGATCCAGCGCCACAGGGTCAAAGCTGGCGAACATGCCTACATCCGGCAGGATGGGCAGATCGTTCTCCGCATGACAATCGCAGCAGGGGCTGATGTCCATCACCAGGGAAATATGGAACTGAGGCCGATCCTTGACCACGGCCAAGGCGTACTCCGCCATTTTGCAGCAGAGCAGATCATTGGTTTCATCCCCGGCGGCATAGGTGGCATCCTTGGGGCAGACGCCGATGCACCGGCCGCAGCCCACGCACTTGTTGTGATCAATGGAAGCCTTGTGATTGGTAATGGTAATGGCGCTGTGAGCGCAGATCTTCTGGCACCGGCCGCAGCCCACGCACACGCTCTGATCCACGTCCGGCTTGCCGGCAGAGTGCTGCTCCATCTTGCCTGCCCGGGAGCCGCAGCCCATGCCGATGTTCTTGATGGTGCCGCCAAAGCCTGTGCCCTCGTGTCCCTTGAAGTGGGTCAGGCTGACAAAGGCGTCCGCATCCATAATGGCACGGCCGATCTTCGCTTCCTTCACGTATTCGCCATCGATGGGCACAAGGGTTTCGTCCGTGCCCTTCAAACCGTCGGCAATCAGCACATGGCAGCCCGTGTTATAGGGGTTGAATCCATTCTGATAAGCGGTTTCGATGTGATCCAGGGCGTTCTTCCGGCTGCCCACATACAGGGTGTTGCAGTCCGTCAGGAAAGGACGGCCCCCCAGCTTCTTAATGTGATCCGCCACCACCCGGGCATAGTTGGGGCGCAGGAAAGCCAGGTTGCCCATTTCCCCGAAGTGAATTTTAATGGCCGTGAATTTATCCTGAAAATCAATGCTGTCCATGCCGGCTCTGGTCATCAGCTTGTCCAGCTTATCCAGCAGGGACGTGGTGTTGTGGGTACGCAAATCGGTAAAATAAACCTTGGATGCGCTCATGTTTTTTCCTCCTACCATCTACCATGATGTTCCCGAATAGTTTATCACATCTTTCCCTCTTGTCAACGGGAACACGAACGGGCATTTGTCAGCCGCTGCCAAAGGAAAAGGCCTTGACCGTTTATGGTCAAAGCCTTTCTTCCTATCTCATGCCGCTGTCAGGAAAGCATTCTCGTCAGGTATTCCAAAGACGCTTTCAGCTCTGCCTGGCTGTTGTTGTTCACCACGAAGAACTCATCCGTCACCGTGCGGTCATTCAGCAGGCCGGGAATATCATAATTCACCTTGGCGCTGTACTCGTCCCAGTGCTGGATCTTCCACACGTCCCGGTCGCTGTTCCGTGCCAGCATCCGCTGATGCACCACTTCCGGATCCGTCTTGACCCAGATGACAGCCAGCTTGACGCCCTTCTTATTCAGGCGAAGGCGCAGGTTCCGCATGTACTCCGCATCACGCACCTCCCGGGTGAAAGGAGCGTTGATGAGGCAGCGATCCGCATAGTCCAGGGATTCCAGTGCCAAGTCCACCACCGCATCATACTCGTAGTTGCGGATGTTATCCTCGAAAAACTTGGAAGACCGATTATATTCCTGCCCGGCCACAACGAAAATCTGCTTGGACAGCACAATCAGCGTGTCCTTGTCCAAGTAGACAATAGGATTCAGGGACCGAGCCAACATCTTAGACACATAGGTCTTGCCGCAGGCAGGCGGCGACGTTACCAGGATCAGGTGCTTCATGGGTTTCCACCGACCTCTTTCGGTTAATTTCTATGAAAAAACGCTTTGAATTGTAACCAATCTGACGTGAATTGTCAATAAAATGTCGTGAGCTTCCGTTTTTTTCGTGATGAAAGCATTACCATGCGCTAATGAACCTTATCAAAATGAACAAAAGCAAGGTTCCTTTTGGAGGCACTCTGCGAAAGATCCCCTGCTTTTGAAATTTTCTTGCTTTCCGACAAAGATTCGGCTACAATGATCGTATAAATCAATAGTTACTTTCGGTTTTACAAGTGGTAAAGGATATGAGCCTGTGCAATATCTAATCGGTGAAGTCGCCCGTGCCATGGGGCTGACGCCTGCCGCCCTGCATTTCTATGAGCGGGTAGGGGTCAGCGAAGTCCGCATCAGCAATAAAACCCGGCGGCAGTATTCCGTCAAGGACGTTTTGCGCCTGGCCAGCTACCGCAAATACCGCAGCATGGAACTGCCCATGAAGGAGATTGCCCGTCAATTCGCCGACGAGGAAGGCTCCTTTGAAGAAATCGGCGAAAGGCTGGGTCAGCAGGCTGTCCTTACCCTGGAAATGGTGGAGAAATACAAGCAGCTCCACGAAGACATCAGCTGGTTTCAGAAGGCCATTGCCCGCTCCGTGGGAAGGATTGAACACGTTGACGTAGCAGGCATTCCGGAGTCCTATGTGCTCTCCTGCGGTGCGGACGGGGTCATCAGCCACAGCAAGGAAGAGCAGACCTATCTCTCCCAGTGGCTGGAGCAGATGCCCGCCACCAGAATCAGCGAAATCTGCAACCCTGACGGCAGCGCCCGATTCGCCTACAGCATTGATCTGCACCGAGGGGAGGATCTGGGACTTGACCAGACCCCCGGCGTGTTTGCCATTGCCTCCAAGCCTGCCCTGCACACCTACATTTCCCGTCCCCGAAAGTTCAGCGAGCAGCCGGACGTAACTTTCTCCCTGCTGCGAACCTACCTTGAGGAGCACGGCTTCACTCAGGACGGCATAGGGCTGGGCATTGACCTGTGCGTGTCCCGGGCAGGCAGTGAGCGAAACACATTATGTGAAGTTTGGCTTCCAATTAAATAGGGTTTGTGTTCGCCTTCTATTTTCTGAAATGCGAAAAAATTATGAAAAATTCTTGAACCGAAAGCAGCTTTATGATGTATACTCTTCTCGTAAGACATTGACAGCGTTTTGTCAATGACATCATGAAGGAGGAAAGACAAATGAAGAAGCTGCTTGCTATGCTGCTGAGCGTATGCATGCTGCTGTCCATGGTTACGTTTGCAGCCGTGGCAGAAGGCAAGTATACCCCCGGCGAGTACGAAGGCACTGCCCAGGGCTTCGGCGGTACGGTTACCGTCAAGGTCACTGTGGACGAGAATGCCGTAACGGCTGTCACCGTAACCGGTGAAAACGAAACTGCCGCACTGGGCGGCGCTGCCATCGAGGGCTACAACACCTCTCTGGTGGGTGTCACCGATGCAGACGCCGTGGAAGTGACCAGCGGTGCTACCGTGACCAGCACGGCCGTGAAGGACGCACTGGCTCAGGCACTGGCTGCCGCTGCCGGCGAAGAGCAGACCACCGGCGAAATCAAGTTTGTTCCCGGCGAGTATGAAGGTACCGCCGAGGGCTACAACGGAGACGTGACCCTGAAGGTTACCTTTGGCGAAACCACCATCGAGAACATCGAAGTGGTCTCCAGCAAGGAAACCGAGCATGTGGGCGATGTTGCTTTCGAGCCCATGTTCGAAAACATCAAGGCCTTCACCTCCACCAGTGTGGATGTGGTGTCCGGTGCTACCTTCACCAGCCGTGCTGTACTGAACGCAGTGAACGACGCTGCTGAAAAGGCCGGCTGCGACAAGGCTGCCCTGACCAAGGGTGCTGTTCCCTTCGCTTATGAAGCCAAGGACGCCATCGAAGAAACCTATGACGTGGTTGTGGTTGGTGCCGGCGGTGCCGGTATGGCTGCTGCCGCACAGGCTGCCCAGGACGGCAACACCGTGCTGGTCATCGAGAAGAACGCTGAAGTCGGCGGCAACACGCTGGTTTCCGGCGGCCAGTATCAGAGCGTCATGCCCTACTTGGTGTGGGATGCCAGCGATCCTGATGCCACCACCGGCGTCGGCTACGACGGCAAGACCTACAACAAGGTTGTGGAAAGCATTGCTACCGTTGATGAGCTGAAGACCATCCTGAACTGGAGCGAAGAGCCCTTCGACGAGGATTACTACAAGGATCACGAGTTTGTGGCAGGCGACATTGAAGAGCTGAGCAAGCACGGCGTGCATGCTGAGTATCTGCCCACCCTGCAGGCTCTGAAGGCTGAGATTCAGGCTTATCTGGACTGGGCACAGCCCAAGATCGATGCCGGTGCCGGCGAGCTGACCCTGTTCTCCACCGTGAACCTGCACATCTTCCAGACCTATTATGGCGGCCTGCGTCCCTCTGCTGACATGAGCAGCTGGATCTACGGCGACTTTGACCTGGTGAATCAGTTCATCCAGGGCGGCCAGGAGCTGAAGCAGTGGCTGGAAGCTCAGGGCTCCACCTTCGTGGAAGACACCCAGCCCACCCTGATCGGCGCCCTGTGGTATCGTGAAAACGAGTTCGTTGGCGCCACCATCGACGGCGTGGACTATGCCGGCCGTTGGGGTACCTACTTCAAGGCTCCCATGAACACCCTGCTGAACACTGCTGAAACCGCCGCTTCCAACAAGATCATGCTGCGCACCACTGCCAATGAGCTGATCTATGAAGACGGCAAGGTCACCGGCGTGAAGGCCACCCAGTATGACGGCACCGAAGTAACCGCGCATGCCACCAAGGGCGTGATCCTGGCTACCGGCGGCTACGCTGCCAACCTGGAAATGGTGGTTGACACCAACGTTTACTGGTCCAGCGAGTATGTTTCCACCAGCACCAAGACCACCAACCGTTCTTCCCTGCAGGGCGACGGCATTACCATGGCACAGGCTGTGGGTGCTGACGTAACCGGCATGGGCTTCACGCAGATGATGCCCATCAGCTGGGTGGACAACGGCAACCTGGCCTTCGGCGGCGGCAACTATGCCATCTACATCAACCCCACCACCGGCAAGCGCTTCGTGGATGAAACCTCCGAGCGTGATGTGCTGAGCCTGGCGGAGTTCCGCAACGGCATCGAGCACAACGGCACCAAGGGTGTGTTCATCGAGATCGCTAACGCTTCCTCCAAGATCCCCGGCCCGTACCTGTACGGTGATGAGGATGTGGAATGGCGTCAGTACGTCCGCACGGTGGACGAACTGGCTGACCTGTTCACCTCTCTGGGTCTGCCCACCGATGCTGAGACTGTCCGTGCTACCATCGAGAGCTACGACAAGGCAGTCATGGCCGGCGAACAGCCTGAAGACGTGAAGAAGACCAACCCCAATGCCCTGATCGGTTCTGCTGAGAAGGATGAGAACGGCAAGTACCTGCCTGACACCTACACCCTGGACGGTGTGGAACTGCGCATTCGTCTGCTGGCTCCTTCCACTCACCACACCATGGGCGGCGTGAAGGTTGATACCGAGCGTCACGTGCTGGATACCAACGGTGCCATCATCTCCGGCCTGTATGCGGCTGGCGAAGTCACCGGCGGCATCCACGGCGGCAACCGTCTGGGCGGCAACGCCATCGTTGAAATCTATGTTTCCGGTCGTACCGCAGCACAGGCTGTAACGGCTGACAACAAGTAAGATTTCCCACGGTATTCCCTCCCCCTGCAGGCACTGCTTGCAGGGGGATTATGTTATCATGTTGAATGAATGCGTCCTTTCGCTGGTTTTCGGGTGGGTGCGGGAGGTAAGTGCGCGGCTACACGCCAGCAGCGTGTATAGCAGCCGCGAACGCATCAACCGAAACGAGCGGCTATAAGCCGCGACGATTGAGGTTGCGGACGCTTTTGACACAAAAGCCTCCTCCCGCAAATACAGTCCAATCCTCAATGAATTTCTGACAAGTCCTTGACGATTTCAGCCGGGTGCGGTATGATGATAATCGGCTGATTTGTATTATCGTTCGTAAGGAGCATGTATGAAGAACGTACTTCGTAATAAGAATTTCTGGATTATCGTTGTGCTGGTGATTGCCATCGGGGTGATCGTGATCGTCAGCAAGAATATGCAGCCTTCCGTGACCGCTCCCATTGTGGAAGGGAACTCCGAGAATGTGACCATTGACATCCACACGGCTGTACCGTCGGAGGAAGTTACGGAAGCCCCCACCGCAGCACCGACGGAGGCACCGACAGAAAAGCCTACGGAAGCGCCCACCGAGGTTCCTACCGAAGTACCCACTGAAGTGCCCACCGAGGAACCCACAGAAACCCCCGCAGAGGCGTCCGAAGCTGCAGCAGAAGAAGACGCCATTGCCTTGGCTTCCGCTGAAGAAGATAGTTTGGCTGTAGCCGATGATGCTGAACCGGCAACCGAAACGGATTTGGCAACGGATACGGATCTGGCGACCGACACAGACCTGGCCACGGATACAGACTTGGCAACCGCCACCGATGCGTCCATGCCTAAGGCTGTTGTGGTGGTGACCGCCGGCAGCGAGAGCCGGGTGTTCCCTGTAACGGGTACGGAGTATTCCTTCAGCGTTACCCTGACCCAGGCAGACGGAACGGAAACGAAGAACGTGATCCATGTGACCGCAGACGGCGTGTACATGGAGGAATCCACCTGCGATAATCAGGACTGTGTGGAACAGGGCGTTGTCACCCTGGAAAACCGGGATGACCGGGCGCTGTACAACATGATCGTGTGCCTGCCCAATCAGGTGATGATTGAGCTTTATACCCCTGAAGAGCTGGTGGCGCTGTTTACGACCACCACCAGTGACGCTCAATAAAGGAGTTCCCCTATGGCAAAGTTGTCCATTCGTGAACAGAACCGGCGGATTGCCCTGTCAGGTCTTCTGGTGGCGCTGATGCTGGTACTGGGATTTATCGAAAGCCTGATTCCCGTGGGCAGCATTCCAGGCATTAAACTGGGGCTGTCCAACGGGGTGCTGATCTTCGCCATTTATATGCTGAACATTCCCACCGCTTTCCTGCTGATGGTGCTGAAGGTGGTGCTGTCCGGACTGCTGTTCGGCGGCGTCAGTGCCATGATGTACGCCTTTGCCGGCGGCATGGTGAGCATGATTTGTATGTCCCTGCTCAGCCGAGTGAAGGACATTCACCCCGTAACGGTCAGCATGGTGGGCGGCGTTGCCCACAATGTGGGGCAGGTGGGTCTGGCCATGATTATGCTCCACACGCCGAAACTGCTCTATTACATGGCCATCCTGATGCTCATCGGTCTCCTGTGCGGCGCGCTGACAGGCGTGTGCGCCACCGGGGTCATGAAGCACCTGAAGCACATACAGAAACAAGGTTAACGCAATTCTCTGAAGTCAGCGTATGCTGGCTTCTTTTTTATCCAAATGCAAACAGAGCTATTTCAGCGTTGACATTTCTTCCATTGTTTGATACAATAAGAACAGACAATCAAACAAAGGAGGCAACCTTCATGAAGCGCATGGTGGCACTTTTCATGACCCTGATCCTGTTGGCAAGCTGTACCTTGGTTTTGGCGGAATCCCAGTCCTTTACTCCCATCCTTCTGCCTTTGCTGGAGTACAGTGCCAGCGACTGGACGGACAACAGCACTGCCCGAGCTTATCTCGCCGTGATGGCCTTGGTGGAGTACAACGTGGCCGTGGACGAGAATATGGAAATCGACTACACGAAGGATATCTATATCAGCGTCAATGACGGCATGCTTCTCATCTCTTTCTGCAAAGAAGGCGGTTCCTACATTTCTGTTGGCTATTCGCCTGACGCAGGCATGATGTATCATGATCCAGCCCAGAGTTTCGGCACCAGCAGTTCAGCCATGAAGTCCGCCCTTGAGCAGACAACAACCACAACCTACATCGTCTCTCTATCCGATTTGGCTGAGGCATCGGAAGCCCTTGCAAGTATCTTCTCCGACGAATAACACAGCCATAGAAAAGCTGCCGGGATTGAGTGAATCAGTCCCGGCAGTTTGCTTCTATTCTGTTTTCCTTCACACAGCCACAGGCACGGCACCCGGTGCCCAGGACAAGACGGCCTTTGCCATCAATTCCTGCCCCTGCGCATTGGGATGAATGCCATCCAGGCAATACAGCTGGGTCAGATTCGGCTGATCCAGGAATACGGCCCGCAGATCCAGCAGGGGCACATTTTCCTTCCATGCCACTTCCCGAACAGCCTGGGCATACCGCTCCTGCCAGCGGTAGATATGCTCCACATCCCCCAGGTAGTCCAGAATCTTTTCTCCGTCCCTGCCCTTGCAGACCCAGTCATAGTAGCGGCTGCTGATCAGCGGCGGAGGGGTCACCAGCATGGGTGACATGTGCCGCTGTTCCGCCTGACGGATGAACATGCTCAGCAGGGCACGGAAATCCGCCAAGGGGGTTTTCCCGTCATGGAACACTTCCGGATGCTCTGCCACGGCGTTCCAGTCCAAGTCGCAGTCGTTGCCCCCAAACTCGATGGCCGCCACATCGCCGGGCGTGGTTTCCGTTTCGCAGAAATCCGCATAGCCGTCCGCTACGGTTGCGCCCATTCGGGCATGGTTCTCCAGCTTAATGCCGGCTGCCGTAATCAGTGCACTGCACCGATCCTTGGCCAGGCAGTACCGCCGACGATTCTCGTCATAAATAACACCTTTACCAATTGAGTCTCCCCAAAGATGCACGTTGCGTTCCATCTATCATCACCGCCGTATTGTTTCATCTAGTTTTCGATACTAGATTATCACGTTTCATCATTTATGTCAAGTGATTTTTGCATGCTTGTTTTCTGTTTTTTCATGTGGTATAATCATGACATCAAGGAGGGTGATTCGTATGGAAGAACAGCAGCTGCGGGAGCAACTGGATCAGTTAAACCTGCCCGCTTGGGAGCTTTTGCCGGATTTCGGGCTATACATGGATCAGCTGGTTACCTATGTGGAGCGGTGCTTCACCATGGACGGATGCTTTTCCCTGACCCCGGCCATGATCAACAACTACGTGAAGGCAGAGCTGATTGACCGGCCGAAGGACAAGAAGTATTCCCGGGAGAGTTTGGCACAGCTGCTGATGGTCTGCCATTTGAAGCAGACATCCTCCATGGATACCATGAAGCAGCTGCTGCACCCTGCCAACGAGGACACCACTGAGGCCATTTACCGCCGCTTTGCGGAAACCCAGGTGCGCATCCTGCAATCCTTCACGGCGCTGCCCGTAGCCGATCCCATGGCCTGCGCCTTGGAGGCTTCCACCTGCCAGACCCTGTGCCGTCTGCTTTTGAAGGGGCTGAAGGAAGCGGCAAAAGAAGAATAAGCATGGTATTGAAAAAGGAGCTTCCAACCCCTTTGCCGGTGGCTGGAAGCTCCTTTTACTATCTTCAATGATTGAAAGTTTAATCCCACACAACGTAGTTTTCTTTTCTTGTCTTCGGGGCGGCAGGTTCTGCTGCGGCATAGCCAAGGATGCAGTGGCCGATGCCTTCCCAGTCCCCTTCGATGCCCAGCTCCCGGAGGATAGCTTTCCCCTCTTCGGAGTCGAACTCTTCCTTCGCCCGGTGAATCCAGCAGCTGCTGACTCCCAGTGCGTGGGCTGCCAGCATCAGATTGCCCATGACCAGGCTGCCGTCGTACACATGGGTGGGAATGCTCTTATCCGCCAGCACCACCAGCACCACCGGTGCGCCATAGAAGGGATCCTGATCCCTGCCCATGACGGCGGCATTCATCTTGGAAAGACGATCCCGCAATCTCTTGTCCGTTACGGCAAGAATCATGGGCGACTGCCGTCCCATGCCGGTGGCCGCCCAGGTGCCGGCTTCCACGATCTTTTCCAGCACATCGTGGGGTACCATATCCGGCTTATAGCTGCGGCAGCTGCGGCGGGTCTTGATGTCTTGCAAAGTTTGTTCCATGACGATTCCTCCTTCATCAAAACAATGGCAAATCCCCCGTAAGGGGATCAACCTTTTCTGCTTCACAGGGTTCAAAGGCAAGGCAGGTGTAGGTAGGCTGACCGTGGAACTCTGTCAGGCCGCTGTCCTGAATCAGCACGGACAGGATACCCTGTTCCAGCGCCTTCCGGTGAATAGCCAGCAGTTCTTCCTCGCTGTCCACATACACGCAAACCTTGGCTTCCCCCTGAGTAAACCAATCGTTCAGGGTGGTTCCTTCCCCCATGCGAATGATGCCGTCCTCCACACGCAATGCGGCGGCACCGTCCCGGCTGAGGGCTTCCAGCACCGCATTGACACAGGCGTGACCTGCCTGGGCGGCAATCTTTCCCTTCCGCATGTGCAGATCCCGGCGCATGACGATCATTTGCTTGATGCGCATGTAAGTCCTCCTTCAAGCTTGGTGCCCAAGGGTTTCTTCCCGGGAACCCCGGCCTTTCTGGGATACATCTTGGGGGTGTGCATGGTTTTCTTCATTTCCAGCAGCATATGCTGCCAGTCCCGTCCAGGAATGGCGCAGGGCACAGGCTCCCCCACCTTGCCCCCAACAAGGAAAGCAGCTCTCCGGCCTTCTCCCATTTCATCCAGCAGGGCAGGGCCTTTCCAGCACAGGGCGCTGCCGCCCACCTTCACCAGGGGCAGCATGTATTCCGCCAGCACGCTTAAGGGCGCAACGGCCCGGGCAACGGCCAAATCAAACTGCTCCCGACAGTCCGCCTGACGGCCAGCATCCTCGGCCCGGCTGTGGAGCAGCGTTACGTTGGTCAAATGCAGGTCATCAATCACCGCCTGCAGGAAATTCAGCCGCTTCTGCTGAGCGTCCATCAAGGTAAAAGACAGATGAGGACAAGCCAGCGCCAGCACCATGCCGGGCAGCCCTGCGCCTGTGCCCACATCAATCACCTTGCCATCCTCCGGCAGAAGACCGGGCTTGGACAGCACCACCAGACTATCCACATAGTGGCGATCCAGCATTTCCGCTTCGTCCGTAACGTTGGTCAGATCCATGCGGGTATTCCAGTCCAGCAGCATCTCATGATAGCGGACAATCCTCGCCGCCAGCACATCATCGCAGGGGATGTTGCAGGCCGCCAGCCGATTTTTTACCTGTTCGGGTTGCATGCCAAAAATCCTCTTTATCACAAATACTTTTCATACCAGTACTTCAGCCAGCTCAAGGCTTCCCGGGCATGATTCTTCAGCCAGTATTCCGCCTTGGTGGGGCTTCCCTTGCCGGTGGCCGTAAGCCCCATATCCTGGGCCAGTGCCATGGCGCGGGGCAGGTGATAATCGCTGGTCACAATGGCGATTTTCTCTGCGCCAGTGCCTTCCAGCAATTCCGCCGCATGCTGCAGGTTCTGCCGGGTGTTGAAGGAGGTGCTGTCCACCAGCAGCTGATCTTCCGGCACCCCCTTGCCCAGCAGATAATCCCGCATGACTTCTCCCTCCGGGGCGGGCTCATCACTGCCCTGCGCACCGCAGGTAACAATCAGGCAGGGATGCTCCTGCCACAGTTCAAAGGCGGTATCCATGCGCCACTGCAGCTGTACGGAAGGCGTACCGTCTGCCTTGACCTGAGCCCCAAGCACCACAATGGCATCGTAGTCCTTCAGTTCCGGTACGTTAGCCTCTTTGATGCAGATCATGGCGATTACCCCTGCATAGGCAAGGGCACCAATCAAAATCAGCGTGAGGAGGAATTTCAAAATGCTTCGAATCACTTGGCTGTCTCCTTATCGTTTGGGCTTTGCCGTGCGCTGCCCGTTCAAGTCTCCGTGCAGGGTCATGCTGTAACTGCCGCCATCCGCCACAATGATATGATCCAGCAGCAGAATGCCCATGGGTGTCAGCAGATCCTGCAACAAGAGGGTCGTTTCCACATCCGCCTGAGATGGTTCCGGCACACCGCCGGGATGATTATGGCAGAGGATCATCTTGGCAGCGTTCAGGTCAAGGGCAATCTGCACCACCGTCCGGGGATAAGCCTGCACCTCGCCCAAGGTTCCCTCCGCCACCATGCGGCAGCCCAAGAGATTATCCTCCGTGCTGAGGGCAATCACATAAAGCCGCTCGCTGCGCATGCCGGCCATGAGGGCTTCACAGTAGGCCTGTGCCTGCCGGCGGTTTTCAATCCGCTTGCTCTCCTCCGCCACGCAGGCGCCGTACCGACGCCACAGGGGCAGCAGCAGAGAAAGCAGGGTTGCCGTCTCCTCGCCTACTCCCGGCACGGCCATCAGCTGCTCCGGCTTTGCCTCCAGCACACCTTTCAGGCTGCCGAATTGATCCAGCAGGGCATGGGCTGTGGGGTTCACATCCCCCCGTGCCCGACCGTAAAACAGCACCAGTTCCAGTACCTCATGGGGTGCAAAGTGCTCCAAGCCTTCCTTGCGGAATCTTTCCCTCATCCGCTTCCGATGCCCGTCGTGGGGATTCGTCATAGACAGTCATCCTTTCCGCAGGTACGGTGCATTTCCGCCCCAATGAAATCTTCCAGCACCTGCCCCACCTGTGCGCCGCAGCGTGCCACTTCTCCCAGAATCCGCTTCCGCCCCCGAGAGGACAGGTACCAGTCTCCCCGGCTTAGCCCCGGGCGATTGGCCGGGCACACAAGCAGTTCCGCCTCAGGAAAGGCAGCCTGATAATACAGCAGCGCCCGCCGGGCATGGGCCGCATGGCAGCACAGAAGTCCCCGGCGGATCGTCAGCCCCAGAGCATCCGTGACCTGACGGGACTTCATGGCATTATCCCAAGTGAAGGTTGCCTGATCTTCCCGAAGGATGGCCTGCTCCGGCACGCCGCTCTTCCGCAGCACATCATGCAGGAACGCCCACTCCGTATCATACTCGGCAGGATAGTCCTCTTTATATGCCTCCGGCACCCCCGCAAATGCGCCGGCTGTTTTGGCAAACCGCCCCGATGGAAGCAGCAGGAGCGCATATCCCTGATGATACAGCTTCGCCGCCAGCAGCGCATGTTCCGGGTGAACATTGCCGGGAATGAAGATGACATCCGAGGGCTTCGGCGCATCCTCCACAAAGATAAACTCCGTGACCGCCTCCACAAAGCCGGCGGCGGCACCGATTTGCTTATTTTCCATAATAACGCCAAATGTCCAGACAAGCCTGAGCCTCATTAGGCCGCAGGGGTGTAAAGGCTCTGCGGTAAATCATGCGGATATCCGCCGCCGAAAGGGGCACTGGATGATTGCCGAGCCGCTCCACATTCACCGTGGCCACCAACCGATCCATCACAGCATCCTCCGGCATAGCCGGTGCCGTCATATCCAGATCCAGTAGCATGCCGCAAAGCAGCTTTGGCCCCATGAGATCACTGCCCAGGCGCATGACCTCCGCAAGAGATGCAAGGGTGGGAATCATTTTTTCGCAGTGGGTCATTTGCTCCCACAGGAAAGGCAGGGTCAGGGCACAGGCATGGCCGTGAGCAATGCCCAGGTTCTGGGTCAGTCCATAGCTCATGGCATGAGCGGCCGTGGTGCGGCTCACCTGAATGGCCTTGCCGCTGCGGTAGGCCGCATCCAGCATGGCATCCTCCGCATGGGGATCTCCCTGCAAGTAAGCCTGCAGGTTATCCAGCACCCCAAGGATGGCCAGGTACGCATCCACCCGGCTGTCCTCCGTGGCGGCCTTCGCCCAGTAGGATTCAATGCCCTGACAAAGGGCATCCAAGGCACAGGACTTTTTATGATACAATGGCAGAGTGGCCAGCAGGGTGCTGTCCAGCACAACCCCATCCGGCAGCAAAGTGGGATGGGACAGGGAGTGCTTCACATGGTTTACATAAATCACGGCAAAGGGCGTTGCTTCCGCCCCCGTGCCGGCGCTGGTGGGGATGGCAATGTGCTTGGGGCCTTCAGAGGTATCCACGCCCTTTAGGGCTTCCTCCGGGGAAGAAGCCGTCAGCAAAGCCTTCACTGCCTTTGCCGTATCCATGGCAGAGCCGCCGCCGATGGAAATCAGCCCGTCGCAGCCGTTTTCCCGGTACATGGTCACCGCCGCAGCGCAGTCCTCCCAGGCCGGATTGGCATGGTAGCCGGTAAAGCGGGGTGCATCCGGGAAAGGCAGCTTCTCTGCCTGCGCCCTGCCGATGATCAGCGGATGACGAATAGCCATGGCCTCTGCCATATCCTTCACCTGAGGCAATTTTTCCCGGCCTCGCAGCACCTTTTGCATGGAATCAGCTCCTTTCACACGACAGCTTTATCATACCATTTTGGGTGGGGGTTGTAAATGAGGAGAAATTCGTGTCGCGGCGCGAATTCCAAAACAATGGTTTATACAGAAAATATGCAAAGAGGAGCCGAAAAAGGCATCAAAAAAAGGAGCTAGCAAACGTACTTGCCAGCTCCTTTTTGATGTCTTTGAAAACCTGAATCATTGAAAAGACGGCTCATCCGCACCGGTTTGTTCGCTCGCCGTGCGGGTCTTGTCAGCCTGCTGATCCGCAGCCTTTGGCTGCATCTGATGCACCGCAGCCTCAATGGTTGCCAGCACCTCCTGGCTGTCCACATCATAGCCTCGCTTGCGGAGAATATCGGTCACATAGTTCAGCTTATCAGCTCCGCTGTTGGCGCCAAACAGTTGCTCCGCTGCATACACCAGCGTGCTGACCATGGCGGAAAGATTGGCCTGCTGCTGCTCGGTGGTGCGGGCTCTGATCCAGGGAATGAGCCGGTAGGTGATGAGTGCAGCCAGCAGGGTGATGACTGCCTGAAGCACCGGCGTTAGATCAATGGCAGATCCAGCTTGTCCGCTGCCTTCTGCCAGCGCAATGCAGGGCAGTACGGTCAGTGAGAGCAGCAGAAGTGCAGCAAAAAAAGAAGTTTTTTTCATGGTAATCCCTCCGTCTACATCGTTACTGTGTGTTGAAATCATCCATTCTGTGAAAGGTATGCTTCCTCCAGCATGGTCCAAGTCATTGCGTCTACAACACCGCTGCCGGGGAGACCGTGGGCAGACTGGTAGGACTTGACGCACTCCCGGGTCATAGAACCAAAGATGCCGTCAGGCTCCAGCCTGTAGCCTGCTGTGCGCAGGAGAATTTGAAGACGGACGACCTCCGAACCGAGGCTGAACGCACGGAGCGTTGCACTGTCCCCACCTGTCGCCATGCCATCACCCCCTGGACAGAAAACTGCGCATCATGTACCCTGTCCTGCCGTCATAGCGCACCTGCCACCAAGTCTCGCCTTCGCTGAGCACCGTAACCGTTGCCCCCTGGGGAACGAGCCAGTACAGCGCGCAGCGGCGGCTGGGCTTTGCACGCAGCTTAACCGGCCGTCCATTGGATGAGGTCACAACCGCCGGTGGCAAAGCCGCTGCGGCGGCGGTGGCCGTGGTTTTACTGTCGTCATCTGACGTTTCCGAGGGCACGGTGTCCCCATCCCATGCCACTGCCGTCAGACGTCCGTGAAACGCCCACTTGCCCAGTTTGGTGTCCGTGGTCATGCCCCCCGGGGTGGTGCAGTGTATAATCCGCAGCGGCTCCACGCTTCGCACAATCCCCACATGGTAGTAGTCCCGTTTGTCCGTGCTCCCGGCATAGCGGCTTGGCAATGCATAGCCTGACGCCCCCGGTTCCTTGGCCTTGTACACCACATCGCCCGCCGCTAATGCCATTGATGATGCAATCGGCAGCAGGAAGGCCATGGCGTTGCGTGCTGCCCAGTTGCTGCCATGGATACCAGACCATTGCACACCACAGCGCGCCAGTGCGCCGATCACAAGGCCGATACAGTCACAAGTGCCGTCCATCGCCTTGCCGCCCAAGCGGTAGGTGGGCTGCTCAGCCTGAATTTCGTCTACCTTTGCCAGTAAATCAGCTGTCTGGATCATGTTGCCGCCTCCCGGTTTTCCGCCTGTGTCCTGCATCATGCATCAGCATGTACGTCATCCTTATGTCTCGCTCCCTCCTCTGTTTTACGTCAGCTTCACGGTTGTCCGCGTAATATTCTCATACTGCATCACGCCACCGGTTTCCGCCCACAGGGTCAGGGGATAGGTGGTTCCTGCATCGAACCACCCGATGGCCGTCAGCAGCACGCAGGGATACGCCGCCCCGTTTGCAAAGCTGACCCGTTTGCCGTAGAACTGGGCAAAGGATCGCCCGGTCATGGCAGTCACCATCTGGATGTTCCACTGCACCGCATACAGGCCGCTTGTCTCCACGGTGAAGTTGGACAGCACCACGGATGCGCTTGCATCCTTGCTGAAGCTTGCCCCGCCATAATCCTTCTGGGTTACGGTAGGGGCTGATGGAATGGACAGGTCGGTCACGTCTGCCATCACGTGGGTATGGGCATGCTCGGCCTTTTCGCCCATCCATGTTGCGATTTCTTTGCCGTGGGTGTAAAGTGCCCAGTCCTCTGCCAGCCGGAAGCGTTTCTCTCCCTCCGGGTAGCAGCCGAAAGCAAAGCTGTCGTTTTGCGGATCCGCCAGGAAAAACGTGTGTGCCGTAGGCACTTTGCGGATCACTTGGGTGCTGCTGATGGCATCTGCCGCCTGCACCAGCACCTCCCAGCTGCTTCCCTCCAGAATCGTTCCGTCACCCGTTACCAGGGCAGTGCCGCTTTCCGGCGTCCCTTCGTAGAGCTGCGTCCATGCCGTTGTTCCTGCCGCCCGGGCACTAATGCGCACCAGGCAGGCGTTTTCCCCCACGGACGTCCAGCTGTAGCCGATGACGCACCGCAGGTATGCGCCTGCGTCATCCTCCACGCCGCTTGCCACGCATCGAGCCACACTGACCTCCGTCAGTGCCGCCGGGCTGTAGGCCGCCACCTCAATGGACACTGTCTGTGCCTCGCTTGTGCGTCCCCGGCTGTCTGTCACCGTGGCTCGGAAGGTGTTGGTGCCTGATGTGGATAGGGTGCCGGTGGTCAGCTCCTGCGTCGCTGCCGAGTATCCGCTGCCTGTGATTGCATAGCTGCGGATGGTGCTGCCCTGGATGCCTGCCGCACCGCTGGCCACGGCCTGGACACGGGAGATGCCTTGGATGTACAGCCCCCACTTCAGGTCGATGCCCGTTATCGTCAAGCCCGTAAGTGTGGGCACCATGCCATCCGGCACAGTGATGGTGATCGGCTTGCTTTCCGTGCCCAGCACCGTGCCGGAACTGTCTATGGTTTCCACCGTCACGGTGCCTGTGCCGTAGGTAGCATCGGGGATTTGTGCACACCAGTCCAATGGAACGGTCATGCTGTGGGTCTGGATCCCGGCTGCCAGCGCATAGGTCACCGTCTGGCTGCCGAAGGCGTAGGTCACCTTGTGCTGAGCAGCAGAGATGGATGGGGTAATGGTGACGCCGATTTCTTCCCCTGCCGCTGCCTGCGTCTTGGTCAGCGTCCAGGATGACATGGGCACCACGTAGGACAGGCTCAGCGTCATGCCCGTAATGGCTACCTGGCTGGTGCTGTAGCTCTTCCCCGTGCCCTTGTAGGAGATGTGCACCGTTCTGGAGGCAGTGCCTGCCGGCACCGTGATGCTGATGCTCCTGGTGCCCATGCTGGTGAGCACGCTCTGCCCATCCACCGTCATGTATGCGCCGCAGATCGGGTCTTGTCCCACCTGGATGGTCAGGGTGGCGGTGCTTACCTGTGCCCCTGCCGGAATGGCGTCAAAGGAGAACAACGCATCTGCCGTTGCCTCCGACCAGTTGCCCCAGTTATCCTGCCTCCGGGATGTCAGTGTAAGTGCGCCGTAGCTGACGCTAATGTCAGGCAAAAGAACCCCTCCTTTCATGCTGCACAGGCATGATTTCGCGCCAGCATGTTACGGCAACACCGCACCACCTCATTTGTGCGGTATTGCCTTACCTTGCCGCCGACCGCATTCTTGCCTCCAGCTCATCCACAATGCGTGTGATGTCGCTGTCGTCACGAACCAGCGCCCCACGCAAGTCGATGGTGTATTGGTTGCCCCCTTGCTGAACGATGGTGGGCACACTGCTTGTCTGCCCGGATGAGGCCAGTGCTGCCGCCATCTGCGCTGCGGAGACCGTAGCCCCCACGCCCTCCGACAGGGCACTGCGCTCCAGCGATGCCAACACGTTTTCCAGCTGTTGGGAGGTTAGGTTATCCAGTGCGGCCAGTCCTGCCGTGCCGAAGGATAACGCGCCAAAGGCATCGTTCCCCGTCAGGTCGCCCAGACCGATCAGCCCCTTGTTGACCGCCTCGATCAGCGCATCGTACCCCGACAGCGTCTCCTGAAGTGCCGCTTCCTCCATCTCTAGGGCATGGTCGCGGATCATCTTGTCGATCTGCTCCTGCAGCTCCCGTTTTTCCCGGGCAGATTTCGACTGCCGCTGCTTCTTTTGCAATGCCGCCAGTTCGTCCTGATAATCGTCCTCTTCGTAGGCGGCACGCTTGGCACTCAGCTCCTCGGATAGCAAGCTTTTCTGGTAGTTCAGCCAGTCGGTAGCCATCTCTTTTTGCAGGTTATACTGCTTCTGCAGGGCTTCCGTCTCTTCGTCCCGCTGCTGTTTGAGCAGTGCCACGCGGTTGTTATAGGCCTCTTTCGCAGCCTCTTTCTGCGCATCGGTGGACAGGGTAGCCACTTGGCTTTCATACCGCTCTTTTTCCGCCTCGATCAGCGCATCATAGCGAGCCTTGGTCGCCTCGACCTCCGTATCCCCCTTATCGTCCTGATACCAGATGGCGTGGGCTCCGGCAAAGTCCATCAGGGATTGATACTGACCATTGAGGGCGTCCATGCGCTGCTGGTAGGATGCCTGATCTGCCGCCAGCGTTGCCGCTGCCGTCTGCTGGATACCCTCCAGCACAGCCTGTTGTCTTGCTGCCTCTTGTGCTTTAGCGGCGGCCGCAGCCCGGCGCTTGGCCGCCTGGGTGTCTTTCTCTTGCTGCTCTTTCTGTGCCGCTGCGTTGCCCTTGATGATGTCCTTGAGGGTTTGCCGGTTGGCTGCCGCCGTTTCGGCAAAGCCCACCACATATCCTGCTGCGCCGTTTTCGCCAAGCAGTGCCATCGCCCGGGAGGGACTATGGCTATCCTGGCCTTCTGCTACACCTGTCAGTGCCGCCTGTGCCATGGCATAGCCTGCGTCATAGACCTCTTCTGTGCCTTGCCGGATGGCACCCGTAAAGCCTTCCGTTGCCCAGCGGCCAAGCTGTGCCGTTGCTCGGCTGGGGCTGTGGGCGTCCAAGCCCCGCTGTGCACCCTGCACATAGTTGCGAGCCGTGCTGTAGCCCATCTGATATGCCTGGCTCACGTATCCGCTAGCACCCTGCACAAAGCCTGCGCCTGCGTTGCCACCTGCTTCCGATGCGCCCCCCTGCGCCGTGTCCAAGCCTGCCACAACGCTGTCAGCCACGTCCTGCCCGGCATTTTGGGCATCCAGCGTACCTGCGGCTAGCTGCTGAGCCAGCATGCTTGCCAGGTCAATATTGTCAAGGGACATCATTTGCAGCAGATCCAGCTGCCCCAGTGCTTCTTGCAGCACAGCCGGCATATCATCGCCCATGGACTGCGCCATGGCTTGCAGCGTCTCATGCAGCGGTGCCAGCGGCTCATACATGGCCTGTGCTTCCGCTTGCATCTGAGGCGTCACAATCCCATCCCAGCCCACTGCCTGCAGCTGCTCACGCAGGCTGTCTTGCAGCGTTTCGGCCAGATACAGGGTGTCCTGTGTTGGGTCGATGCCCTCATTTGCTAGGCGGGCATAAGCGTCCGTCAGGGCATTTTGCATGGCTGTGGCCAGTGCTTCCCCGTCTGCCTGACCGGTTAGGCTGCCCACCTGCTGTCCTGTGGCTTGCCACACTTTCGTCAGGGCGTCCGCAGCCCAGGTTTGCTGTTGGGATGCCTGTGCCTGCATCCCCTCCTGCACGCCTTCCTGCATGCCCTCGGCAGCGGCCTGACCGCTTTCCACCCCAGCCTCGTGCATTTGGTCACTCAGGTTCTCGGCATACATGCTGCCTGCCTGTGTGGGCGTGTCAGTCGCCAGCATTTCAAACAAATTCAGCTCTGAAAGGGCGCTCTGAAGCTCCGGGGCAAGAGCGTCTCCCTGCTCCTGCGCCAGTTGGCGAATCATATCATGCAGCGGTTCCAGCGAGGCATACATCTGCTGGATGCCTTCCCGGGTTGTGCTGTCCATGATGTCGCCCCAGCCTGCATTCGCAAAGGCCTCAGGCATGTAATAGGCCATTGCTTCCTGGTAGCTTTCCGCATAGCCTGCATCCCCGGGGGACATGCCGCGCATCTCAAGCTGTTTTTCCACTTGCTCCGCCGCTGTCTGCCGGGCTTGCTCAGCCACCGCCTTGGCTTCCTGCATCTCTGAGGCGTAGCCTGCAGTGACACGGCTGCCTACAGCATCCCACAAGCTGGTGGCATTGTCTGTCATGATCGATGCCAGCTGCTCGTCCCGTGCCTTTTGGGCAGCGGCCAGATCGGCTTGCAACTGCGGATCGTTGGCGCCTCTGCCCTCGGCGGCTGCGATGTTGGTGGCCAGGGTGTAATAATCCTCGTACTGCTGGTTAATGAAGTCTGCGTTGGCCTGGGCAACCTCATTGCCCCGCTCCAGCAGGCCTGTCAGTGTTTCCGGCGTCAGCTCGGTGTTCTGTGCCTCAAGGTCAAATCGCAGCTGTGCGCCTCGGGCTTCCATGGCCACCACGCCGGTTTTGATGCTGTTCAGCTTCTGGTACTGCGCCTCAATGGCTGCCTGCTCGTCCGCATCGATAATGCCGTCAACCAGAGCATCGTTAATGAGTCTAGCAAGCTCCAGACCAACGCCGGTGGCTTCCGCATCCAGCTGGGAAAAGTAGGCGTCAAAATCACTTTTAATTTTCTCGCCTTGCTCATCGCCTGCGCCGAAGAGCGCATCCACCGTCAGGTTGGCCTTCACCTGCTGCGCCTCAATCACATCGGATACATCCAGTGCCAGCTGGGCGGCTGACTTCTTCAGCTCCTCCCCATCCACGTCATAGCCCAGCTGGGTCTTGATCCACAGCTTATCCATGGCTTCGGCGGAGGCTGTCAACTGCTCCTTGGCTGTCTGCAAGGCATCGTCTGCATCCGTGATAAGGGCTTCGATCCCCGTATCCCGCTCCAGCAGCTGCGCAATCACATCGTCCATTTCCTGGGCGGAAAGGGCGATGTCCCCAAATCTGCCTTCCAAATTGGCGCGCACAGCGGCCTGTCGAGTGGTATTCAGTGCAACAGCAGCGGCAACGCCTGCTCCGGCCAGCAGCGTGACCCATCCGGCAGGGCCGGACATCAGCTTGATCAGCGTGCCCCCAATGGTCATCAGGGGTCCTGCTGCCGCTGCCAAGCCGCCCACCGTGACAATGACCTGCTGTGCTCCCTCATCCATGGAGGCGAAGCCCTGGGCAATGCCGGATACGGCGTCGGCTACCTGTCCAATGACCGGCAGGAAAGCCTCGCCCAGGTTGGTCATCATGTTGTTGATGCTGTTTTGGGCAATTTGCAGGCGGCTTTCCGTGGTCGCATAGCGTTGTTCCGCCTCTGCTTGCAGGGCACTGTTCTGCTCCCAGGCCGTATTGGCCAGGCTGATATTATCTGCCAGGCTGCCCTCTGCGCCGGAAAGTCGGAGCACGGTATCCGTGATGCGTGTGTCGCTCAGGCCTACCTCCTCCAGAGCAGCCGTTGCGTCCCCACCGCTGTCATTGATGCGTCCCACCCCTGTCAGGAACTGATTCAGCGCCTCCATGGGGTCAGCACGCCAAGCCTCGGCAAATGCCTGGGCGGAAGTGCCGGCGATTTGTGCAAAGCTTTCCAGGGTATCCCCGCCGGAAAGCACTGCGCTCTGCATCGTTTGCAGGGTGCGGCTCATGGCACTGCCGCCTGCCTCAGCGTTGATGCCCAGAGCGGACATGGTGGCACTCAAGCCCATGACCTGCGCATTGTCCAGCCCGATCAGGTTGCCGGTGCCTGCCAGGCGCTGCGCCATCTCCGTAATGTCCTTTTCGGTGGTGGCTGTGTTGTTGCCCAGGGCAACAATGGTGCTGCCCAGCCGGTCAATATTGTCCAGGGGCATATTCATCACGTTGGCGTACTGCGCCAGCATGGTGGCAGCCTCTTCCCCCGAAAGGTTCGTGGCTACGCCCAGCCCTGCAATGGTCTGGGTAAAGCCCAGCAGATTGCCCTGATCCACGCCCAGCTGTCCGGCAATCTCCATAATGCCCGCCAGCTCTGTGGCAGACTGGGGGATTTCCTGACTCATCGCTTGGAGACCCTGGGCAAGTGCTTCATACTGCTCTTCCGTGGCGTCCACGGTTTTCCGCACACCGGCAAAGGCACTCTCGAAGTCAATGGCAGCCTTGCTTGCCGCCGTACCGATGCCCACCAAGGGAGCGGTAAGGCCTAAAGTCAGCTTGGAGCCAATGTTTTGCAATCCGCTGGCCGTGTTCGTCAGACGCTGCATGGGTGTAAGCGAGCTATCAAAGGCGGAGAGCAGCTGCTGCGAAAACGCCTGCATCTCCTCCTGCGCCTGTGCCATGGCGGATTGATACTTGGTTGCGTCCAGTTCCAGATACGATACAATCCGGCCACCGTCAATTGCCATGCCTTGTCCTCCTTCCGGGCTGTTGCCCTGTCCCGCATCTTCTCAGCCGCAACGCCCGTGGCTGGATCCTCCGGCTTACTCTGCCACTGCCGCGCGGATCTTGCCGTCGGCAAGCACTTGCATCTGCAATGATCCGAGGAAGAAGAACTCTCTTGCCCGGATTCTGGCCGAGTTAAATTCCCGGTTGCCCACATAGGCTACTTCCTCCACCCCATCCCAGAAGCCGAGGCGATCGGCTGCAAAGCGGCTCTTCATGCCGTCCTTGCCCACCTCCAGATAGCCTTCCGGGGAAAAGGTGAAGTAGCTGTCCAGGTTCGCCCGCACTGCATCCAGGCTGCCTTCCAGGCTGTCCGCACGGGCTTCCTGGCTGGTGAAGCGCAGGCGAAGCCCATCCACGTTCAGTGCCAGCTGCGCCTGCTTGTTTTCCGTTGCATCCTGCCGGGCGGATAGCAGTTCCACCCCCTCCGTGGTAGCTGCCAGCCGTCCCTGTGCAGCGGCCACTCGCTGCCCCATTTCGTCCACCGTTTCCTGGCTTGCTTTGGCTAGGATGGCTTCGTTGCTGGTGAGGGTCAGCGTCTCGCCAAAGTCCGCTGCCACATGGCTGGTGGTCAGCGTCCCTGCTTTGATGTTGCTGCCTTCGATGGTTTCCGCTGCAATCTCCGCCCCGGTGATGGTGCCTGCTAGAATCTCATTGGCGGTAATTGTCCCGGCAGCAATCTGCTCTGCCGTCACCGATTTAGCCACCAGCACCGTGCCGTTCAGCTTTTGCTGGTATTGGGCATCCGTCAATTCTTCCGCCGTCAGCCCTGCAGCAGTGGCGTTGATTTCGTAAATGACGCCATCTGGTCCCGTCAGCAGCAGACGTTCCGTGGCCAGGGTGCCGCTCTTGATCAGGTCCGCATTCAGCTCCACAATCTTTGCCGAGGTGATGGAGGCGTCCGCAATCTGTGCCTCGCCGATGGCACCCTGCTCAATCAATGCCGCCGTGATGGCACCCAGCGCAATTTGCGCCGTATGGATGGCTGCGTTTTCAATCTTCGCCGTGGTGATGGACGCATCCGCGATCTTCGCTGCGGTAATGGCTGCATCGGCAATCTTGGCACTGTCCACAGCCAGTGCGGCAATCTTGGCTCGGGTGATGGAAGCATCCACAATCTGCGCCTCACCGATGGATGCTTTGCCCACTTCCGCCTGGGCAATCCGTGCCATTTCCGCCGTCAGGTTGGTAATCCGCACCAGATTCAGCTTGCCCTCGATTTTCTCGGCCTGCACCATGCCTTTGTTGTCCAGCACCCTAGACAAACGGTCATTGGCCGTGACCCCCGCCGTCATGGAGGCAAGCAGCTCCACGTCCGTGTTGCCCAGCTTCAGGGTGATCACCCGTCCTGTCAGGCAATCGTTTTCCAGCTCTTGGCACCGCAGGATGACCTCCTTGGGCAGCGCACTGGTGCGCAGCATCGCCGTATCGCCCAGGTGCAGGGCTTCCAGTCGCTTGTAGGCCGCATACTGTACGCTGCCTCGCAGCTGCGCTAGGCGGATGTCGTAGGTGATCTCCGGCAGCTCTTTTTTCGACAGCTCTTCCTGACCCAGGCGCATCAGCTCTTCCGGATCATCCACGTCAGAAAAGTCCGCATACCCCTCCCGGACGTGGCTGTATTGGTCAATCAGCTCCGAGTCGATCCAGTCCTTGCCGTCATTGATGTCCTCAAAGTTGGCATTGTCATATCCCCGCACATGGAGCCGTGTCACAACTGGCTCCCAGTTTTCGGTGACGGTAATCTCCTCGATGTTCCGCCCATCTCGTATGGGATACCGTCTGTCCTCTCCTAAGGATGCTTTCAGGTGGATTGTGAAGTTGTCAAACGCCAATTCGCCGCCCCACTTGTCCAGCAACTGCTCCTTCAGGCAGGTCATCACATCCTGCTGCAGGATGTCCAGATAATCCAGCGTGGTTTCGTCTACCGTAACATCCCCCACCTGAAAGCCTGTACCTTCCAGCAGCTGGGTGAGTGCCGTTTTAGCATCGATGCCGTCGGGGTAGCGGTCATCTTCCGTGGTCTCTATGTTGGTGATATAGCGGTGGCTCAGGTCGTAGCACAGGTGCGGAGCCTCTATTTCGATCACACGCCCCTGCCGGGTGGTGCGTGGCTTTCGGCGGCTGATGCGGTATAGCTGTGCATCCCCCGTTTCGTCCTCATAGCAGATCAGCCGCTCGCTTTGCAGCAGATCAGCCCCGGGTGCATCCAGGGGATAGGTTAGCGTCAGCGACCAGTCCCCGTTAATGACCCGGTGCACCGTGGCTTCCTGCACCCAGGTCAGGCAGCCAAGCCCGCCGGTGGCCAGTGCCGCCTGCAAGCCTGTTGCCGTCAGGTCTTTTTCATACACCCTCAACATACAGCGTCTCCTCCTCTTGCCGGTGCCGGGGAGCGCTTACCCCCGTGCAATGACCAGCATCCGCACGGTCACGTTGATATTTTCTCCGCCCACGTACAGTTGGCGTTTCTCTGGTCCTATCTCCGGCATTTCCCCTGAGGTTGCCCCCATCCAGTTGATTTCCGTGCCGTCCTCTTCGCACATCCACACCTGATCATTTTCTGCGTCCATGTATAAGGTGGCATCCTCGGCTGCCTGAAGCACTTCGAAGGTATCTCCCAGCTTCAGCGTCTGCCAGGAACCCGTCACCATCAGGTAGGTCTCCGCTGTGTCCAGCCCGGGATAGGCGATTTCATCCAGCCATCCGGCCGCCGTAAAGCTGCCAGATACAGTGGCATTCTCTGCCGTGATCTGTTGGGGAATCGGCACATCCGCCGCAGGATACCAGCCATCCTGTCCGCTGAGCAACTGCAAGCGGCATGGCGGATTGCAGCGAAACGTGACCTGCAATTCCACCCAGCGGTTTTCGTCCGCTTGCAGTTCCACCTTGGTAACAGCCCCTCGGTAATGGTGATCCGGGTCATTATCCAGTGTCAGACGGGTGGCGTTGTACAGCCAGGGCAGCACATCCTCCCGGATGGCCTGATCCACCTGCGCCTGCCCTGCCCCCACCACCGCCAGGGTGACGGGGATGTCCGCAGGCTCCTGCTGCCATGCAGACTGGGTAATGGCCGTCAGGCGGCCGGGCAGCACCGTTTCTTCCCTGCTGCGTGCAGGCAGGTACAGGGGCGTATAGGTCATAACGATGAGCCCGGTCATGGTGTCCGAACGCTTGCCGTCCAGCGAAATCCAGTCATACATGGTGCTCCGTCTCCTTGTCTGTTATGGTGCATCCGGCACATGGCCGCATGGCTTATGTCTTGATTGTTGCACCGCCCAGCTGTGTCAGGGCAGCCAATAGCTTGGGATTGTTGACGCTTGCCTTTTTGCCCCCATAGGCAGGCGGCTCTTTTTGGCTCAGAAGCCAGGCTCCGGCCTCGTCCAGGCAAAAGGCGGTGTAGGGGTCATGAACGTCCATGATTTTACTTGGTCTCGTCCCGTACAGCTTTGCCATGCGGCACACGGTTAGAAACTGCGGCCGCCGAGCGAAAGGGAGCCAGTGCCTCCGGTCCCCGCTGCCCATAAAGATACAGGGCAGTAAGCTGCATGTCCGTCAGCACCACCCCTGCCTCATCCAGCTGCGTCAGCGTAGGTTCCACCAGCACGGCATCAGCCATCAGGCGCATGGTTTCCGCCGAGGTTTTCAGGTCTGCGCCGGTGGTGCCTGTGGTGTACAGGCTCTGCACCGCTGCCATCAGCGGATTGGGGATCGCACCCTTGATCGCCAGATTCATCAGGGACACCCTGCGCAGCTTGGCTCGCCAAGGCTTGCCGTCGCCCCATCCCGGCAGCTCCACATACTGCTCTCCCGAGCGTGCCACTGCATCTGCCAGCGGGTCATAATTCGCACCGAATTGTTCAAGGTTTTCCTTTGCCATTTCACTCATTTGAGGTCGCTCCTCCCTTTTTTGTTCATCAGATGATGATCCTTGTCCATCTTTTGGAAAGCGTGCCCGGAAAGCGTTCGAGCCGCTCCCCGGGCAGCTTGTCACGGTTACGCCGTAGGCAGTGCCGTCACGGTTTCCACCGTCATGGGCGATTCGCCGGGATCAGGGCAGGACTCAATGACGTACTTGGGGGTCAAAAAATCCCCGTCCTTCACCGACCACTCCACAGGGCTCTTGCCCGTGCAGTTGTCGTAGGTAAAGCGGCGGTAGTCCAGCACCTTGTTGTTGGTACCCCGGTTGGCGCAGTAGACTTCCAGCGTGAAGGGCGTCAGGGTCACTTCGTTGCCCGCCACAGGGCCGGTATAGCCCGTTACGGCACCTTCGGTATCCTTGATGACCGTGCCGCCTTCCAGCAGTGCTACCACCTCATAGTGGGTCAGTAGGTCGGTCAGCTCAATATCGTAGCCCATGATCAGGTCGGCGGTGTTGTTCTGCGCCAAGAGCGTGTTGCGCTTGCGCAGTACCTTTTTCTCGCCAGAGTCTACCCGGGCTTTCATGCTGGCTTCAGTGCCCGTCTTAATCATGTAGGCTGCCGAGGCCGTCTTGATCACCACAGCCTCAATGTCCGTAATGGAGACGCCGTTCTTCAGCAGCTCCAAGGTAGGGGTCGTTTCCGACATAGATTTGCCTCCTCACTTGTTCTTGTCGTGTTGTCAGTTACGTTTACGTTCATCGCCAGGGTAGGGGACACGTGGCTCACAGTGCCCCCTCGCACACCGTGTACGTGATGGCAAGGGCTCGAGCCTGGTAGGTTTGCTCAACGCCCGTGCCGCCTGTAGCGGACAGCCGCAGGCCGGAAACGTCTGCCAGCAGGGAGCGCACCTGGCTTTCCAGCCGGGGCAGGCCGTCCACATCTGCATAGGGCGTCAGGCACACCACCTCGTATACATGCCTGCCCAGCAGTCCTTTGGTGCCTGCCTGAGCTTCAAAGCCATGGTCGTATGCCACCACGTAGGGAGCTTTGCACTCGCCCACCTTTTCTGCACTGTCGTACACCGTCAGCCCGCCAGAGCGCAGCAGTGCCTTGATCCGGTCGAGCATGGATTATGCACCTCCTCTCCGGATCACATTGCCCCAGCCCTGGATAATCTCCGGAGCCATCTTTTTCACCGTGGGAAACACAATGGCCAGGTTGCCTTTGTGCCGGAAGCGTTTAAGTTCCAGGTACACGCCATAGTGGATGCCGTGCGCCAGCTCGATGCGCACCCTGCCGGCGCCAGCCTTGCTTGCACCGCCGTTCAGGCTGTTCTTGGCCAAATGGGTGTGGTCTGTCCAGGGACGGGTTTGCTTGGCTGTCTTGACCATTTTGTTTGCCGCCGCCTGACCATAGGTCACGCAGGCACTGAGGGTTCGCTGTTCCACCTGGGTCAATTGCCGCAGTGCCTGATTCACATCCACACGGATGCCGCTCATGGTCCTTCGCCTCCTTATCCCAGGGTCATCTGCATGATGCCCAGGTTCTCCTGCATGCCGGCAATCCGCATGGTTTCCGCCTCCTGGCAGTGCAGCGTATCCCCTGCCTGAGGCGCTGTCCCGTGAAGCTTTACCCCAATCCATCGCCAGCTTCCGCTGCCGCTCTCCATCACCCCGGGCATGGCAATCTGCAGCAGATCCCCCAGCTGACTGGTGCGCTGGTAGCGTAAGCCGTACAGCTGCGCCACCTCGGTTTCCTGGCCTGTGGGCATGCCGTTGGCATCCCGCTGTGTGTGCGTCACCGTGCAGGCCGTTGCCCCTGCAATTTTCAGTGCACGGATTACCTGCCGCCGCAGGTTGGTCAGCTGGTAGCTGTTCATCTTGCCTTCCCCCTTGGGTGCGGTCATTGGTTTTGGCGTTTTCCCGATGGGGGAGCATCAACCGCCGGTGGTGGTATGCTCCCCGTCATCCTGCTTGGGCGATAGGTCGTCTGCCCGGCAGGCGTTGCGGGTGCGAATGGGGCGCAGTTGGGCTGCCCGGCGCAGGTAATGTGCCGACTGATCCGGCAATGTTATGCCGTTGGGCAGGGTGATGGCGGTGTTCTCCGCCTTGCGGAGTAGCACATCGTAGGCGCATTTCTCCACCTGCCCGTCATGCAGCGTCAGCAGTGCCTCCAGTTCCTCATCGGTAAACATGCGGGGGATGGGACAGTCTGCCGTCCCATCCCGCTCGTCAGTCAGCAGCTTCAGCCGCTCCAGATTGGTCAATGGCTTCGCCTCCTCCCTTGCCTATTCAGCTTGCGCTTACTTGCCGAGGGGGGTCAGATTGGCCTGAATGCCAGCCTTGCGGGCGTCCGGCACCCAGCAGTCGTGATACTTGTGGTAGTCGATCTGCCAGGCGTTGGCACGCTGGGTGGTCATGGGGTCAAATACGCGCACCGTATCCGTCTTGCATACGCCGATGGGGGCGGTGGCCGCCACCACAATCCAGTTAATATCCGTGCCGGTGGCAGCCTTTACGTAGCCGCCCACCTGCTGGTTGGGGGTGGTGCCGTCGGAGGCCGTCCGGCCGTCGTAGAGGGTGATTTCCGAGTACATCCGCCCGCTGGGCATCGGCAGCAGCAGGTGGCCGTCCAGGGACTTTACCTTGGTGTGCATCTCGCCCCGGACAAAGTCCGCCACATCCAGCCGGCGGGAAATTTCCGTGGACTTTTCCAGCATAGCCTTTGCCGTGCTGGAAATGTGGATGTACAGGGGCACGTCAGCCCCGATCCGATCCTGCACGGCGGCAATATCGTCCTGCAGCTTGCTCAGGATGGAGCTGGCAGCCGGGGTGTAACCGGTTACGTTGTCCCCGGCGGCGGTGCACAGTGCCGCCATACGATAGGCGTCCACCTCCGGCACCACCTTCAGCCGCTGGAATTCCCCCATCACCGCCCCGGCCGTGGCCACGAAGTTGCTCTCGTCCACGTCCATGGCGTCCAGATAAAAGCGGCGGCCGCGATCCTGGGTCATGGTCAGGGTCTGGTAGCTCAACGTGACCGCGCCGTCAGGGTAGCCTTCGTCCCGGTCGTAGTTGCCCAGTCCGTCCAGGCTCATGGTGGGAATCTTGATTTCGCTGCCGCCGCTGTACTTCACCAGCCCGGCATTGCCGTCCATCCAGCCGGTCATGGCGCTCTGTTCGAACGCCTTGTCCAGTTCCGTCTGAAAGATGGTTGCGTAGGAAATGTTGTTAGGCATATCAATGTCCTCCTTACTTCAGGTACTTGGAAAAGATGGTTCTTGCCTCGTCCTCTGCGCTGGGGGCTGCACCCGTGCGCTTATGGTCGCCCAGGCTGCCGGGCAGGCTTCCCGCATGCCCCATGAGCTCCGGCACATCCCGCAGCACCGCTGCGATCTGTTCCTTCGCCAGTGCCGTCATGTCCGCATCCTGTGCGCACAGCGCAGCCTGATCGCACATGCGCAGGGCATAGGGCAGCTTGTCCGCCGGAATGCCTGCCAGTGCTGCGGCAGCTTTCAGCTCCGCTTCGGCCGCCCGCTTGGTCAGTGCGGACAGCATCTCGGCAGGATCCTCGGCAGGCTGTGCCTGTTCCTGCTGTGCCGGCGGCTTCTCCGGCAGGGTTCCTCCCTCCGGCTCCTGCGGTTCGATGGAGCCACTTGCCGCCGGATCCACCGTGGCGGGTGCTGCACTCTGCTCAGGTGCAAGCTGTTCCTGGGTGGTTTCGGTTGCCTGCATCGTACTTTCATCCATGGCCATACCTCCTGCTAAAAGTGTATGTAAAAAGGAGCTGCTTGCGCCGCTCCTGTCTACCGATAGGTTGCTGATGCCGGATTGCGCCGTCATACCAGGTGGAATCCGGCACCTGTCTCCGTCCCATAGCTTGCCTCTTCCAGCTGCTGCCTTTCCAGTGCCATCTGCCGCAGCTCCCCGTCTGCGTCTGCGTCAGGCTGCCACTTGTCCAGATAACTGCGCCGGGAACGCACCTGTGCGTTCACTTCCTGCATGTCCAGCTTGCGTTCTTCGTCCTCATCGTCCGTGATGGGATAAAGGTGCTCAATCTTTACCACGTAGTCGCATCCCGTCCAGTCGCAGATGCCTGCCGCCTTCTCCTGAATGACGATCTGCCGCACCAGCCATTGCAGCGCACTGTCCCATTCAGCCCATCGCTCTTCGCACCGGCATTGCAGGTCCCAGTACATGGCACGGATGGCTTTGCCGCTGATGCCTGCCGTCTTCAGGTATTCTTCCGTTACCTGGGGGCAGCTCTCCAGGGCGTACATATCCTTGAGCAGGTCATCTTTGCTCTTCTGATACCGCTGCGAGTATTGGAAGCTGCTCTCCAGCTTGGCCACCTTGGCCTGTGCGTCCGGCTTGGCAGGGTCGGTCTGCAAATCCAGCAATGCACCGGGGGAAATCTTCACGGCGGCCATGCTGTCCTCGCTGGCATCGGTGAACACGGTTTGGGGGAACATGTTGAATTTGAGCGCATCCATGTCATCGGATACCAGGCGATTATAGTTGTTCTGCAGCTCTTTCATTTGCTGCACGTCACTGTTGCCCAGCACATCCGATGTCATGCCCTCGTTGAGGATCACATAGGCAGGCAGGCTGTCTAGCCCCGTATCTGCGTCCCGGATTTCCTCGCTCATCGCCGTGCCGTAGCCGTTATAGACGCCCTCCCGCAGGAGGCAGTGCCCCTGCTCCATGCGCCAGGATTGCACCCAGATGCGCTGATTCTCCGGCTCCTTGCACTCGTTCATGCCGTAAGCGAAAATGATGCGACTCAGCTGCTCTTCATCGTCCAGCGTCACATCATGGAAGAATTCCACGGACGGGCGGAAGCGGATGATGATCTTCCCGTCCCGTGCGGCAACCTTCAGGGCTACCCGCTTGCCCACAAAGCAGTCCCGTCCGGCATCCAGCAGCCGCTTGTGCCATCGGTTTGCCTCCAAGATATTGCGCACGTGCTGCTCCAGTTCCGCCACACGCTGAGCGTTGGCTTCCTCATCCCCAATGGGCTGGAGTGTAATTTCCGGGCTTCGCCCGAACATGAACCCTGCCACCTTGCCGATCAGCCGCTTGGTGTGGTTGATCAGGGTCTTGTTGGGCGTATAATCCAGCCCCACAGGGGTAGGCCACATCTGCCCAGGCCCCTCGTAAAAGGCGTAGAGCCGGATGATTTCCTGCTGGTCCCGCCACAGCTGCATCCCATATTCCTGACCCAGTTCCTGGCAGACCCTCGTTTGAAGCCAGCTTTGCATTTACCTGGCACCCCTTCCCGTAAAGAATCTTTTACGCATCGCCGCACCACGCTGCAATACTTCCGCCAGTCCCGTGGTTGCGTCCGGCGCATCATCGTGCAGATTCTTCCCCTTGCGCTGGAAGCTCCGCATGGCGTTGTAATATCCCGGCCACCGTGTTGCCCAGTCCGCAGGCATTTTCAGATGGCGGCTAACGTAGGCGCTTTCCGTCATAATTCGCGCCATTTTATTCTGGTGCTGGTTCACCCAAATGACGGTTGTCCGCCGCCAGCGGTACTTTTCCCATAGGAGCCGCTCCACGTTCCGTGCAAACCCTCGGCCGCCGTTGTTGCTCTCGATGTAGCACTCGTTTACCCCGTTTTCGTACAGCATCCGTGCCACGGCCAGCTCCGTGACCTCCATGGCCTCATCGCTGTAATAGGCGTCAATCAGGTATCCTTCGCCTTCATGCCGTGCCGCCGTTACCGCACACAGATAGTCTGCGCCGGTGTCTGCCGTGTCCACATAGGCCACCACCGGCAGCCTTGCGGCAGGCAGTTCATCGTAAAGCGTAAAGCCGTCATACAGCCGTCCCTGCACGTCAATGGGTTCATTTTGGTAGTTGGCAAGGAAAATATCCGGGCTGGTCAGTGCCTGCTTCTGCTTCCAGCTGGCAAAGGACAGCAGTGCCGGACACAGCATTTTCCCCGTTTTTTCGTCCAGACAGGCTCGATGATTTAATACATGCCATTTCTCCGGCTCTGCATCCAGCACACGCCCCACCAGGTCTCGTGTATTCCACCGGGTCATAATGACAATGATCATGCCGCCTTCCTCCACACGGGAGAGCAGCGTGTTGGTGTAGTATTCCCATTGATCGTCCAGCACCTGATCATTGCAGGCCTCCATGTGGTTCTTGATGGGGTCGTCAATGATCAGCTTCCGGCAGCCCACGCCGGTGATCGTGCCGCCCATGCCTGCACCCAGGAAGGAAAAATAGCTTCCGTCAAGGCTCCATAACTGTGCCGCTGCATCCCCGTGCTTAATGGCAACGCCGGGGAAAATGTCATTGAACACCGTAAACCTGGGGTCAATCTTCGTTGCGTCAATACCGTCCCGCACGCCCTTGGAAAAGCGGCTGGATAAGGTCTCATTGTACGAAACATTGATGATCCGATCCTCCGGGTTCCGGCCGAAGCACCACTGATTAAACAGCGTCATGGTGTAGCTCTTGCCGTGCCGGGGCGGCTCGGAAATAGCAAGGCGCCGGCATACGCTGCCGTCCGGGGCACGCAGTGTTCCTTCTTCCAGTGCCTGCAGTGTCTCCGCCAGCTCCCGCAAATGGGGTCGTTCCTCCCGGAAAAAGCTCGGATTCATCAGCTTGCAATAGCTCCAGAAGCTTTTGCGGGCTTCCCGGTACTTTGCTTTGATTGGCTGATCACGGCCTGTCAGATAGGCCAAAAGATTCTCCGTTTGTTCCGCCATGCGCATCGCCTCCCTTCCGCATCCATAACCCTGCCGTTAAACGCCGTTAAACGCCCGTTATAGGCCTGTCTGGTTACTTGGTGCAATTATCCCACGTCAAAAGTCCCCTGCGCTCACAGGGGCATTTCCGGGGCTCTTTTGATGGACACGAAAAAATGCCCCCAAGGGGCAAGGTTCTTTCGTCAAAATTCATTTTTTTTGAGTGGTTGATTGTAAAATGAAGTTGGACACTTAAAAAGAAAAATCCATAGTGATG